>NZ_JBHTAC010000002.1:0-356165 GCF_042663325.1 Catellatospora aurea
TGAACGTGCCGCGCTGCATCGGCATCACCGTGTGGGGCGTGCGCGACAGCGACTCCTGGCGCTCCGGCGAGAGCCCGCTGCTGTTCGACGGCAACGGGAACAAGAAGTCCGCCTACACCTCGGTGCTCAACGCCCTCAACGCCGTCAGCCCGACCACGCCGCCGAGTTCGAGCCCGCCGCCCGGCGGCGCCGGCACGATCGTCGGGGTGCAGTCGGGCCGGTGCGTCGACGTGCCCAACGCGACGCAGACCAACGGCACCCGGGTGCAGCTCTACGACTGCAACGGCCAGACCCAGCAGCGGTGGACGTACACCGCAGGCAAGGCGCTGAACGTCTACGGCAACAAGTGCCTCGACGCGAACGGGCAGGGCACCGCCAACGGCACCGCCGTGATCATCTGGGACTGCAACGGGCAGACCAACCAGCAGTGGAACGTCAACTCCAACGGCACCATCAGCGGCGTGCAGTCCGGCCGCTGCCTGGACGTGTGGGGCACCGGCAACGGCCAGCAGATCCAGCTGTACGACTGCCACGGCCAGACCAACCAGCAGTGGCGGACCCAGTTCGGCAGCTCCCCGTCGCCGTCGCCGTCGACGCCCCCGTCGTCGCCGCCCCCGGGGGGCTGCTCACTTCCCTCGACCTACCGGTGGACCTCGACCGGCGCGCTGACCAACCCGCAGAACGGGTGGGTCTCGCTCAAGGACTTCACCAACGTCGTCTACAACGGCAAGCACCTGGTCTACGGGTCGTACGTCAACAGCGGAGGTTCGTACAGCTCGATGAACTTCGGTCTGTTCACGAACTGGTCCGACATGGCCTCGGCCAGCCAGAACGGCATGAGCCAGGGCACGGTCGCGCCGACGCTGCTGTACTTCGCCCCGAAGAACATCTGGGTGCTGGCATACCAGTGGGGCCCGACCTCGTTCAGCTACAAGACGTCGAACGACCCGACCAACGCCAACGGCTGGTCCTCGGCGCAAACGCTGTCCACCGCCAGCCTGCCCGACGCCCCGTACGGCGTGATCGACCAGACCCTCATCGGCGACGACCAGAACATGTACCTGTTCTTCGCCGGGGACAACGGCAAGATCTACCGGTCCAGCATGCCGATCGGGAACTTCCCCGGCAGCTTCGGCTCGAACTACACCACGATCATGACCGACTCGACCAACAACCTGTTCGAGGGCGTCGAGGTCTACAAGGTCGCGGGCCAGAACCAGTACCTGATGATCGTCGAAGCGATCGGAAGCCAGGGACGCTACTTCCGCTCCTTCACATCCAGCAGCCTGAACGGCTCCTGGACCCCCCAGGCCGCCACCGAGAGCAACCCCTTCGCCGGCAAGGCCAACAGCGGGGCGACCTGGACCAACGACATCAGCCACGGTGACCTGGTCCGCAACAACCCCGACCAGACCAAGACCATCGACCCGTGCAACCTGCAGTTCCTCTACCAGGGCAAGAACCCCAGCGCGGGAGGCGACTACAACCTGCTGCCGTGGCGGCCGGGCGTGCTGACCCTGCAGCGCTAGGCACAGACCGATCCTGCTCGCTGACCCACCGGGCGCGTGTCCGGCGCCGACCGGCGCCGGACACGCCCGTCTCGGCCGGGCGGATCAGGATCGCGGACCCTGTGCGGGGCGAGGATGCGGGTGCCGACGAAGCACGCCTGGCCGTTGTTCATGAATCCGGCGGTCACCGAGGTGGCGATGTCGGCGCCGTCCCGGGTTGCGCGTCTGGACCCGCGTGCATCTCGGCGGAAACGGGATCGACATCAGTCGTTGACATGTGACGTGTGATGTCGTTAGCGTTGCACAGTCCCACGCACATGCGGTCCGGGGCAGAGGGCCGCGCTTCAGGGCTGAAGCGGCATGGTGATCTGCTGCCATCATCCGTGACGGCAGCGGCCGACCGATCCGCAGCGGAAGCTCACATCAACGGCACCACCACCGGATGCCAGGCCCGGTTCTGCCTCGACGCGGTAGGTGCCGCACCTGCCGACGGCACCCGGATCCATCCCGGGAGCTGCCGCAGCGGTACCAACCAGAAACGGACCATCCCCCACTGATCAGACGTGTCGAGGCCGTCGCCCGGATGACCCGGCATGCCGCTCCTGCTTGGAGGACACATGACAGACGTATCACGAAGGCGGGTACTCGGCGCCGCGGTCGCCGGAGCAGGGTCGGTGTTGGCGCCGGGGGCGTGGACCGCGGCTGCCTCGGCCGGCGCGACAGCTCCGGCACAGGTGCTCGCGGCCAACGACCTTGCCCTCTGGTACGACGAAAGTGCCGGGACCGAATGGCTGCGCGCGCTTCCCATCGGCAACGGGCGCCTGGGCTGCATGGTGTACGGCAACACCGACACGGAACGGTTGCAGCTCAACGAGGACACGGTGTGGGCCGGCGGCCCGCACGACTACAGCAACACGCAGGGCGCGGGTGCGCTGGCGGAGATCCGGCGCCTGGTCTTCGCCAACCAGTGGAGCCAGGCCCAGAGCATGATCGACCAGAACATGCTCGGCCGGCCGGCCGGCCAGCTGGCGTACCAGACGATCGGCAACCTGAATCTGGTGTTTCCCTCGGGCACGCCGTCGCAGTACAACCGGACCCTGGACCTGACCACCGCCACCACCACGGTCTCCTACGTGCAGAACGGCGTGCGGTATCAGCGTGAGGTGTTCGCCAGCGCGCCGGACCAGGTCATCGCCGTTCGCCTGACGGCGGACCGGGCGGGGGCGATCTCGTTCACGGCCTCGTACTCCAGCCCGCAGCGCGTCACGATGTCCAGCCCGGACAGCACGACGATCGCCGTGGACGGCCGGTCGGGGGATCAACGAGGCATCGCCGGCTCGGTGCGGTTCGTCGCGCTGGCGAAGGCGATCACCACGGGAGGCAGCACCAGCAGCTCGGGCGGCACCCTGCGCGTGACCAACGCCGACAGTGTGACGCTGCTGATCTCCATCGGGTCCAGTTACGTCAACTACAACAACGTCAACGGCGACTACCTGGGTATCGCCCGCGCGCGCCTGAACGCGGCCCAGGGCACGGCCTACGACACTCTGCGCAGCCGGCACGTGGCCGACTACCAGGCTCTGTTCGGGCGGGTGACGCTCGATCTCGGCCGTACGTCGGCGGCCGACCAGACCACCGACGTCCGGATCGCCCAGCACAGCTCGGTCAGCGACCCTCAGTTCTCCGCACTTCTCTTCCAGTACGGCCGATACCTGCTGATCTCGTCCTCGCGACCAGGCACCCAGCCGGCCAACCTGCAGGGCATCTGGAACGACTCGTTGAGCCCGGCGTGGGAGTCGAAGTACACCCTCAACGCCAACCTGCCGATGAACTACTGGCACGCCGACACCACCAACCTCGCGGAGTGCTTCGAGCCGGTGTTCCGGATGGTCAACGACCTCACGGTCACCGGCGCCCGGGTCGCACAGGTGGAGTACGGCGCCGGAGGCTGGGTGACGCACCACAACACCGACGCGTGGCGGGGCGCATCGGTGGTGGACTTTGCGGCGGCCGGCATGTGGCAGACCGGCGGCGCCTGGCTGGCCACGATGATCTGGGATCACTACCTGTTCACCGGCGACACCACCTTCCTGCAGCAGAACTACCCGGCGATGAAGGGCGCCGCGCAGTTCTTCCTGGACAGCCTGGTTCAGGAGCCGGCTCTCGGATTCCTGGTCACCAACCCGTCGAACTCGCCCGAACTGAACCATCACTCCGGCGTCAGCGTGTGCGCCGGTCCCACCATGGACAACCAGATCCTGCGCGACCTGTTCAACGGGGTGGCCCAGGCCAGCCAGGTGCTCGGCGTGGACAGCGACTTCCGGACCAGGGTGCTGGCCACCAGGGACCGGCTGCCCACGACGCGGGTCGGCTCCCGCGGCAACATCATGGAGTGGCTGTACGACTGGGTGGAGACCGAGCCGAACCACCGGCACGTCTCCCACCTGTACGGCCTGCACCCCAGTAACCAGATCACCAAGCGCGGCACGCCGACTCTCTACAACGCGGCGCGGCGGACCCTCGAGCTTCGCGGCGACGACGGAACCGGATGGTCGCTCGCCTGGAAAATCAACTTCTGGGCGCGGCTGGAAGAAGGCGCCCGCGCGCACAACCTCATCCGCCTGCTCGTGCGCACCGACCGGCTGGCGCCGAACATGTTCGACCTGCACCCCCCGTTCCAGATCGACGGCAACTTCGGCGCCACCTCCGGCATCGCCGAGATGCTGCTGCAGAGCCACAACAGCGAACTGCACGTGCTGCCGGCGCTTCCGTCGGCGTGGCCCGGCGGCAAGGTGACCGGTCTGCGCGGCCGGGGCGGGTACACCGTCGACGCGACGTGGAGCGCAGGCCAGGCCGACGAGATCGTCGTCAAAGCCGACCGCGCCGGCACCGTCAGGGTGCGCAGCCGCGCGCTCGCCGGAACCGTTCAAGTCGTCGACTCCAGCGGAAACGTCGTCACGCCGACCAGACCGGAGTCCGACGTCCTGGTCTTCTCCGCGCAGGCCGGACGCACCTACCGGGTGACGGTCACCCAGAAGGCCGTGGACGGGGCGACCGTGTACGCCGACGCGAACTACGCCGGGGCAAGCGCGGCGCTCGGGCCGGGCGACTACTCGGCGGCGGCGCTGCAGTCGCGCGGCATCGGCCTGCGGGTCATCTCCTCGGTTCGGGTCTCCGCGGGATACCAGGTCGTCGGCTACGCCAACGACGGCTTCACAGGCACCAGCTGGACGATTCCGGCCGACAATGCCGACCTGCGCAACACCGGCAACAACGACGCCATCGCGTCGCTGAAGGTGACGGCCGGCAGCCCGATCCCGACCGGGTATGTGCGGATCGCCAACGGCACGACCGGTCTGGTCCTCGACAGCGGCGGCAATGTCGCATCGGGATCGAATGTGAAGCAGTGGAACTGGGACGGGTCGAACAACCTGCAGTGGCAGTTCGTCGATCTGGGCGGCGGGTGGTACCGGATGGTCAACCGTACGAACGGGATGGTCGCGGACAGCTGGGGCAACACCGCCAACGGGGCCCCGTGCCGGCAATCGGCGTGGAATGGCGGGGTCAACCAGCAGTGGCGGCTCAACGCGATGGGTAACGGCCGCTTCCAGATCATCAACCGCGGCACGAGCACAGCGCTGGACGGCGCGGGCAACACGACGGCCGGATCGACCTGCGTCATGTGGACGCCGAACACCAACACCAACAACCAGTGGAGCATCGTGGCAGTCTGACTCCAGCGAACGTGAGATTCTCGGGGCCGTCGCGTCGACTGCCCCGACAATCTCCGTCGGTCGCAAGCCGTCTGCCGACCATAGCCGGCTAGTCATATGATGTGTGCGGCGCAGCTTTAGCGCACAAAGTTTCTTTCGTGATCACGGGCGAGTACCCGGGCCGAGCGTCGTCCACGCAGCCGCAGGGTGAAGGAACACCGGGCCACCCCCGGTCGCGCCACCGGCCACAACACCGTGGCTCGGTTGACCCGTGCCGGCACATCGACCGACCGCCTCCCCGTACAGGGGTACCGCGGCCCGGCCGTGCCGTCGGAACGCTCCAGTCCTACGCCGCCCCCGCGGTGCCGCCTCGGCTCGCCAAGATTAGGAGATCCCACCGTGACGACAGTCCACACACGAACCAAGCGAATGCTCGCCGCGGCGGTGGCCGGCGTGTTGATCACGCTGGGTGTCGTCGCCGTGGCCGCCCAGCCAGCCGCAGCAGCGACGTTGACGCAAGTGGTGAACTTCGGCAACAACCCCACCAACCTCAATATGTACGTGTACGCGCCCGACACGACGGCATCGCGCCCGGCGCTGCTCGTCCTGGTCCACTACTGCGGCGGATCGGCATCGGCGATAGTCGGCGGCAACGGCCGTGACTACGTGACCGCGGCCGACAGGTACGGCTACGTCATCGTCCTGCCGGAGGCGACCCGTTCCGGACGCTGCTTCGACGTCTCCACGTCGCAGGCGTTGCGCCGAGACGGCGGCGGCGACTCCACCGGCATCATGTCGATGGTCGGCTGGGCCCGCACCAGATACAACGTCGATCCGGCCCGGATCGTGGTGAGCGGCTTCTCATCCGGGGCGATGATGACCAACGTCCTGGCCGCCGAATACCCCGACGTCTTCGCGGCCGGCTCGGCGTTTTCCGGCGTGCCCGCCGGATGCTTCGCCACCAGCGACGGCTCCCTGTGGAACAGCCAGTGCTCCAGCGGCAACGTCGGCAAGACACCGCAGCAGTGGGCAGACGTCGCCCGAGCGATGTACCCGGGCTACACCGGCCGCTACCCGCGCATGCAGCTGTGGCACGGCACCACGGACACCACGCTGGCCTACCCCAACTTCAACGAGGAAGTCGAACAGTGGACCACCTTGAACGGCCTGGGCCAGACGCCGTCATACACCGACAGCCCGCAGCCGACCTGGACCCGGTCCCGCTACGGCAGCACCGGCACGCAGGCCACTGTCGAGGCAGTGAGCATCTCCGGCACCGGACACACCCTTCCCCAGGCCGGAATGCTCGCCTACTCGATCTCCTTCCTCGGCCTGGACGGCGGCGCCCCACCCACCAGCCCGCCTCCCAGCAGCCCGCCGCCGAGCCGCTCCAACGTGATGATCGTCGGGACCGGCTCCGGCCGGTGTGTCGACGCGCCCAACGGCGCCACGGCCAACGGAACCCAGATGCAGCTGTGGGACTGCTGGGGAGGCACCCCCCAGCGTTGGACGTACACCTCCGGCAAGCAACTGACCGTCGCGGGCAAATGCCTGGACGCCTCCGGCCGCGGCACCGCCAATGGCACCGCCGTGATCATCTGGGACTGCAGCGGTCAGACCAACCAGCAGTGGAACCTCAACGCCAACGGCACCATCACCGGCGTCCAGTCGGGGCTCTGCGTCGACGCGGCAGGCGCAGCGACCGCCAACGGCGCCAAGATCCAGCTATGGAGCTGCCACGGCGGCACCAACCAGCAGTGGACCATGCGTAACTGAGTCGCGATGACGCTGGGCCGGCCCCTCGACCACACCGGCCCGGTGACATCCACTCGGGGGCAGCAAGCCCGCCGTGCGGATCGACCCGACCCGCACGGCGGCTGTCGTTCCGGTGTCCCGTCACGGGCCCCATGCGTGGTGGTTCCGGCCAGGCCAAGGCCCGCTGTTCCTCTTGGGCGTCTTCACGGAGCCACCGCAGTTCGGTGGGTTCCTTCTTCAGTTCGGCCGGCGCGAATGGCCCGCTGCTCGGCCCCGGCCGGCGGTGTCGTCAGGAGCAGGAGCGAACGCCGGTCTCCCGTCGGTCAGGGACGCGAAAAGAGCCGCAGTATTAGGAACGAAGTGTTCCTAATGTGCCGCTAGCGTTCTGCGTATGAGAATTCTGATCGCCGGATCGACCGGCACCGTGGGCCGTCAGATCGTCGCGCAGCTTGTCGAGCAGGGACACTCGGTGCGGGCGTTGACTCGCAACCCCGCCGCCACGCTGCCCGGAGCGCAGATGGTCGTCGGCGACCTGACCGATACGGCCGGCCTCGGCGCAGCGCTGGAGGGCGTCGAAGCCGTGCATCTGATCACCTTCGACGGTGGTGGCTACGAGCCGCTGCAGACCGGCGCGGACATCGTCGAGCTGGCCGAGCGAGCCGGGGTGAAGCGGGTGACCGTGCTCGGCGGCAACGCCGACAACGGCGTCGAGAAGGCGGTCCGTGGCAGCAGCCTGGCCTGGACGGTCGTGCAGCCGGTGGAGTTCATGGCCAATGCGCTGAAGTGGGCACCCGCCGTCCGCGACGGCGTGGTCAGCGAGCCGTTCATCGGTCGCCGCAGCGCGATGGTGCACGAGGCCGACATCGCCGCGGTCGCGGCCGCGGCGCTGACCCAGGACGGCCACGGCGGTCAGGTCTACACGGTCACCGGCCCCGACGTGCTGACCGTGGCGGACAAGGTCGAGCTGCTCGGCAAGGCGATCGGGCGGGAGATCCGGCTGGAGGAGCTGACCGAGGCGCAGGCTCGCGACAAGTGGGCCGGCGAGGGTCTCGCCCCGCACATCATCGACTTCTTGATCTGGGCATACGGCAACACCCCGGAGGTGGGATACACCGTCGTGCCCACCGTGCAGGACGTGACGGGCAAACCGGCGCGCACGTTCGCCCAGTGGTGTCGGGAGAACGCGCAGGCGTTCGCCTGACGTGCCGAGCAAGCCGGGACACGGACATCTCCGCGTCCCGGTGTAGGCGTTCAGGCGATTCGGTGGGCGTGGATCTCGTCCGGCCGCCCGTCGCCGAGGCAGACGGGGGAGTCGCGGATCCTGGCAGAGGCGCCGTGAGCGCAGCGCGCCGCACGCGTGACAACCAACTCTGCCTCTGCGGTGTCCTGGGTTCGTGATGAGATGGGCGGCGCCCGAACAGTTCGCCGAATTCGTGCGCAACAGGCATGCGGCGCTGCTGCGATACGCGTACCTGCTATGCGGCGATCCGCACCTCGCGCAGGACCTGGTGCAGGACGGGCTGGAACGCACCGGAATGGCCTGGCGGCGCATCGAACGGCAGGGCGACCCAGAAGGATACGTGCGTCGGATCATCACCAACCGCTACCTCAACCGCGTCCGGTCGCTGCGCCGTGAACGCCTCGTCAGCGACGCCCCCGACACCAGCGTGACTGACGCCGAGCCCTCCGACGGATCGCTGATGCGACTGCTGTCCTGTCTGCCGCGCCAGCAACGGGCGGTGATGGTCATGCGCTACTACCTGGACTACTCCGAAGCGCAGATCGCCGAGGCGCTCGGCTGCTCGGCAGGAACGGTCAAGAGCACCGCGTCGCGGGCGATCGCCCGGCTGCGCCGCGACCTCACCGACGATCCTCACCAGCAACTGACCAGCGAAGGTGCCCTGTGACCATGGACCCGCAGACGATCGAGGACGACCTCCGCGCCGCGATGCACGCCGGACCGCACCCCGTGCCCGGCTGGCCCGACCCGGTGGCAAGGGTCGAGCACGGCATCACCCGCCGCAGGCGCAACAGGTCGGTCGCGGCTGTCGCCGCGGCGGTACTGCTGACCGGTGTGGCCTTTACCGGAACTCTCCGGTCCACGACCCCGCCACCGACCACCCTCGCCACGGTCGACGCCACCGAGCAGGCAGCGGAGCCGCTGATCGAGCGTCGCTCCCCCCGCCCCGACCGGCAGCCGTGCCGCTTGGACCGGGTCGAGTCGCTGGAGTGGATCGTCCAGTCCGCGCCCTGGGGACCGTCGACCGGGTTCGCGCTGCGGCCCAACAACAGCGAGCGCTGCACCCTGTCCGGCACACCGCAACTGTCCGGCACGAACGTCGCGACCGGAATGTCCGAACCGATCACCGCCGTGAGCGTCGGCCCGCTCGACGATCGCATCACCCGCCAGTTTCCGGCCACCGTCGATCCCGGCGAGCCCGCCCGCATCCACATCCGCGCGGCCACCACCTGTCCGGAAGGGCAGAACCCCCGGTCATACCGCGCTCTCGTCCTCACCGTCGGCACCAGGCAGCTGAAGTTGCCTGAGTTCCGGGTTCTGACCGATGTGTGCGGCGCGGACGTGAGCCCATGGTTCGTCGAGCCGCCTCTGGACTACGCGCCCCTGAACGCCACCGTCCAGGCACCGACGACTCTGCGTGCCGGACAGGACTTCACCTACACGGTGCGGATCGACAACGCCTTTCCCCGCGACTACGAGTTGCGTTCCTGCCCGGTCTACCGGCTCGGCCTCGCCGCCGAGGCGACCGATACCTGGCGGCGCATCACGTGTGCCCCCACCAGTATCGCGGCGCACGGCAGCATGCGGTTCACTCTGCGTGGCCGGGTTCCGCCGGACACCCCACCCGGCCGGCACAAGCTGACCTGGCTGGCTGCACTGAGCGATGGTGAAGCGATCATCGCCGATATGGCGACCGATGGGGCCGTCGTCGTGATCACTTGACGGCCTGCCGGCCACCTCGGTGGCGGCACGCGACCGGTGGCTACCGGAAAGCGCTTGCCATAGAATCGTCCCCATCCTGCGAACGGAGGGACAACGACCCACGCCGCAAAGTTGGCAATAGCTATCCAATGAGGGCCGGCCGACAGTCGGCTATGGGCGTTTTGCCTCATTCAATGCAACAAAGCTGCAAATCAAGGCCATTGACTGACATATATGTACCTTCCTATGTTGGCGGAAAGCGCATTCCAACACAGGGAGGTCCACAGTGCAGGAAGCGCACGTCCCCCTCCGGCGCAGCAGGCGCGCCCGCAGCGCCCTGGCCGCCGCCGTCAGCGTCACCGTCACGGCGCTGGTCCTGACCGTCGGCGCGGCCGCCAACGCGGCCACGCTGCTGTCCGACGACTTCAACGACGGCAACGCCACCGGCTGGAGCACCTCGGGCGGCAGCTGGTCGGTGTCGTCCGGCGCCTACTCCCAGTCGAGCACCGGCGCCAGCGCCAAGGCCCTGTCCGGCTCGACGTCCTGGTCCACCGCCACGGTCTCGGCCAAGGTCCGCGCCAACACGTTCAGCAACTCGGCCTCGCGCGGCATCGGCGTCGCCGCCCGGGTGCAGAGCACGTCGAACTTCTACGCCCTCGTGCTCACCTCCACCGCGGTCCAGATCCGCAAGGGCAGCACCACCACGCTGGCCTCCGCACCGTTCTCCGCGGCGACCGGCACCTGGTACACCCTCTCGCTGAGCGCGACCGGCAGCTCGCTGGTCGGCTCGGTCAACGGCACCCAGGTGGTGTCGGTCTCGGACGGCTCCTACGCCACCGGCCGCGCCGGCCTGCTGGCCAACTACACGGCCGGTTCGTTCGACGACGTGCTGGCGACCGACGCGGCCGGCCCGAGCCCGTCGACGCCGCCGACCACGCCCGCCTCGCCACCGGCGTCACCGTCGGCGCCGCCCTCGCCGAGCACCAGCCCGCCGCCGCCCCCGGGCGGGATCGTCGGCTGGGCCACGCAGGCCGGCGGCACCACCGGCGGCGCGGGCGGGACCACCGTCACCGTGAGCACCTGGGCCGACCTGCGGACCCAGGCCCAGGCCGCCGGCACCAGGACGATCCTGGTCAACGGCATGCTCAGCGGCTCGGGCACCATCGAGGTCACCGCGAACAAGACCATCCAGGGCGTCGGCGCGAACTCCGGCATCTCCGGGACCACCCTCAACATCGAGGACATGCACCCGGCCAACGTGATCATCCAGAACCTGAACATCCGCGGGGTGCCCGGCGGCGACGCGATCCAGATCGAGAACGCCACCCACATCTGGATCGACCACAACACGATGTCCAGCACCATCGAGAGCGACGTCGACTTCTACGACGGCATGGTCGACATCACGCACGCCGGCGACTACATCACGGTGTCGTGGAACATCCTGCGCAACCACTGGAAGAACTCGCTGGTCGGGCACTCCGACGGCAACTCCGGTGAGGACGTCGGCCACCTGCGGATCACGTACCACCACAACTGGTTCGACCGGACCTTCGAGCGCAACCCGCGGGTGCGCTTCGGCGAGACGGTCCACGTCTACAACAACTACTACTCCAACATCGACAACAACACCTCGTCGTACGGCATCGCCTCGACGATGAACGCCGGGGTGCTCGTCGAGGGCAACGTGTTCGAGAACGTGGTGCAGGCGTGCTGGTCGGCCAGCGGCTACGCCGACTCCGACCCGGGCCGCCTGGTGGCCCGCGACAACCTGCTCACCGCGTCCGGCCCGTGCGAGACCAACGGCTCCGTCGCTGCGGTCCCGTACGCCTACACCGCCCAGAGCTCCGCCACCGTCAAGTCCTCCGTCACCGCCGGCGCAGGCGCGGGCAAGCTCTGACCTGAGGAAAGGAAGGGCACCTTCACAACGCATAGCGTTGTGGAGGTGCCCTTCCTTTCATGCCATGGGGCAGCGGCCGGTGGGGGCCAGGCGGGCGCAGAGGTCCGCGGGGGCGAGGCGGCCGAGGAATCTGGGGGCGGCCGAGGCAGCGTTGGACGACTCGACGGTGTACGCCTGGGCCAGCCGGGAGGTGGTCAGGGTGAGCTGCCGCATCGCCAGGGCCGAGCCGACGCAGACCCGGGGTCCGGCTCCGAACGGCAGGTAGGCCATGCGGGGCGCGGGGCGTCCGGTCAGCCAGCGGCCCGGGTCGAACTCGTCCGGGCGTTCCCACCAGCGCGGATCGCGGTGGATCAGGTGCGGGTTCAGCAGCACCTCGTCGCCCGGGTTCAGCGACCAGCCGGCGAGGTGTGTGTGAGTGCGCGCGGTGCGTGTCATCAGCCACACCGGCGGATACAGCCGCAGCACCTCCTTGACCACCGCCTCGGCCAGCGGCAGCCGGGCCGCGGGCAGGGCGTCGCCCGCCTCGGCGCGCAGGTCGGCGACCAGTTCGGGGCGCAGCGCCAGCTCGCGCACGATGGACACGATCGCGGCCGCCGGGATGCCGTGCCCGCCCATGAGGATGCCGCGCAGCGTGGCCATCACCGTGCCGTCGGGCATCGCCGGGTCGGCGTCGAGCAGGAAGTCCAGCAGGTCGCGCGGCGTCTCCGGGCGGATGTCGCCGCGCCGCCGCCGGACCAGGTCGGTCAGCGTCCGCACGGTGTGCCGGTGCACCCGGAAGAAGCGGCGGTGACGGGGCAGCGGCAGCCAGGCCGGGAACTGGTACGACGACGCGGTGAACGGCTCGGTGATGTCGAGGTTGTCGGCCAGCAGCTCGGGCAGGCCCGCCGCGTCGCGGCCGAAGCAGTAGTCGGCGACGGCGTACGCGGTGAACGCGCGGGCCAGCGGGAGGACGTCGACTTCGTGCGTGGTGGCGGGCCGGGCGAGCTCGTCGAGGATCTCCACGGTGCGGGCGTCGGCGGCCGCGGCGGCGGTGTGGTTGAGTCCGGGCCACACCGTGCGGCGCGCGGACATCCAGGCCCCGGCCTCGGCGGCGGCGTGACCCAGGTCAGGCTGGGCGTCGAACGGCGCGAGCTCGGTGAGGAAGTCGGTGTTGGTGCGGGCGAGCACGTCGTGGGCGACCGCGGGATCGGTCACGAAGACCGTGCGCTCGTCGAACGCGAACACGTCGCCGAACTCGGCGTGGGTGCGGCGCAGGAAACCGATGCGGTCGTCGTCGTACGCGGGCGTGTTGCCCATCAGCCAGTGCCCGCGCGGCCCCGGCGGCCGGGTGCGCTGCTCGGCCCGTGCCATCGCGTTCTCCCTACGGTCGCAGGTCCCCGGATCGAGGTCCTGCGACCGGGTTTTCGGGGCGGGGTCGGCCTACTCGGGGTAGTTGTAGAACCAGTACGGGTACCGGCCGCTGACCTGTGACCTGCCCATCAGGCGAGCGGCGACGTGGCGGAGCGCACGCACCATGACAACCTCCTATATAGAGAGGCGTATATTGCCGAGCATCGTTTCACGCGGCGCGGGCGGGCGCAACGGGCTCGGCGAGCCGAGGTTCGGACCATGGCCAGGCGAGCACGCCGAGCGCCGCGTCGACCAGCAGCCGCTCGACGTCGCGCAGGAACCGCTCGGCCACGTCCGGCGGCAGGTATGCCGTGTCGCCGGTGACGGCCAGGCCCATGCCGCCGGGCGCGTCGATCACCTCCACCCGGATCAGCCAGGTGAACGTGTCCAGCCCTTCGGCGACCGCGAAGCCGCTGCGCGCCAGGGCGGCTCGCAGCGCGGCCTCGTCGAGGTCCTCGCCGGGCGCGTCGGCCTCGGGCGCGAGGCGGATGTCGTTGAAGTAGCAGTGCTTGTTGACCCCTGTGGCGTACGGCAGCCCGGCCTGCTCGTGCGCCGCCGCCATGCGCTCGGGGTCGTAGTAGGCGTGCCGGTAGGCCTCTACCGCCGCATGCCAGACCCGGGGCAGCGCGGCGTTGAACGACGGCCGGTCGGCGAGGTCGATGACCAGCAGGCCGAGCTGATTGAGCTTCGAGATCGCCTCCCGGTACTCGTCGGCGGACCGGTTGTTGACCATCGTGTAGATCCCGCAGGTGTCCTGGCCGGACCAGGCCGCGATGACCCCGGCGACCGCGGTCAGCAGCACCGTCGAGCTGGACACCCGCTCGCGCCGTGCCACGGCCCGCGCGGCCGTGTCGGCGGCCTGCGAGGTCAGCACGCAGCGCTGGAACCGGGGCGAGCGTGCCGGCCCGACGGCGGGCAGGGTGTCGGCGGGCAGCCGGTGGTGGCTGTCGAGCCAGTAGCGCACGGCCCGCTCGCAGCGCCGCCGCAGGCGCTCGCCGTCCTCCAGCCGGGCGATGTCGGCCGACTGCGCGGGCGGGGCCGCGGGCACCTCGCCGCGTACCAGCAGCAGGCGCAGGTCCCGCAGGACGAGTTCGGCGGCCCGGAAGTCGACGGTCGTGTGGCTCAGCACGACGACGATCTGGCGCACCTGCCCGTCGGCGACCAGCAGTGCGAACCGCTGGGGCCACTCCCGGTCGTGCTCGAACGGCGTGGCCGCCAGCTCGGTGGCGACCTGCTGGGCGAGCGCCGCGCCGCCGTCGCCCGGCGGTTCTTCGAGCGGGATCACCAGCACCGGCTGCTCGCCCTGCTCGGCCACGACCTGGCGCAGCTGCCCGCCGACCTCCTGCACGCGGGTGCGCAGCGAGCTGTGCCGGGAGACGAGCGCGCCCACCGCCCGTAGCGCCGTCGGCACGTCGAGCGCGGTCCGGCGCGGGGCGGCGACGACTCGGCGCAGGCTGAACATGGCGTGGGCGGCGCCGTGGCGGCGGATGGCGATCCACAGCGCGCGCTGGCCCCACGTGAGTGGCGCGCCCGGATCGGCCGGGCCGGCGAAGGGGGCGGACGTCTGCGTGGCGTGCGCGATCGTGGTGGCCGGTGCCGCGGTGTCGGTGGAGTGGCCGTGGGCGGACATCACGACAGCGTAGGACGTCGATGACGGAAAGCGCTTTCCTCCGTTCGGCCGATCCCTGCCCGCCGCCCCCGGATGCAGACTCGGGTCGATACATGCGGGCGAGATGCCGATCCCCGCTTCCAGGTCGCGTTAGGAGACGTTCTCCCATGCCCGGGATCGGCGAACCCCCGCTTCAACCGTGTCGGACAGTCCCCGGGCTGCTCGCGTGGCGGCGTGCGCGCAACCCCGCCGACGTCGCCATCGAGGTCGCGGGCGTCGACACGCTGACCTTCGAGCAGTGGGACCGTGACGCCTCCGCGCTCGCCTCGGCGCTGCGCGGCCAGGGCGTCACCCCGGGTGCGGCCGTCGGGCTGGTCTTCGCCGGGCGCGACTGGACCGGCTTCGCCGTGGCGTACTGCGGCGTGCAGCGCGCGGGGGCCGTCGCCGTGCCGCTGCCCGACCAGCTGCCGCCGGCCCGGCTGTCCCAGCTGCTCGCGGCCTGCGGAGCCGACCTCGTCATCAGCGGCCGCGCGGAGGTGGACGCACTGGTCGAGGCGGGCGCACCGGACCCGGCCGACGACGCCCGCCCCGAGGGGATCGCCCAGATCCTGTTCACCTCGGGCACCTCCGGGCGGCCCAAGGCGGTCGCCGCCACCCACGCCAACCTCGCCGACGGCGTACCGGCGCACCCGAAGCGCCTGGCGCTGGCCCACTCCCGGCGCTTCCTGCACGCCTTCCCGATCGGCACCAACGCCGCGCAGACGATGCTGGTCAACGCCCTGACCGCGCGCCCCTCGGCGCTGACTTTGCCGCGGTTCACGCCCCGCCGGTTCGCCCAGCGGCTGACCGAGGTCGGCACCGTGTTCCTGGTGCCCGCGACCGCGATCGAGCTGCTCGACTCCGGCGCGCTGGACGGCCTCGACCTGTCCGGGGTGAACCTGGTCGGCTCGACCGCCGCGCCACTGCCGCCCGCCGTCGCCCTGCGGCTGAGCAGGGCGTTCCCGAGCGCCGCGATCGTCAACCACTACACGTCCACCGAGGCGGCTCCCGCCCATACCAACATGATCTTCGACCCGGCGCACTCCGACGCGGTCGGCCGGGTGACCACCGGCGCGGTGCGGATCACCGACGCCGACGGCAGGCCGCTGCCCGACGGCGAGGTCGGCCACGTGTGGCTGCGCTCGCCGCACGCCCGCCGCTACCTCGGCGACGACGACGCCACCCGGGACACGTTCCAGGACGGCTGGGTCCGGATGGGCGACCTGGGCCGGTTGCAGGGCGGACACCTGTTCCTGTCCGACCGCGACAGCGACGTGGTCAAGTCGGGCGCGTACAAGATTTCCACGCTGGAGGTGGAGGCCGCCCTGCACGAGCACCCCGCCGTGGCCGCGGCCGCGGTGGTCGGGGTTCCGCACCCGGTGCTCGGCGCGCGCCTCGCGGCAGCGATCGTGGCCCGGCCCGACGCGGGCGAGGTCGGCCTGCCCGGCATCCGCGCGTTCCTCGCCGAACGGCTCGCCGACCACCAGCTGCCCGGCGACCTGCTCGTGCTCGATCAACTCCCGCGCAACGACGCGGGCAAGGTCCTCAAACGACAGCTGGTGAAACTCTTCCCAGCCGGCACCGGAGGTGGCGCGTGAATCCGATCAGCCACGGCGTGTGGTTCACCGAACAGGCGGCGGTGGCGGGCACCGCGTACCACATGGCGCTCGGGGTCTGGTTCGACGGCGAGCTGGACCGGCATGCCCTCGGCGAGGCCTGCGCCGCCGTCGTGACGAGGCACCCGAGCCTGGCCTGCGCGGTCGTCCTCGACGGCGACCTGCCCCGGCTGGTCCCCGCCGCCGAGAAGATCACCCTGACCGACGCGCCGCACAGCGACGCGCGGGTGCGCGAGGAGATCGCCCGGCCGTACGACCTGAGCCGCGGCCCCCTGGCCCGGTTCACGCTGCTGCGTGAGTCGGCCACCCGCCACCTGCTCCTGTTCACCGCCCACCACCTCGTCTTCGATGGCATGTCCAAGGATCTACTGCTCCAAGACCTCGCCGCCGCCTACCGCCGAGCGGACCTGACGCCGCTGCCCGACACGGGCGTCGCCGAACCCGGCGAGCAGGCCGTGGAAGCCGCCCGCGCCTACTGGGCCGACCACTGGACCGGCGTCGGCGACGCCGTGCTGCCCGACCTGACCGGCACCCCGGCCGCCGCCGAACCGGGCCACACCGTCGAACTTGCCGTGCCGCCCGTCGACGTCCCCGGCCTCACCCGGTTCGAGGTGCTGCTCGCCGCGATCCACGTGCTGCTGGCGCGGTACGGCAACACCGGCCTCCCCGTCGCCGTGGGACTGTCCACGCGCGACGAGCACACTGCCGCACGCATCGGGCTGCACGTCAACGAGCTGCCGATCGGAGTGGCCCCGGCCCGCGGCCGGTTCCGGGAGTACGCCCACGACCTGCGCTCGCGGCTGCGTGAGCTCTACCGGCACCGCACCGTGCCCCTGGCCCAGGTCGTCGGCGGCCTGCGGGCCGCGCCGTCGCTGACCACGGTGTCGGTAGGCTACCGGCGGCGCGGCCCCGCCCCGGCCTTCCCCGGCCTGTCCACGGACGTGCTGTGGTCGCTGTTCCACGGCGCGGCGCGCAACGCCCTGCACCTGCAGATCGTCGACGGACCCGACGGCGACCTCGCGGTGAGCCTGCAGCACAGCCCCGCCCACCTGCCGACCGCCGCCGTACACCGGATCGGCCAGCACCTGCGCACCGTGCTCGCCGCCGTCACCGCCGACCCGGACACCGACGTCGCGGCCATGACGGTCATGCCGGACGAGGAAATCGCCGCCGTCCTGCACGGCTGGAACGACACCGCCCGCGAGCAGCGCGGCACCGTGGCCCAGCTGTTCGCCACCCAGGCCCGGCTGCGCCCGCAGGACGTCGCGGTCGTCGACGGCGACCACCGGCTCACCTACGCCGAACTGGACTCCGCCGCCGCCGAGCTGGCGACCCGGCTGCCGGGTCCGGGCGCGCTCGTCGCGATCCGGCTGCCCCGAGGCCGGCAGGCGCTGGTGGCGATGCTGGCCGTGATGCGCGCCGGGTCCGCGTACGTGCCGATCGACCCGGCCTATCCGGTGGCCCGGCAGGAGCTGATCCTCGCCGACGCCCAGCCCGCACTGGTCCTCGACGACATCGACGCCGTCCCGGCCGCGTCGGCGGGCGGCGAGGTTCCGGAGGGCACCGCGTACGTCATGTACACCTCCGGCACCACAGGCCGCCCCAAAGGTGTGGTCGTGCCGCACACCGCCCTGGCCAACCTGCTGCTCGGCATGGCCGAGACGGTCGGCAGCAGGCCGGGGGACCGGTGGCTCGGGCTCACCCCGCTGTCGTTCGACATCTCCGGCCTGGAACTGTTCCTGCCGCTGGTCACCGGCGGCCGCCTGGTCATCGCGGGGGAGCCCGGCAACCTGGACGGCCGGGCCGTCAACGCGCTGATCGAACGCGAAGCCGTCACCCACGTGCAGGCCACCCCGTCGGGCTGGCAGGTGCTGCTGGAGGCCGGCTTCGACGGCCGGTCCACGGGCACCGCCCTCGCCGGCGGCGAGTACCTCCCGCTCGACCTGGCCAGGAAATTGCGCGCCCGGGTGGCCCGGCTCGTCAACGTGTACGGCCCGACCGAGACCACCATCTGGTCGACCGCCGAGGAGATCCCCGCCGAACCCGACACCGTCACCATCGGCCGCCCGATCGCCAACACCCGCACCTACATCCTCGACGACGACGGACGCCCACTGCCCATCGGCGTATGGGGCGAGCTGTGCATCGGCGGCCACGGCGTGGCCGACGGCTACCTGCGCCGCCCGGACCTCACCGAGCAGCGCTTCCGCCCCGATCCGTTCGGCGGCGGGCGGCTCTACCGCACCGGCGACCGGTGCCGCTGGACCGCAGACGGCCGCATCGCCTTCGGCGGGCGCAACGACAGCCAGGTCAAGATACGCGGACACCGGATCGAGCTGGAGGAGATCGAGACCCACCTGCGCGAGCACCCCGGCGTCGCCCAGGCGGCCGTCACGCTGCGCGGCGGCGAACTGGCCGCCTACCTCGTGCCCCGCGGCGACGCCCCCGACGCCGCCGACCTGCGCCGCCACCTCGCGACCCGGCTGCCCGCCGCGACCGTGCCGACCTTGTGGACGGTGCTCACCGGGCTGCCGGTAACGCCCAGCGGCAAGCTCGACCGGGCCGCGCTGCCCGAACCGGCCCCGGTCCGCGCCCCGGCAGCTGTGCCTGCCGAAGGCGGTTCCGACGAACTCGTCGAGGTGCTGCGCGGCATCTGGCAGGACGTGCTCGGTGTCGACGACATCGGCGTCGACGAGGACCTGTTCGACCTCGGCGGGCACTCGCTGACCATCACCCGGATCAACGTGCGCATCATGCAGCAGCTCGGCCAGGACGTGCCGCTGGAGGTCTTCTTCGACACGCCGACCATCGCCGACATCGCCGCGTACCTGCGGGAGCAGTCGTGAGCGGCGAGCTGAGCGGGCGGCTGGCCACGCTCGTCCAGGACGTCACCGGCGGGTCGGTCAGCGCGGGCCAGGCCCTGACCGGCGGTTCGCTGCGCGCCCTGGGCCTGGACTCGCTCGGTGCGCTGCGGCTCATCGACGCCATCGACCTCGAATTCGGCGTCGAGATCGACCTCGGGCCCGGATCGGACACCCTCGACGCGATCACCAGAATGGTGGCTGACCGGCTATGAGACACCTGCCGCTGTCCGCGCTGCAACAGCGCTTCTGGTACCTGTGCACGGCATACCCGGGGGACGCGTCGCCGATCCTGGTGCTCAACTGGCGGCTGCGCGGGCCGCTCGACGTGCCCGCCTGGCAGGCGGCCGTGAGCGCGGTCGTCGACCGGCACGAGAGCCTGCGCACCGGCTTCGTGCTCCGCGACGGCGAACCCGTCCAGGTGGTCCTACCGCCCGCCGGGATCGACACCGAGGTCATCGACCTTCGCGGGCTCCCGGAGGACGAGCGGGAAGGCCGCGCGGCCGAGCTGCTGTCGGGCCGTACCCACCGGCTGCTCGATCTCACCGCGGACCCGCTGGTCGGCTCGTGCCTGCTGCGGCTGGCCGACGACCACCACGTCTGGTGCTTCACCATGCACCACCTGCTCGCCGACGGGGCGTCGCTGCGCATCGTCGGCCGCGAGATCCGGGCCGGTTTCGTCGCCGCGCTCGACGGGGCCAAACCCGACCTGCCCGACCTGGAGCTGCAGTACGGCGACTTCGCGCTGTGGCAGGCCGAGCAGGACCAGGCGGGCGACCTGGCGTACTGGCGCGAGCGCCTCGCCGGGGCACCGCAGCTGCAACTGCCGACCGACCTGCCGCGTCCGGCCGAGAAGTCCGCGCACAGTGCTGAGCACCTTCATCAGATGAGCCAGGAGCTGGGCGCAAAGGTCGTCGAGCTGTCCCGCGCCGCTCGCTGCACGCCGTTCATGGTGCTGCTGGCCGCGTTGCAGGTGCTGCTGGGCGAGCGCAGCGGTCAGGACGACTTCTGCGTCGGCACCCCCGTCGCCGGGCGGGTGCGTGCCGAGTTCGAGCCGGTCGTGGGGCTGTTCGCCAACACCCTTGCGCTGCGGGCCGACCTGACCGGTGACCCGACCTTTACTGACCTGCTCAGACGTACGCGGACGACGGTCATCGGCGGGTTGCAGCGGCAGTCGGCGCCGCTCGGGCGGGTCATCGCGGCGCTCGGTGTGCCCCGTGAGCCGGGGCGGACCCAGCTGTTCGACGTGGTGTTCAGCATGCGTAACGACACCCCGGCCGCGTTGTCCCGGCTCGGGCCGGTCGAGGTCGAGGGGTTCCCGCACGGGCACGCCAAGGTGCTGCACGATCTCGTGTTCGACATCTGGCGGCTTGACGAGACGGGGATGCGCGCGGGGATCCGGTACGACACGGCGCTGTTCCGGCCGGACACCGTCGAGGCGATGGCCCGGCGGTATGAGCAGATTCTGTCCGCCGTGGTCGCCCGGCCGGGCGACCGCCTGTCCGAGCTGGTGGTGTCCCGTGGGTAGACACATCGCGTTCTTCAACATTCCGGCCATCGGGCACCTGTTTCCGACGCTGCCGGTGGTGGAGGAGCTGACCCGGCGCGGGCACCGGGTGACGTACTGCACGACCGAGGAGCGCCGGCCGGTGGTCGAGGCGGCAGGGGCTGTCGTGCGGCCGTATCGGTCGCTGCGGCCGCTGGACCACGACCCGACGCTGTGCGCGCCGGCCCGGGACGGGTACATCAGTCAGACGCTGCTGGCGTTCCTTGAAGAGGCCGAGGCGACGTACGCCCAGCTCGCGCCGCTGTACCGGGACGACCGGCCTGATCTGGTGGTCTTCGATCGGATGGCGTTCGCGGGGCGGGTGCTCGCCGCTCGGTTGGACGTGCCGACCGTGCAGCTGTGGCCGATGCTGGTGTCCAACGAGCACTGGTCGATGGGCCAGGCTCTGGCCGCGTTCGATCCCGCGGACCCGGTCCTCGGGATCTACCAGTCCCGGCTGGAGTCGTTCCTGGCCGAGCACTGCCCGGTCCTGGACCCGGCACAGTTTCTCAGCCCGCAGCCCGAGGCACACCTGGCGTTCTACCCGCGCTCGTTCCAGTATGCGGGGGAGCTGTTCGGGCCTGGGTACCGGTTCGTCGGGCCGTGCCTGCGGCGTACACCGCTGCGGTGGCGGCCGCCCCGCGACCGGGACGTGCTGCTGGTGACGCTCGGCACCGTCTACAACAACCGGCCCGACTTTTACCGGCACTGCGTCGAGGCGTTCGGCGGCACCGACTGGCATGTGGTGCTCGGGGTCGGGGAGCGCATCGATCTCGGGGCGCTGGGCCGGGTGCCGGGCAACGTCGAGGTGCGGCGGTTCGTGCCGCAGCTCGACGTGCTTGCCCATGCCACGGCCATGATCTGCCACGGCGGCATGGGCGGGGTCATGGAGGCGATGAGCCACGGCGTGCCCGTGCTCGCCGCGCCGCAGACGCTGGAGCAGGAGGCAAACGCGCTGCGGGTGGAACAGCTCGGGCTCGGCACCCGGTTCTCAGCCGAGCACACCCATCCCGGCGCGCTCCGGACTGCAGTCGAACTCATGGTCAAGGACCCTGCGGTCATGGACGGGGTTGACCATATGCGCCGTGCGATCGTGGCCGGTGGGGGCACGGGTCGCGCCGCCACCGTCATCGAGCAATGCTTGCTATGACCGTTGGACTTTGAGCGGCAGGATACAACCTCCATTCACATACATTGCCAAGCCTTCTGGGGTTGTAATCCCATGCCCAAGCCGCGATTGCCATCTCGCTGAATCCTGCTTGAGCCCCGGGAATCAATCTTGCGGCCGCTCCAACCTGGTCGTTGCCCGATGGGATCAGGCTCGGACTAAAGTTTCTCTTCACTTGCTGGTACGGAAAGTATGGTGAGTCTAGGTACGAACGCCACCTCTTCAATCGCGATATTCAATTAATTCTGGAACCACTCTATGAGCCTATGGTGAGCTTCTTTTGGTAGATTCCACTCATTGATCAGCTCTATTGCGGCCAATGTGCCAAACTCAGTCCTCGCAAGTGCGTACCTCATGAATCGATCGGCAGTAGTCGTGCCAAAATCCGCTCTTTCCAAACCGCGAAGAGTGGGAGTTAACAATAGTAGAGCTGAGCCACGCGCATAAGGGTCAAGATCGCAAATGGAGGCTACAGTGACTCGCCCGACCAGATTGTGCCATTCCGTGCTACGGAACTGAATATGCGCGGGCAACACATGGCCAGCGATGGCGCGGTACAGGTTCACTAGCTGTTGCTCCACATGTGACCTGATTAGAGGCGTTACATCTCCGCCCCATAATGCAGTGAGAGTCCCCTCTGCGATTGACATCCATCGGGTATCGCATACTGTTGTTGATTCGTAAAGAAATCTATAGCCAAACTCTGAAATGTCATCCTCGTTCGGTGAGTTGATTAGCCTTTCCCAATCGCTCACCGCAGTAGGAATATTTCCGTTGTCCTGGGTTTCGAGGTCGGCTTCGACTAAGTGTCGCACGCTTCCCGCTGTAGCAAACCATCCGGAACTTTTCCGGAGGAAAAAATAGACGAGTGGCACCGATGAGGATGCGGGACTATCCTGAGCCAGCTCCGCCAATAGAGCGCTCATCGCTCTAGAAATGCGTCCAGCATTCTCGGGAGCACGTATCTTCAGTAATACCGTGAGGGCATCGTCTATCGAGACGGCATCGAATTCGCCAGGCTTAGTAATAAACCGACGCGATGACGAGGATATCGAAATAGGTCCATGGAGTACGTCCGATACTACGCGTTTGAGAACGTCGTTACTCGGTGATATGGTGTCCAATGTCCGTGCGGCAAATGTGAGTAGACTTAGCTGCTCCCCTGGCGACGCAGCCTTAGCGTCGTCGAGAATGAGCGTCAAAGCAATATCTCCACCGTCTTGGTAGTCGCGATCGAGAATTTGAATTGCAAGTTGTGAGACGATGAACCACTGCGCGTTGTTGCTATATGGCCTTAATTTGTGCCAAACTGCCGCCGGCTCAGGCTTCTGCTTCACCAGTTGTGCTGCGGCGAAGTATTCGAGGAAGGTTCTGTGAACGAAGCCATACTGTGCCTCAAGGCGCGTTGATCCGACATCCGTCAGAACCCAAGCGCGTCCTGCGCAGTATTCGAGAAAGTCGGATGCGGCTTGTTGGGCCTCTTCGGACGTGTCGTACCTCTTCGAGAGGACAGAAGTGGCTAGAAATTCTACGAGCGCAGATTTACCCAGAGACTGCTGTCCGCTGGCATCTGTGAACAGACGCCAAGCAAGTTGCTGGACTGCTGGTTTCACGTACGGTCGGAAGTCCTGTATCACATCGATACCCCGCGACCGGTCCCAGCGGTCAAACAAAATTTCAGCACATCGCTCGTATACACCCGGGCGGTTGCGGGGAATGAAGCGTTCGGAGACGTATAATACGCAAAGCAATGAAAGCATCAATGGATTGGCGCGGAGGTCTGATGCGCTGGCGCTCTCCTGCATAAAGGCTTTGTACAGTGTTTCCTGCTGCTCGGCCGTAAGGGATTCGTTTAGCCGAAACCACGCGTGTGCATACGCCGAAACCTGTTTGGCGTCGAAGCTTTCGACCATGGCGATAGGAAACAGATCCTTATCCAGTGGCGCATCCTGATATCCGACAACTCGCGACGTTACAACGATAGTTGCCAGGGGAAAGAGCTGAGAGAATGCATCAACCATCTGCGCGAATCGAACACGAAAATGGCTGTCACCTAATTCGTCGACACCGTCTATTACAACGACCGCAAGGCCGTTGAGTAGAAGGTATTCAAGTGCGTCCGGAGGCGGCACAACGCCGTATGGACGCTTGCAGGATGCGACTAGGTAATGTAGCAGCGTCTCGTGAGCAGAGATTAAGTCCGATGTGTGATCGCGAACAACGAGCAGGATGGAAACTTTCCCTTTAAGGCTGGGAATCTTGTCGGAAGCTACATCATAGACGAGTTTGGCGGCAAGCGTCGACTTTCCTGCGCCTGGATCGCCCACAATTACACATCTCAGGCGTTGGCTCACGAGAAGTCCTGCATCCACGCTCTGTCCAGTTGTTTTGTCGCGGAGTGATGGCTGAACGTATAACTGGGAGTAGTTCACGGCTCGCGACTCCACCACGTTGGGCAGGCGTAGCTTTCCGTGTAGGGCTCTGCACTGACTTCTTGGCTTTGTGCAAAAGCGGAAGATGTCAGACAGCGAGTCGATTCTTTTCAGCAGGTCACTATTCCGCGCGCTCGCGGCTGCCATCTGAGCGCCGAGGATTGCTGCATGGTGCTGATCTACACTGTCGGGCGCTGACAATCGGACGGCATGAACGGCGCTAAGGAGTAGGTCAAGCGTGACGTCCGTGGCCTGCACTAAATCCGCGCCTGCAAAAATGCCCTCGTGTTGAAGCGAGTAATAAACCTGTTCGCGAATCAAGAGCAGTTCGCTTTCCTTGTGCCCCGTAGCTGCGCATACGTATGCTTGGAGCATAAGATGTGAGAACTGCTGCGATTTTAGAAAGCTCTCCAACTTCATAAGCTGCTGAACATTGAGGCGTTCGACAAAACGCTCGGCACCGTCTGCAACGAGGACCGACGTCGCGGCTTTGATAAGCTTTCGTTCATTGGCGACTGCTTGAAGCTTTTTGCCGATAAGAGGGAGCACCTGCGCTGCAGCGCGGACAGCCTGGTTCAGTATCGGTTCCATCGCGGCGGCCTCCTATGGCGAAATTCAAGAGTCATTTTGCCTTGGACAGCTTCAGGAAACCATGCACGTTCCGGGGGACCACTCGGGGACCACGCGTCTTGCACTTCATGTCCGTACAGGCCCACTTTCGGGATCTGGTCACGACGTTATCGCTGCTGATGTGCGTGGACGCTTCGTCACCCGTCCTGGGGGTCAAGGGGTCGTCGGTTCGAATCCGGCCAGCCCGACAGGGCAAATATGCAGATCAGAAGGCTGATCCCAACCTTGGGATCAGCCTTCTTCGCTTCCCAGAGGCCAGTTGGTCAAGTGCGTTTGGCTGGAAGCGCATCTTGACCACTGGTCAAGATGCGGGGCCCGTGCTGCCATGAGAGGCGCGGATCGAACCTCCATTGATGTGCTAGTTTGGCCCATATCCGACCGATATAGGCGTAGCCCAATGGCAGGCATCGACCGATGTCGTCGTTCCAGGGCGCCTATTGATCCGGGCGGAGAGGGCTGACAGTCGGATGCCACCTCGTGAACCTGGTCGATAACTCCTCGTCCGATTGAGCTCGGGCGCTTCTGCGACCCCGGCGCTGATCTCATATGCTGGGCGCGTGAATGACGTTGCGGTCTTGTTGGCTGACGCTGCGCGCGGTCGGGAGTTGATCGATTCGATCTGTAACGTGTACGACGAGGTCTTCTCCGCACCGCCGTTCTTCTGGCGTGATGACGAGTCCCAACTCCACCGGGATCGGCTGGAGAGCCTACTTGACGACCCGACGTTTGGCCTGGCTACCGCGACGGTAGCGGGCGACTTGGTCGGCTTCGCGTATGGTTTCACGATCCCCGCGGACACGCAGCGGTGGCAGCGGTTGAAGGAAGATGTCGATCCTGAGACTGCACGGGAGTGGCCGGGACGCACCTTCCTGCTGTTCGACTATGCGGTGCGTTCACCGTTGCGCGGCCGGGGCATCGGCAAGGCTTTGCATGATCTTCTGCTGTCGAGTCGTTCTGAGGAGCGGGCGACGCTGACTGTCCAGCCGGCTGCCGTGGACACCAAGAGAATCTATGAGCGGTGGGGCTGGCGGATGGTCGGCCAGGTGGAAGGCGGTCCGACCGCCGCCGCACCGCTCTTCGACTGCTACCTGCGCGATGGCCTCACGGACCTGCGGAGAGCCGGCTAGCCTGCCAGCCCGTACGTGATCATCTGTTCGGACACGTCGCGCACCTCGGGGATGTGTGGCCACTTTGCCAGCTCCTTGGTGCCACGTCGTAGGCGATCGATCAAGCGGGCTGATCGGTTGTGGCCTGCGAGCTGCACGGCGACTCCGATGGCTTGTGCTGCTTGCGCGATGTCCGGCTTGGCTGCCCGCATGCGGCATACTCCGAGCCGCAGCGAGGTGAGTGCGAGGTTGCGGACGAACGCGGGATCGATGTTCTCAAGGGCGTGCTCTGCGATTGTCGCTCCCCGTTCGGGCTGGCCGAGGTAGAGGTAGCAGGTGCTCTCAGTGCTGGCGAGCTGGCCAGCGTTGTAGAAGTACACCAGCCCGGTGGGGCTTCCTGCAGAGCTGGTGATGAGTGCTCGGGCGGAGTTGACCGCGCTGAGCGCCGCGTTGTGCTGGTTGTCCATGGCGTAGGCGCGGGCAGCGACGTCGAACGCGTACGCCTTGAGGTGGTCGTCGTCGGTGCGCATCGCCCATCCGCCGGCGGCGAGCGCGTGGTCGATTCCGGTTCGCGGCTGGCCTCGCCAGGTCGCCAGGTGGCTCATGTTGCACAGCACCAGCGCGCCGAGTTCAGTGTTGTGCGCCTCGTGTGCGGCCGTGCGAGCCTGCTCGAAATACGTGTTCGCGGTCTCGTAGTCGTTGAGGTCGAAGCAGAGCCAGCCCGCGAAGCGCAGAAGGTTGGCGTACAGCGACAGCAGCCGGTCACGGGCGGCGCCGCGGGCAGCGGGCAGGAGGCCTCGCACCAGGTTGCGCTGCGCGAGCGTGGTCTCCATCGCCGCTGTCGGGCCGAGGGCGTCGTCTTGGCGCATGCAACGCCAGAGGACGGCCTCGATGTGGTCGATGGTCTGGGAATCGACTCGGGACGGCGACGCGAACACCGCGATGGTCCGTTCTCGTTCGTCAAGGTCCAGCCCGGCGAGAACCGGGGCTGCGGCGGCGGCAGCGGCGGCGAAGCTGAGCCACTGCAAGACATCGCGACGTTGCATTCGTTGTGCCCACTCGATGAGTTCGTGTACGAGCCGCTGGTAGTCGACCTCGTTGGCGACCAGGTGAGGGCCAGATGACGTGAGGAAAGCGTCCACCCGGCCGACGATGTCGGTGGGCTGAACGCGCAGGGTGCGCTCAGCGACGGCAACCGCCGTGCCGACCGGTTCACTGCTGGCGGCGCTCACCGCGTCGTCGGCCGTGAAGTCATCGCCGTCGAGCAGGTCGGCGGCGCTGCACTGGTAGATCCGGGCCAGCCGGTTGAGGTCATCGATCGATGGCGGCCGGCCACTGGCAGAAGGCCAGGCCTCCCAGTAGGAGACCTGCTTGTGGGTCAACGGCCGGTCCGAGGGCCACAGCAGGTTCCATTGTTCGGCGACCTGCTGCTGAGTCATGCCGACAGCGTTGCGGAACGCCACACGCGAGTTGACGTTGAAGCGTGCGCGCACGACGGCGGCGACCCGGACGACCGGCGTTCCCCGCCCGGTTAGCTCAGCGCGTAGCGCCGCCAACTCTGCACGCCTACTGCGGTAAGCCGCCTTTGGCATGGTCGCTCCTTGCCCAGGCCGCCGAATGTGGACCGTGCGCATCGATCGTAGGTGGCCAGAAACGTGATCCGCATCCGTCG
Organism: Catellatospora aurea; assembly: GCF_042663325.1. NCBI lineage: Bacteria > Bacillati > Actinomycetota > Actinomycetes > Micromonosporales > Micromonosporaceae > Catellatospora > Catellatospora aurea. Next base: position 27,886 of record NZ_JBHTAC010000002.1, read on the forward strand.
GAACCGATATTCCACGCTGGCGTGGAATTCCCGCCGCAAGTTCTGCGTGATCGTGGTGTTACTGCCCGTGATGGTCGAGAACCATCGTTGTGGGCCATCGATGGTTGGCCAATTGCCGCCTCGGCCGGGCGTGACATCGCCTCCGCCCGGCTGAGTGCGCAGCCTGATCAGTGAGACGGAGGACCGATGCGTGAGCACGCGCTGACAGCGCAGGAGTCGATCGACGCCAGGCTCGTGGCCGCTGAGCAGGTTGGTCGGGTGCACTGCCCGATCGCCTGGCCGCAGGGTGACCGCTGCCTCAACTGCCACCAACCCTTTCCCTGCTCCACCTACGGACGGGCGTTCGACGTGCTCGCCGATGCGGGCTGGAGTGCCGAGCGGATCAAAGCCCTGGATGTGAGGACGGGTCCATGGTCATGACGATCGAGACAGACAAGTCAGACGCCGACGAGACCGCGGACGCGCGACGAATTCTGCTGGTCCACCGCGCCGCCCCGGACGGGCTGTGCTCCGGCTGCCTGGAGTTCACCTGCACTTTTGCGCGGTTCCCGTGCACCCAGGCGACGTGGGCACAGAAGGTGACCGCCGGCACCGACGAAGGCGGCGAGTCATGAAGCACTTGCACGCGCCGATCCTGGCCGTCTACAGCGAACCACGTGCGCGCATCTACCGGGCCTTGCTGTCGGCCCCGGAGCGCGACTGGAGCGTCAGCGAACTGACCGCACGGTTGCCGGAGGTGTCGGTGGAGGCGGTCCGAACCACGCTTTACCTGCTACTCAGTGACCGTCTGGTGGTGCCGGTCGCCCATCAGCGGAGTTTGACGCTACGCCTCACCGAGACGGGTCGCTCGATCGTGTTGCAGATCGCCGCACGGTGGGAACACCCGATGCGCGACCGTGCGGGCCAATCTTGAGCACGGTTCGCGCGACGGTCGCAGCGGACGCGCTGCACGGCCCCGAGGCCGCACATCGGGTCATCGCCGAACATCTGCGCACTGACGGAGGCGGACGGTGCCTGGCCTGCCGGGAGCTGGAACCGTGCCGTCAGCGGGACACTGCGCACTCGGTGCTGTTCGGCCACGATAGGCAGCTGCCCCGTCGCCGTCCGCTGGAGCTGATCGGCGCCACCGGCGACTTCGCCACCCGCGATGTGGCTCCCTTCGACGCGTTCGGCGCTCGCTCATGAACCCCACGCTTCCGCCCACTGGCCGTAGGCCGGCAGGTAGCAGCGCCCGCCGAAGGGCGCATCGCCCACCACGTCCGCAATTACCGAGGAGACAGCCGTGACCCCTGACCTGCCCAGGTACATCGAGGTCGAGACCAGCCGCCGGTGCAACCGCACCTGCTCCTGGTGTCCCAACGGCGAGCATGACGCCCGCAAGATGCAGCAGCTGATGGACTGGGATCTGTTCACCCGGATCATCGAACAGCTCGCCGAGCATGACTATGGCGGCTACCTCGCGTTTCACAACTACAATGAGCCGCTGCTGTCGCCGCGCATCATTCGCGAGATCGAGCACGTACGTGCCGTCCTGCCGCGCGCCCGCCCAGCCATTTACACCAACGGCGACGTTCTCGACGCGGCGCTGTTCACCAGGCTGCTCGACGCCGGTGTCGCCTACTTGCGCGTCACCCGCTACCCCCGCCGCGCCGACATCCGGCCCACCTACGCCGGACTCCACGCGTACCTGCGGCGCAAGGGCCTGGCCGACCTCGTCACCTGGTCCTTCGAGCCGGTCCGTCAAGGTATCGCCGCCCGTTGGACCTCCGAGAAAGTGACCATCGAGGTCATCGGACCGAAGATCCTGGACACGTACAACAACCGAGGCGGATCGATCAAGCAGCTCCCGCTGCTGGTCAAACGACGTTCCGAACCGTGCCTGATGACCGCCACCTCCGCCGTCATCGACTACGCCGGCCGCATGAAGATGTGCTGCTGCGTCTACCCGGAGACCGACGACCACGAGCAGTACATCGTGGGCGACCTGTCCACCGACACCTTCGCCGAGCTGTGGGCCGGCCCGCAGATGAAGGCATGGCGCGACGCGCACGCCCGCGCCGACTGGTCCCTGTCGCCCGCGTGCACCTCGTGCACCCAGCCACTCCCGGAGACCCGGCGATGAAACAGAGAATCCTTCCCCACAGCGTCGCCGCGTCCGCCCCGGCACGCATCTGTCTCGCCGGAGAGAGCCTCGACTGGATGATCGACGGCCCCTCCGTGGTCGCCGCCGTCCCGCTGCGGACGACCGTGCGCATCACCCGAGGCGTGGGCGACACGGTGCGCCTGCAAGCAGCCGAACCGATCAACGCCACTCGTCACACCACGATCGGGGACCTCGGCCGCTACCGAGGTGACCCCATGGACCTGTTGCAAGCCACCGCCTATGTGCTTGCCGAAACCTGCGCGGCAGTGCTGCCCGGCAGTCAGATCGACTCCATCACCCGTGTGCCGGTCGGCGCAGGCGTGTCCAGCAGCGCTGCCGTCGCAGTCGCCGCGAGCGCCGCGCTGCTGCTCGCCGGGCAGAACATCATTCCGGCACCCCGTACGGTCGCCACCACCGCGCACGCAGCCGAGGCCATGCAACTGCATACCGGAGCCGGATGGATGGACTTCCTCGCCTGCGCCTACGGCGGCGTCAACCACCTCACCGGCGGCACCCCCGCCGCGATCCGGCCGCTGCGGGAGGAGATCGGATGTCCGATCATCCTCATCGACACCCTCGACCGCCGCGCTACCGCCCGCACACTGGTGGGCAAACACGAACGCTTCTACACCGGCGACGCCGACCTTCGTCACTATGCCGTCGTTGCCCCACGCATCGTGGCCGACCTGGCCGAACTCCTCGCCATGCCGGACGCCGACTACCCGGCCGTCGGGGAACTGCTGCAAGAAGCCCAAGCCCTCCTGCGCCAACGAGTGCGCTGCTCCACACCGATCATCGACGAATGCGTGGCTCGTGCTGTCAAGGCAGGTGCCTACGGAGCAAAGATCACCGGCTCGGGCCATGGTGGCTGCCTATTCGCACTCGCCCCGGTAGAGATGGTTCCTGCTGTTCGTGCCTCGCTGTCCGATCTGCCCGTTCGTGTCATGCTGTTCACGACCGGGGAACCCCATGGCGTCGTCATCCTGCCAGACCAGAGCGAGGAGCCCATATGACCGACCTAGCCAAGCTGATCAAAGCCTATGACGTGCGCGGCGTCGTCCCCGACGAGTTCAACGAGGACCTGGCCCGCCAGATCGGCGCGGCGTTCGCCCGGCTCGTCCAGGCGGAGGCGGTCATCGTCGTTCGCGACATGCGACCGTCGTCGGTGTCTTTGTCGGCCGCGTTCGCCGAGGGTGTCACCGCCCAAGGGCTTGACGTGATCGACGCAGGGTTGGGTTCAACCGATCTGTTGTACTTCGCTGCCGGGCATCTCAACCTGCCCGGCGCGGTGTTTACTGCCAGCCACAACCCCGCGCAGTACAACGGCATCAAGATGTGCCTGGCCGGCGCGGCACCGGTCGGGCAGGACACCGGCCTCCGTGACATCCGCCGCATGCTGGAGGAAGGTATCCCCGCCGGCCCCGTGCGCCGCGGTGAGGTCACCCACCGGGACCTGCTCGCCGAGTACTCCGTCTACCTGCGCTCCCTGGTTGACCTGAGTCGTATCCGGCCGTTGAAGGTGGTCGCCGATGCAGGCAACGGAATGGGTGGACACATGGTCCCAGCCGTGCTCGGTGACGCGATCCTGCCCGCCCTGCCGCTATCGATCGTCCCGATGTACTTCGAGTTGGACGGCACCTTCCCCAACCACGAGGCCAACCCTCTCGACCCGGCGAACCTCGTGGACCTGCAGAAGGCCGTGGTGGAGCACGGCGCGGACATCGGCCTAGCCTTCGACGGCGACGCCGACCGCTGCTTCGTGATCGACCAGAACGGCGACCCGGTGCCACCCTCGACGATCGTCGCCCTCATCGCCACCCGCGAACTCGCCAAGGCGCCCGGAGCGGCCGTCGTCTACAACGTGATCACCTCCAAGGCTGTGCCGGAGATCGTCACCGAACACGGCGGCATACCTGTGCGGGAACGGGTGGGGCACTCGTTCATGAAAGCGACGATGGCCAAACATGACGCGGTCTTCGGGGGCGAGCACTCCGGGCACTACTACTTCCGCGACTTCTGGCGTGCCGACACCGGCATGCTCGCGGCGATGCACGTTCTGGCGGCCCTTGGCGGGCAGGATCGGTCGCTCTCGGAGCTGACTGGCGGCTACTCGCGATACCACGCCTCCGGCGAGATCAACAGCGAAGTAGCGGACGTGGCAGCCACCATCGACGCCGTGACAGCCCACTTCGCAGGCAAGGGCATCTCCGTCGATCGAATCGACGGAGTCACCGTCGAACTGCCAGGCGGCTGGTTCAACCTGAGACCGTCGAACACCGAACCCGTACTGCGGCTCAACGTCGAAGCGGCTACCACCGGCGAAATGATTCGCATTCGGGACGAGGTCCTGTCCCTCGTCCGCGGCACGTCCTCATCTGCTTGACAGAGTGGAACGCGCCCTGCGGGCGCTACTACTCTCAGCGACCGTCGCCCGGCCGCCGAGCTGCGTTCTGTATGCGCAGCTCGGCGGCGTTCCGTTCGGCTACGTGACAAAGGTCCAGATGCCGCCCCGCCGATGTGGAGGAGACCATGAACCCGCGTGTGTCATGGCAGGATCTTCCCGCTGGCCTGCGCCGCCTGATCGAGGCCGAGGCGGGGGTCCTCGTCCGCGCCGAACACGTCGACACTGGGCACAACTGCCTGCTCGGCATGGTCCTGCACACAGCCCACGACCGCTACTTCCTCAAGGGCGTCCCCGCCGACCACAAGAGGGCCGTCTGGACCCAGAGCAACGAAGCCGCGATCAATCCCTACATCCGGCACCTGTCGGCCCCACTCGCCTTCCATGTCGCCGCCGACGGTTGGGACGTGCTCGGCTTCCAGTACCTCGACGGCCACCACGCGGACCTCAGCCCCGGCTCACCGGACCTTCCGAAGATCGCCACGAGCCTGCAGCTTCTCGCCTCGATCCCGGTTCCCCGCGGGCTGACGTTGCGCACCACCCAGGACCGCTGGCGCGACTACGCAGGTGACCACGCCCAACTGCTCGCCGGAACGGCCATCGCGCACACGGATCTGCACCGACACAACATCATGGTCGACGGGACCGCGAAGTTCGTGGACTGGTCCTGGCCGACACTGGCCGCGCCATGGTTCGACACTGCGTGCGTCGGCCTGCAGCTCGTCCAGGCCGGGCACACCCCGAAGGACGCCGAGCTGTGGTGCCAGCACTCGCCCGCCTTTGCGGCCGCCACCGACCAGGCGATATCTGCCTTCGTCGCCGCCGCCCGGAGCCTATGGGCGGAAATCAGCGCCGCCGACCCGCAGCGATGGAAGATCGAGGTTGCCAAGGCTGCCCGGATGTGGGCAGAGCACCGGGGCATGTGACGACCGAGAGCCGAAGCCGTGACCTTCTACCAGATCGGCGTCACCCTTGGTGTGCTTGTGCGAAGTCGGCGCGAACGACGACCGGTTGCCCGCGCGGACAAGGCGAGAGCCACGAAGCAACGCGATAGGTGATGTCTGATGGAGACCCGAACCCTGCGCCAGCTGTCCGTGATGCTTCCCGGCGCGGAACCGGACGAGCTCGACCTGGCTGACGAGCTGCCCCGCGACGGTGCCAACCTCATTGAGGTGCTGATCAGGGGAGAGGCCTGGGCCCGCGCTCAGCTCGGAGGAGTGGCAGTCTCGCGGTCCTGGTTCGTCGACGCCGATCTCACGTCCTCGCAGTTCGATCGGGTCACACTCGACCGCTGCCTGTTGAAGGGCTGCACGCTGGCCGGATCGCAGTGGACCGGAGTGACGTTCAAGAATGTCGTCCTGGAGAACTGCCGCCTCGATTACGCGACCTTCACCGGCCTACGGGCCACGGGCCCTGTCGCACTGATCGGATGTTCCGTCGTCCAAACCGAGTTCACCAGGTGCAAGCTCAACGTGCTCGTGTTCGACGAATGCCGGCTCACGTCGACCCGCTTCGAGGCGTGCGACATGCGTGGAGCGGACCTTCGCGGCAACGACCTTTCCACGGTCGGGGAAATCATGTCCCTGCGCGGCGCGATCGTCGCCGATGTCCAGTTGCCCGCGCTGACGGAGGCCCTGGTCAACGATCTTTCCCTGATCGTGCGATAACGCTCGTCTTCGACTCCTCAAACATCCGCAGCCCCGGTTCACCCAGTGCGGTACGTCCTCACGGACCACGGCCAGCGACGGCGTCTGCATGATCGCAGCCGCGGTGTAGGTAGTGTGCGCAGGTGACAAGAAGCGAGCGAATCGCCGACCAGCTGGACTGGTACTGGCAGAGGCGCCTGCAGCCGAGGCTGCACGGCCTTACTGACGAGGAGTACTTCTGGGAGCCGGTGCCCGGCTGCTGGAGCATCCGCCCACACGGCACGTCGACCGCACCGATGTCGGCGGGTTCCGGGGAATGGACGATGGACTTCGCGTCCCCTGACCCGGAGCCGGCACCGGTGACGACGATCGCCTGGCGGCTGGCGCACATCATCGTCTCCTGCCTGGCCTATCGGGTCGCCTGGCACTTCGGTGGTCGGGAGGTCGACTACCAGACCTTCCCCTACGCCGGAACCGCAGACGAGGCGCTGAAGCAACTCGACGAGATGTACGGCCGATGGAACGCGGGCGTCCGCAAGCTGTCGGACGCCGACCTGGACAATCCGCCCGTGGCAGGTCCCGAGCGGCTTCCCCTGGAGGTCACCGTCCTGCACGTCAACCGGGAACTGATCCACCACGGCGCCGAGATCTCCCTTCTCCGCGACCTCTACCGCTGGCAGGACGGAGCCGCACTCCGCCGATAGCTCAGGCCAGCGCGTTCTCGCCCGCCAGCCAGGCGGCGTGCAACTTCGCGTACGGCGAGTCCGCGACCGCGACCAGGTCCTCATGCCGCCCGCGCTGCACAGCCCGCCCGTCGTCGACGACGATCACCTCGTCGGCCCCGCGCGCCGTGGCCAGCCGGTGCGCGATCGTGATCGTGGTCCGCCCACGCGACACCCGGTCCATCGCCTCCCGCAGCCGCACCTCCGTCGCCGGGTCCACCGCACTGGTCGCCTCGTCCAGGATCAGCAGGTCAGCGCCCGCAGCATGGGCCCGCGCGACCGCGACGAACTGCCGCTCGCCGACGCTGAGCCCCTCGCCACGCTCACCCACCACCGTGTCCAGCCCCTCGGGCAGGCCGGCCGCCCAATCCAGCAGGCCCAACTCGCGCAGCACCTCAGCCACCTCGACGTCACCGAGCGCCCGCCCGAACCGGATGTTGTCGGCCAGGGTGCCCCGGAACAGGAACCCCTCCTGCGGCACCATCACCACCCGCTCGCGCAGGCACCCCAGCCGCACTCGGTCCAGCGGCACCCCCGCCAGCAGCACCTGACCCCGGCTCGGTTCGGCCAGCCGGGCGACCAGCTTCGCCAGCGTGGTCTTGCCCGCCCCCGTCTGCCCGACGACCGCCACCCGAGCACCCGCGGCGATCTCCAGGTCCACGTCCCGCAGCACCTGCGCCGACGTGTCCGGGTAGGTGAACCCGACCCCGCGCAGGGTCACCGTGATCGGCCCCGGCGGCAGGTCGACCGCTTCGGCGTGGTCGGCGGCGTCGGGTTCGACGTCGAGGATGTCGAGGACCCGCCGCCACCCCGCGACCGCGTTCTGCAGCCCGTTCAGCATCTCCCCGGCGACCTGCGCGGGCAGCGCGAACTGGGCCACCAGGAACAGGAACGCGGCGATCTCGCCGACCGTCATCCGCCCGCCGACGCCCAGCAGCACGCCGACGGCTGCCGTCGCCGCCATGGCCACACCGGTCGCGATCTCACCGGCGGAGTACGCCGTGACCGTCAGCCGCGACGCCCGCTGCGAGGCCAGCCGGTGGGCGTCGACGGCTTCGTCGAGGCGGGCGACGGTGCGGGCCGACGCGTCGTAGGAGCGGATCACCTCCGCGCCGACGACGCTCTCCGACACGACCGCGAGCATCTCCGCCGAGCGCTGCCGCACCGTTCCGTACGCGTCGGCGAGGTCCCGCATCGCGGCCCGCACGACCCACCCCACCGGCGCGAACACGGCCAGGACCACCAGCGCCAGCGGCCACGAGTACAGGAACATGACCGTCCCGGTGACCAGTGTCTGCCCGACGCAGATGAACAGGACCACCCCGTTCCACTGCAGGAACGAGGTGATCTGGTCCACGTCGGACGTCGCCCGCGCGACCAGCGCGCCGCGCTGCTGCGCGCCGACCCGCAGCACCGGCAGGTCGTGCACGTGCCCGAACACCTTCACCCGTACGGCCGCCAGCGCCGACTCGCTGACGTCGAACAGGCGCAGCATCATCGCGTACCCGCAGATCATCGACAGTGCCAGCACGGCCAGCCCGGCCGCGCCGATCACCGCGACCACCCCGGCGTCCGGTCCGCCGGGGCCGCGCAGCCCGTCGTCGATGCCGCGCTGCACCGCGACCGGCACCGCGGCCCGGCCCGCGGTCATGCCCACCGCGAGCAGCAGCGTGACGGCCAGGCCCCGCCGCAGTTCCGGCGACAGCCGCAGTGCCCGCCGCAACGTGTCCCACATGCCGCCGCCGCTCATGCCGCCTCCCGCCGGTCGTAGGCGGCCAGCAGGTCCCGGTAGCCGGGCGCCGACCGCATCAGCTCGTGGTGTGTGCCGCACGCCTCGACCCGGCCCCGGTCGAGGTAGACGACCTCGTCGGCGAGCGCGATCGTCGGGCGGCGGGTCGCGACGACGAGCATCGCCGGTCCGCCGGGAGCCGCGCGCAGTCCCGCGACGACGTCGGCTTCGACGACCGGGTCGACGGCGCTGGTGGCGTCGTCGAGCACCAGCAGCCGCGGGCCGCCGGCCAGGGCGCGGGCCAGCGCGATGCGCTGGCGCTGGCCGCCGGACAGGGCCGCGCCGCGCTCGCCGAGCCCGGTGTCCAGGCCCTGGGGGAGCAGCCGCACGAAGTCGTCGGCGCGGGCCACCGCCAGCGCCTGCCAGATCGCGGTGTCGTCGACGCCGGGCCGGCCGAGGGCGACGTTGCCGCGCACGCTGTCGGCGAACAGGAACGGCACCTGCGGCACGTACGCCACCGCCGCCGCGTACGCCGCGGCCGTCAGCTCCCGCACGTCCACCCCGCCGAGCAGCACCGATCCCGACTCCGGGTGCAGCAGCCGGGCGGCGACGGCCGCGACGGTCGACTTGCCGCAGCCGGTCGGCCCGACCAGCGCGACGACCCGGCCCGGCCCGACCCGCAACGACACCTCGGTCAGGTTGCGTACGCCCACTTGCCGCAACCGCAGTTCGGCCCGCTCGCTGCCGAGGGTGGCCGTGCCGGGCGGGGCGTCGTCCGCTGCGGCGAGCACCCGGTCCACCCGCTCCGACCCCGCGACGGCCCGGGGCAGCGCGCCCAGCAGCCAGCCGATCGCACGGATCGGCATGTCCATCAGCGCGAACAGGAACGCCGCCGCGGTGAGGTCGCTCAGGTCGAGCGCGCCCTGCTCGCACCGCCACGCGCCGACGACCAGCACCGCGACCGTGCCGACGTGGGGCAGCGCGTCGATGACCGGGTCGTGCCAGGCGCGCGTCCGGCCGATCGACACCAGCGCCCGGCGCAGCTCGCCGACCTGCTCGGCGAACCGGGCCGTCTGGTGATCCGCGCGGCCCATCACCTTGACCGTCAGCGCCCCGTCGAAGCTCTCGTGCGCCAGCGCGGTCACCCGCGCCCGCAACGACTGCGCCTGCCGGTAGCGCGGGGCGACGCGGCGGGAGTACACCGCGAACACTGTGACCAGACCCGGGAACACGACCAGGCCGACCAGTCCGAGCGTCCAGTCGACGGCGAACAGCGCGGTCAGCGCCCCGGCCAGCAGGAACACCGTCGCGACCGCGTAGGCGAGACTGCCGGCGGGCGACGCCGCCGCGTCCACGTCCGACGACGCGTTGGACAGCAGCGCCCCGGTCGGGTTGTCGCGGTGCCACGCGGGCGGCAGGCTGAGGTACTTGCGCACGATCGCCTTGCGCTGCCCGGCCTGCAGGCTCTGCTGCAGGTAGACCGCGCCCAGGCGGCGGCTGAAGATGCCGAGCACCTTCAGCGCGCTCAGCCCCAGCAGCGCGGCCGCGGCGGCGACGAGCAGCCCAGCGTCGACCCGTCCGCGGTCCAGCATCGGCGCGACCACGTCGGCGACCACCGCGCCGATCGCGAACGCGCTGCCGATCGACAGCACCACCACCAGGGCCGCCCCGCCCAGCGAGACGAGGAACAGCCGCGGCTCGGACCGGATCATGCGGCCGCACAGCCGGGTGCCCTGCGCGACCAGCTCGCGAGTGCTCATCGCAGCGCCTCCGCGCCGGCGTCGCAACGGCCCGCTGCGACGGGGCCAGGGCGGCGGTGGCGTTCACGTGCCGTCATCGCAGCGCCTCGACCCACAGCTCGGCGACGGTCCGCATGAACGCGGTCTCGTCGAACCCGGGCCCGCTGCGGGCGGAGGTGGCCGACCGGGACAGGGGTGTGCCCTCCTGGGAGTCCCCGGCCGGCAGCTCGGCCGGCCCGGTGGGCAGGCCGCAGTGGGCGAACATCGCCGCGAGCACGCCCGGCGGGTCGGCGAGCAGGTCCTCGTAGGTCGCGGTGAACACGTCGACGCCCCGGTGCCGCAGCGCCAGGGCGCGTTCCAGCTGCGCCACCCACTGGCAGGCCATGACCTCCTCGGGGGACAGCAGTCGGCCGACCCGCTGCCGCCACCTGGCGACGAGCGGAATCAGCCGCCCGAGGCGGTCCTGCACGGCCGCCGGGTCGGTGGTCAGCGCGGGGTCGTACCCGGCGAACGCCCGTGCGGTCGACCGGGCCCACGACAGCGGCTCCCGGTACAGGAAGACGGCGGCGAACTGCGGGAACTCGTCATGCAGCAGTGCGCCGAGTTCGATGACGAAGCTGCGCGGCTTGATCGCGACGGGCCGTCCCCGCGACAGCAGCCGAACGCAGCTGCGAGCCAGGTCCCGCAGCTCGGCTTCGCGAAGGCGCGGGGCGAGCGTGACGAGCTGGGTGAGCACGTCCGGTTCGGACAGGCCGGTCAGCTCGCCGTGCTCGGCCAGCGCCGCGCCGACCAGGGTGGAGCCGCACCGGCCGGTGGAGTAGAGGAACACACCGCTCGGCTCGCCGGGGACAGGCAGCGCGTGCAGCTCGTCGTAGGACAGGGCGACGAGGCCGGTGGCGTGCTCGTACTGCGCCTGGAAGTAGAACGGCGCGCCGCAGGGGTCGACGTCGGTCCTGGTGAACAGGGCGCGGCGGGTGTCGTGGTCGAGGCAGTACAGGCTGTGGCCGGGTTCGGTCAGCACGATGCCCGGATCGACGGCGGCCACCGGCTCGCAGCGGAAGTCGGCGGGGCCCGCCACCGCGAGGGGGTAGGGCTTGGTCTTCTCCACAAGGGCGAGCAGCTGTGCCATCACACCGTCCCGGGGAGAAGACGGGGGCGGCATGCCGGCCGCCCCCGTCTGCACTTCTCGGTCCCGGTCAGGGAACCGAACCTCGCGGACCAACGCTACGGGTAAGCGTTTTCCGGTATCAAGTATGTGCATGTGCAGATTTGTTGCATGCCATCAAAGCCGGTGGAGGCCGTTATTCCGCGCGAAATCCGGCGTCATCGGGTCACAGCAGCCACAGCGGCACGGCCGCGGCCAAGGCCTGCGCGCCGGTGTCGTTCGGGTGGATGTGGTCGCCGCTGTCGTACGCGGGCAGGACCTTGCTCGGCGCGGCCGGGTCGCGCAGGACCTGGTCGAAGTCGAGCAGCCCGTCGAACTCGTTGTCGCCGCGCAGCCACGCGTTCACCGCCTGGCGGACGGCCTCCTTGTCGGCCGTCCAGGACGAGTAGCCCTCGAACGGGCCGAGCGTGGCCACCACGACCCGCAGCCCGCGGTCCTTGGCCTGGATCGCGAGCTGGCGCAGCCCGGCGATGATCCGGTCGGCGGGGTAGCCGGACAGGTGCACGTCGTTGATGCCGAGTTCCACGATGACGGTGCGTACGCCGGGCTGGCTGAACACGTCGTCGTCGAGGCGGGCCAGGGCGCTGTCACCGAGAGCGGGGGAGTTGAGGGTCGACCCGTCGCGGGTCACCTGGTTGCCGGCCAGGCTCAGGTTGAGCACGCCCGGGTCGGCCAGCGCGGGCCAGGTGCCGGTGATCCGGCTCGCCAGGTAGTCCGGCCAGCGCGTGTTCGCGCCGAGCGTGGAGCCCGACCCGTCGCTGATCGAGTCGCCGAGCACCACCACCGTGCCCAGGCCGGTCGGGGTGAGCACCTCGATCCCGGCCAGGTAGTAGAAGTGGTTGTAGGCGGCGGTCTGGCCGCTGCCGTCGACGTCGCCGGCGCGGTCGCCCGCGTAGACGTACGAGGTCTGCCGGGCGGTCCAGTGCCACGACGTCGCACCGGTCGCGGTCGGCAGGTAGAGCGTCACCGCCAGGTCCTGGGAGGCGGCGACGGGCAGGTCCACCGGATCGCTGAGTACCTCCGCGCCCTTGTACACCACGGTGGAGGCGCTGCCGTTGAAGGTGACCTCGCGCAGGCTGCCCGGCTGCAGGGTGGGCGAGCCGGGTGCGGCGGGCAGGCCGACGGTGGCGTGGCCGATGGTCAGCGGCTGCGTGCCGTACGCGTTGGTGAAGCGCAGCCGGACCTTCTGGCCGCCGAGGGAGACCCGCACGAGCTGGCGGATCGACTGGTCGGTGAAGCCGTTGAGCGAGCTGCCGGTGTTGGCCAGGCTCGGCGCGGTCAGCGCGGTGCCCCAGGTGCCCACCCAGCGCGGCGGCAACCCGCCGGAGGCCGGTCCCGCCGCGCCGACCAGGGTGGTGGCGAGCAGGCCGAGCGCGGCGAGCGCGGCCGCGGCGCGCCTTCGGTTGATCATCACTTGTGGAACCTCCGTCGATTCCCGAGGGGGATGCGGCGGACCGTCCCGCCACCGGCATCACGATGTCAATAAATCTCCAATGTGGAGATATACGAATCTGCTGTCGTGATTACCGGTTCGGCTGATTTATCCGGTACGTCCAGACGTGCGGTGGGCGGGCCGCCCGGGGGGCACCGGGCGGCCCGCCGGTCTACCGCGGATCAGAAGCGTGCCCCGACGTCCGCGCCGTTGGCCGGACGCAGGAACGTGGAGGAGGGGATCGAACCGTCGGAGGCGCGGGTCCCGGTGATCGTGCTCGGGTCGGTGCTCTGCGGCGACCAGGTGCCGCCGAGGTCCCACGAGTTGCCCGAGCCGCTGGAGTTGGAGCCGAGCGACACGGCCGTCCCGTTGGCCATCGCGAGGTTCTTGGTCAGCGTGCTGTCCGAGCGGTTGACGTTGAACCCGGTCCCGGGGTTGTCCCAGGCCGTGCAGCGGTCGATCACATGCTGGCCGGGATTGTTGTTGTCGATGAAACCACCGACCGCGTTGTCCCAGGTCATGCTGTTGCGTACGGTGTGGCTCGCGGACACCGCGTTGCCGCCGAGCTTGAACCCGTTGCCGTCGCCGGTGTAGTTCGGCAGGTTCCACCGGTTGAAGCCGTTGCCCCAGGACAGGCTGTTCTCCAGCAGGATCGGCGAGGAGAACATCCAGAAGTCGAGCCCGTCGTCGGAGTTGTTCCACAGCCGCGCGCCGCGCACCACGTTCCCGCTGCCGGAGCCCTCCTTGATGGCCACGCCGTCGGCGCTCTCGCCGTTCTTGCGCGGGTCGCGGTTGCCGTAGCTGTCCAGGTTCAGGATCAGGTTGTTGCTGGACGAGCCCTGCAGGTGCAGGCCGCTCTCGTAGTTGTCGCGGGTGATCAGCCGCTCGAACACGCTGTTGTTCGTGTCCAGGCCGAAGACGGCGTACGGCCCGTGGATGATCTCCAGGCCGATGATGCGCCACCAGTCGCCCTCGATGTGGATCGCGCCGCGCTCGGAGCGGGGGATGGTGGAGTCCACCGCACCCGGGGTGTACGACATGTTCTCGCCGTCGAGCACCACCTTCTCGCTGCCGTAGTTGCGCAGGACGATCGGCTGGCTCGACGTGCCGTTCTTGAGGATCTGCACGTTCGTGCTCGGCGCGTACGTCCCGCCGCGCACGTAGATCGTGTACCCGGGCTGGACCAGGTCGATCGCGCGCTGGATGGTCTTGAGCGGGGCGCTCAGCGTGCCCGCGTTCGCGTCGTTGCCGCCGGTCGCCACGTAAAGCGCCGTCGTCGGCGGCGGGGTGGAGCCGGCCTCGAACTCCAGGTAGTCGACGTTCGCCAGGCCGGTGGACGTGGTCGGGGTGAGGCGGACGGTGTTGCTGCCGGCGTTGACGTTCACCGTCAGCGTCTTGGTGGTCCAGGCGTCCCAGGTGCCGGTGCCCTCGAAGGACACGGTCTGCACGGTCGCGCCGTTCACGGCCAGGGCGGCCGGCCTCGCGGTCGTGGTGCCGTTGGCGAAGCGGACACCGAGCGTCGCGCTGCCCGCGGCCGCTGCCGTCACCGTGAACTGCACGTATCCGCTGGTGCTGTTGGTGCCGTTGCAGAAGCCGGAGCCGGAGAACCCGGCCCAGTTGCTGTCGACGGTGCCGACGCAGACGGCGGGCGACGTCTCGGCCTCATGGCGGGTCGGCGCGGCGGCGGCCATGGGCGCGGGCAGCGCGAGCACCGCGCCGACGGCCAGGGCGACGCCCAGGGCCAATGATGTGACTCTCATCTGTCTCCCATGCTGGAGCGGCGTGGTGCGAGCGCACGGCCGTGCGGACCCACGCCGCAGGGGCGGGACGACGGGCCCTCGCCCGGAGAAGAACCCGGAACGTCAATGCGTCCCAGTCTCTGGAAAGCGCTTGCCGATTGGCAAGGGTTGGCGTTTGCAGATTTGTTGCAGGCGAGCGCCGTCCGATCGGGAGATCCGGAATCGATCACTCAGTCCACGGGGATGTGGGAAATTTGGACAATGGGGGCTAAGACGTTCCGGGGTTTCGTGCCGTGGATCATCTTCTGGGTGGTGAGCGGGCCGAGCACGTGGGAGTTCGCCGCCGGCGGCGCGCTGGTGGCCGCGCTGATCCTGCTGATCCCGTCCCACGAGCACGGCCGGATCAAGCTGCTGGAGGTCGTCTCGGTGCTGTTCTTCGGCGCGCTCACCGTCGCCGGGCTGGTGCTCGACCACAGCCGGCTGCTGTGGCTGGAGCAGTACGCGCAGGCGATCTCCAGCACGGTGCTGGCCGTGGTCGTGCTCGGCTCGCTGGCGTTCACGCCGTTCACCGAGCAGTACGCCCGCGAGCAGGTGCCGCAGCAGTTCTGGTCCTCACCCCGGTTCAAACACGTCAACCGGATGCTGACCCTGGTCTGGGGGCTGGTGTTCGCCGTCTGCGCGGTGCTCGGCTTCCTCGCTCAGCCCGAGAACGGCGGCTCCGCGTGGCTGAACTGGATCATCCCGATCGCGCTGCTGGCCGGTGCTTTCAAGTTCACCGCCTGGTATCCCGAGCACGTGAAAGCCGCCGCGCAGGCGGCCGGGGCGTCCGCCGCCTGAGCGCGGTCAGGACCTGCCGGGCAGGGTGCTGTCGTCGCGGGCGTCCATGTACATGTCGGACGCGATCTTCCAGCCGTCGGGCTCCCGTACGAGCACCTTCAGGGAGAAGTCGCGCCGCACGGGCATGGTCGACCCGTCGGCGCGCTGCTGCCCCTCACGTTCGAGATAGGTCTTCACCACCGCCACGTCCGCAGTCGGCCGGCGCAGCTCGACCTGCGGCGGCCCGAGCGGGCGGCCCGCCGCGAAGTGCGGGTCGGCGAACAGGTCTGCCAGGTACGCCGCGATCTGCGCGCCGCCCGTGCGGCTGGTCCCGAACGCGTTCGTCCAGTCGGCGTCCGCGGTGTACAGCTCGGCGACGCCGTCGGCGGACAGGCCCGCGAAAGCCTGCGCCAGGCGCGTCAGCACCGCGCCGATCGCCTCCTCGTCCCGCGCCCTGCCCGCTGCCCCGCCCATGCCCGCAGCCTACGACCCGTCACCGTCCCGGAACTGCGGAAACGCGCACCCGGCCGAGACCGTCCAACTAAGATCAAGATGGGGGTACGGGAGGAGTGCCGTGACCGCGACACAGCACCAGCCGCTGCGGCGGCGCGAGCAGGACGGCTGGGCGATCATCGAGAACGAGCCCGCCACGGTCCGGCACCGGGTGCTCATGCTGCCCGGCCTGTTCTGCACCGCCGAGTTCTACACGGCCATGCTGGCCGATCCCGCGCTGGCCCAGGCGGGTGTGCTCGCCATGGCAGCCGACCCGCCCGGATTCGCCGGCCGCCCCGTGCCGTCCGGGTTCGACTACTCGATCGAACGCTACGCCGACCTGGTCGAGGAGTTCGCCGCCCGCGAGGCCGTCGACGTGATCGTCGGGCACTCGTACTTCGCCAACGTCGGCATCGAGATCGCCGCCCGCGGCGACTACCCGGGCCGCCTGCTGCTGCTGTCGCCGTCCTTCTCCCGCGACGACGAGGAGCACGACCTGATCGCCCTCGACGAGGCCGGCCACGTCCCGGTGGTCGGCACGCTGGTCTGGCTCGGCATCAACCCGACCCTGAAGAAGGGCATGCGCGACCGGCTGCCCTCGGACCGCTTCAACGAGCTGTTCGCGCAGATGAAACGCAACCCGCACGCCGCCAACCGGCGGCTGGTCGCCGGCTTCTTCGACAACCTGCGCCGCCACGGCGACCTCGCCTCGCGGCTCGCCGGCACGGGCAACACGGTGTGGGTCGGCCGCGGCGACCGCGACGAGGTCGGCTTCACGGCGCAGGAACAGGCCGCCATCGCCGCGGCCCCGCATGTGACGCTCAAGACCATCTCCGGCGCGGCCCACTTCTCCATCACCGACACCCCGCACGAGGTCGTCGAACTCGTCCGCGCGCTGGCAGACCGTCCAGCCGGCACGGGTCCGTGAACAGGGGACGGTCGGCACTGCCGAAGTGACCAACGGCCTGCCTACCGTGCGCCGCATGTCAATGCCATGGTTGTCGCGCTTCGGCGCGGTCTGCGGAGTCATCCTCGCGCTGTCGCTGGGCGTGCCGGGTGTGGTGGAGCCGTTCACCGGGGAGACCACGGTGACCAGCTTCGTCGCCGGGCTCGGCGCGGCCTTCATGGTCTTCATCGCGGGCAGCGTCCTGTTCGGAGTGTCCATGTTGCGGGCACGGGTGCTGCCCCGGGTCGCGGCGGCGGGCTACATCGTCTCGCTGGTCATGCTCGCCGCGCTCGCCCCGCTGCCGGACTCGTTGCTCAGCAGCGCCGCGCACATCGCGGCAGCGGCTTCGCTGGTGTGGCTGTCCGCCGCCGTGTGGGCCGTACCCTCGACCCGTGAACCCTGACCGTTCCGTCCGGTGGGTGTCGCCGGTGCTGTACACGGCGGTCCTGGCCGCCGGGCTGCACGCCTGGCTGGTCGGCATCGGCGACACCCGGCTGCCGCTGTTCCTCGGCGGCATGGGCGCGCTGTTCGCGCTGGAGTTCGTGCGGCACGACCTGATCGCCCTGCTCGGCCGCATCGCCCTGATCGCCGCCGTCGTCTGGGCCGACGGATCGGGCCTGTCCCGCGTGCTGCTGGCCCTGCTGCCGTTCACCGCGTACTTCGCCTTCGGCCGGACGGCGGCCATCACACTCGGCACGGTCTGCCTGGCCGGGGTCGCCACGGTCCTGCAGCTGCGCCGCCCGGGTTGGACGTCCGACAGCGAGCAGGTGTCGGACCTGCTCATGCTGGTCCTGGCGATCGCCCTGGCCATCGCGATGGCGGCGGTGGCCGTGGAGGAGCGCCGGGGCCGGGAACGTATCGCCGAGCTGTCCGCGGCGGCCGAACGGCAGCGGCTCGCCCGCGACCTGCACGACGACCTGGGCCATCACCTGACCGCCGTCATCGTGCTGCTGGAGAAGGCGGAGGCGTTCCGCGAGCGCGACCCGCAGGCCGCGCAGCGGGCCCTCGCCGACGCGAGCAGCTCGGCCCGGCGTGCGCTGACCGAGGTGCGCACCTCGGTGCGTTCGTGGGACTTCCACCTCGGCACGGCGCTGCGCGAACTGTGCACGGACACGGTCGTGCTCAGGTTCGCCGGGGACGAGAGCCGCTACCCCGAACCGGTGCTGCGCTCGCTGTTCCACGCAGCGCAGGAGGCGATCACCAACGCCCGGCGGCACGCCGGGGACGGCGTCGTCGAGGTGTACGCCGACCTGGGTTCGGATCGGGCGCTGCTGACGGTCACCGACACCGGCCCCGGTTTCACCGCGGACCGTGAAGGCTTCGGGCTGCGCGGTATGCGTCGCAGGGTCCGCGGCGTCGGGGGAGTGGTCGAGGTGCGCAGCGAAGCCGCGTCGGGCACCCGGATCGAAGTGACGGTGCCGCTGTGACGACACGGGTGGTGGTGGTCGACGACCAGCGGCTCATCCGGGAGGGGATCGCGTCGCTGCTCGGCATCCAGGACGGTGTCGAGGTCGTCGGGACGGCGGGCGACGGCCGTGAGGCGGTCGAGGTCGCCCTGCGCACCGGCGCCGACGTGGTGCTGATGGACGTGCGCATGCCGGGCATGGACGGTGTGGCGGCGGTGGCGGTGCTGTCGGCGAAACTGCCCGCGTGCCGGGTGGTCATGCTGACCACGTTCGACGACCAGGACTACGTGGTGCGGGCGCTGCAGGCGGGCGCGGCCGGATACCTGCTCAAGGACCTGCCGTCCCGGGACCTGGCCGCCGCGGTGAAGCTGGCCCACGCGGGCGTGCTCCCGCTCGACCCGGCCGTCGCGGCGCGGCTGACCGCCGCCGTCCCGCGGCGCACACCTGCCGTCGCGCTGAGTGTCCGCGAGACGGACATCCTGCGGTTGGTTGCGCAGGGGATGACCAATCGCGAGATCGGCCGTGAGCTGCATCTGAGCGAGGGCACCGTGAAGAACCACATGTCGCGTATCCTCGACCGCCTCGGCCTGCGCGACCGGACCCAGGCCGCCGTCTACGCCCGCGACCACGGACTGACGTCCTGACCCGACCCGGGCCGCCGGCCCGCGTTTTCCGGCTGCGCCGGGGTGAGGCGCGCGGTAGCTTGGCGCGGTGACCGACGAACTGGACGAAGTACGCGCCCTGCTGCCCGGTGTGACCGTCTCCCCGGTGGACGCCCTGGGTGGCAGCAGCCGGTCCGCGGTCCGCCGGGCACGGATCACGCGACCGGGCGAGCCGCCGACGACCGTGATCGTGAAGACCTTCCTCCATCCGGAGAGCTGGGCGCGCGAGTCGGCCGCCCTCGCGGTGCTGCCCCCGGGCACACCGGCGCCGCGGCTGCTCGCCGCCGGGCCGGTCCCGCCGGTCATCGTCATGTCCGACCTCGGCACCGGCACGAACGTGGCCGACGCCCTGCTCGGCACGGACCCGTCGGCCGCCGAGTCCGCCGTGTACGCCTGGGCCAACGCGATCGCCGCCGTGCACCGGACGACAGCAGGATTGCGGGAGGCCTTCCGCGCCGAGCTGGACGCCCGCGCCCAGCCGGGTTCCGCGCCGATGACCTCGGTCGCGGCCCAACTCGACCAGAACATCACCGGCCTGCGGGAGGCGTGCGGGCCGCTCGGTGTCGCCGTGCCGCAGTCCCTGGCCGACGCGTTCCGAGCCGAGGCGGCCCGGCTCGACGACGACGCCGTGTCGGCGCTGTCGCCGAGCGACGCCTGCCCGGACAACAACGTGCTCACCCGAGACGGGCTCGCCCTGATCGACTTCGAGCACGCCGAGTGGCGGCACATTGCCTGGGACGTCGCCTACCTGCGGGTGCCGTGGCCGTCGTGCTGGTGCTCCTGGCGGCTGCCGGACGACGTCGCCGACCGGGCGGTGGCCCGCTACCGCGAGGCGATGGCCGCCCACCTGCCGTACGTGAGCACGCCGGAGTTCGACCGCGACCTCGCCTCGGCCACGGTCCTGTGGGCGGCGCTGTACTCGTCGTGGTTCCTGCCGCAGACCCTCGCCGCGGACCCGGCCGCCGCGAAGGGGCTGGACTCGCCCCGGCGGCGCGCGCTGCTGCTGCACCGCCTCGACCTCGCTCGGCGCACCTCGGCGCTGCCGGAGATCGCCGCGTTCGCCGGCGAGCTGCGTGAGGCGCTGGTGGGCAGGTGGGGCGAGGTGCCGTTGGCGCTCGCCCGGGCCTTCCGAGGTTGACGGTTCCCGGCTATTCGAGGTTCTCCCGGGAGATCGGCGGTCCGATCCGGAGGTCGCGGAACGTGGCCTGCAGGCCCGCGCGCTCCGGCGAGCAGCACATGAGGCCGACATCGACGGTCTCCGGCAGGTCGAGGTAGCCGAGGCGGGCCAGCCGCCACATGCCGTCGGGGCTGCGGAAGTGCACGGTCAGGGCCTCGCCGAACCGGGTCACCCGCATCGCCATCTCACCGTGGTGACCGGGCACCGGCACCATCGACACGTCGGAGAACTCGCGGGTGTACACCGTGCTGACGTGCACGGTGCCGGAGGTGACCTCCAGGCCGGTCTTCAGCCAGTTGCCCGCGTCGGCCCGGACCATCATGCCGGCCTGGTCGAACAGCGTCGTGTGCGTGGCGGACACGACGACCTCGGCGGTGAAGTCGCCGGTCACCGGCCGGTGGTAGAAGTGCCCGTTGTCGGTGACCCAGCCGTAGAACGTCCTGCGCCAGAAGTCCGTTCTCGACTCGGTGACGGCGCGCAGCACGTCGCCTTCCTGTGACCATTCACCCGGTTCGTTCAGCCACGACATCCCCGTCAGCACAGCGGAGATGGTAACCGCAGGCGCGCCCCACCGGCTGCCCACGACCGCGGGCACAGAGATCCCCGCCGCGCATAAGCGGTGAATATCGGTCGGATCTGGTTCGTCGCCGGGGACACGTTCGGCTCCGGTCGAGCACAACTCGTCCCAGAACACCTGCACGCCGTCCTGCCAGAACCCCGTCGCCTCCAGCGCCGCCCGGTACAGGTCGCCGCGGGTGTGCGCGACGGTGAGCCCCGCCAGCACCCCGGCGCGCGTGGGGATCCAGCTCGACGACTTCTCCCTCACCCGCGTCTGATCCCGGGATCGGCGGGCCCGGCCTGGCGCAGGGCCCGCCGATCAACCGTCCAGCCTGAAAACGACGTGGCGGACCGACAGGCCGGTGCCCTCGTCCACGTACGGGTCGCCCGCGACCCGCGCCCCGCAGGCGAGGTAGAAGCCGACGGCGGACTCGCGGGCGTCAGCCCACATCACACGTTCACCCTGGGTGCGGGCCCGGTCGGCGACCGCGGCCAGCAGCCGCCGCCCACAACCACGGCGCTGGTACGCGCAGTCGACCGCCATCGCCCAGAAATAGCGCGCCGGGACCCCGGGTTCGTCGGGACACGGCCACGTCACATGCGATACCGCGCCGATCACGGCCGCGCCGTCGACCAGCGCCAGATGCTCCGCGCCGTCGTCGATCCGGATCGCGGGCGACGCCCAGGCGAGCACCTCGGACCGCAGCCGGTGGGTCTGCTCGGGAGCCGCCTCGACCAGATCCATCCGGCAACCACAGCGGCGGTGTGACGCGTACCCTCCGCTGATGGCTATCGCTGACGGGACCGGCTGGGAGCGGCTGTTCCACGCGCTCGGGCCGGCCGGCGACCTTCCGGCGATCCTCACCGCGCTGTGCGGCTCGGACTCCGACGCCGCCGGTGAGGCTTTCGCCGCGCTGTGGCCACGGGTGTTCGCCGGCGGCCGCCTCACCCCCGCGACGCCCAAGGCCGTACGCCATCTGGTGTCGGCGCTCCACGACCCGGCCCTCGGCGCAGGCGACCATACGATCCGGCCCGGTGTCCTGTTCCTGCTGCGCGAGATCGCGAGGGTGACGGCAGACGCGGAGGAGGTCAGGCATCACGCCGCTGTCGACGGCAATGTCCAGGACTGGCTCGCCGGCCACCTGGCACACCCCAGCCCACCTGCCGTGCACGAATGGTCGGACGGCGACGGTCCCGGAAGGGTGCTGCTGCACAACGCGGTCGTGGACTCCTTCGGCCTGCTGCCGCAGGTCTTCGCGGCGGTGTGGCCGATTCCGGCCGCCTGGCCCGCGCGAACCCGGGTGATGGCCGCAGCCGCGACGGCGATGCTGGTCCGGCACCCTGAACTCGCGGACCGCCGACCCGAGGTGATCGCCTATCACCAGGAGACCGCACGGCACACCGCCGATCGCCACGACTGTGCCGGCCTGGTCCTCGGCCTGGGAGAGCTCGGCGTCGCGCCACGGGACTGGCTCGACGATTCGCGACTGGCGGTTCGCACCTGTGCCGCGCTCGCGCCGGCGCTGGCCGACGACGCCGAGGCGACCGAGGTGCTGCTTCGAGCCGCCGAACATCCACGCGCGTTCGACCACTCGTTCACCGAACCGTTCGTGGCACCGGCGTACCGCGTGATGTGCCCGCCCCAGTTGCAGGAAGGGCCGCACCGGGTGCTGATCCGGACTGTCTGCGAGCGGGTCGGCGACTTCGGGCGGTTGTTCCACGCGGCCCTGGCAGCGGCCGACCTGCGCGGCTTCGACTCGTTCGCGGTCGAGTCCGGGCCCTACCTGCGCCGCGCCTTTCCCGCCGGACTGGTCGAGGACGGCACCGCGACGGGGGAGCAGATTGCTTTCGCCGAGGCGCTCGCTTCCCGGGACGAACTCTGGAAAGCCGGCAACACCCGAGCTGCCGAGGCGTTCGCTGCGGCCGGCCTGCCGCATGACCGCGAACGCTGGCGCAGCGTGCGCAGCCCTGTCGTGCTCGACAGCGCCGGGCGGCCCACGTACGAAGGCTTGCGATTGGTGTCGATCCCCCCTGTTCGCCTCGTGAGGGAGTCAACACGCAGGTTCTTCAGCGCGAACCGCACCGATCCTGACCTGATGTCGAAGCTGCTGAGCGCGCTCTCATCCCGCGGAGACGCGGTGGCCGTCGAGGGGCCGCGGCAGTTCTCCATGACGGTGCGGACTGACGACGTCCCGGAACTCGACGTCGACGAACTCGTCAGGCACGGATTGTTCGGGCCGGACAGGATCTACGGCTTGGGCCTCGCAGCGCTCCTGAGCCTCTGGGTGAGTGTGTACCGCCGGCACGCCGGGATCGAGTACCGGCAGCAGTTCGTCGACGGCATGCCCGCCGGCCCGATCGAGAGGCTCGGGCCGGCGGACCACGACGACGGATACCGCTTCGTCTTCGAACTCGACCCCGATTGGCTGCCGCGGGGCGCGCGCCTGCCCGCCTGAGTCACCGGGGGTCGGCGTCACTGCGGCGGGTCCTCCCCGGTGAGCCCGTCGACGGCCTCGCGGAGCAGGTCGGCGTGGCCGACGTGGCGGGCGTACTCGTCGTGCAGGTCCACCACGATGCGGCGCAGGTTCGGCGACGTGCCGTCGGCCGCCGCCGTGTACTTCGCCGGCTGGTCGAGCCCGCCGTCGGCCAGGGCCTTGCCCAGCGCCGCCCGCGAGCGGTCCACCGCGCCCTGCCACAGGCCGTAGAGCTCGGCGGGCGTGTCGTCGGCCGCACTGCGCCAGACCCATCCCGGGTCGGCGGCCTCGGGCACGTTCAACGGCGGGCCGGGCGCGTCGCCGGT
This sequence comes from Catellatospora aurea, assembly GCF_042663325.1. Classification (NCBI taxonomy): domain Bacteria; kingdom Bacillati; phylum Actinomycetota; class Actinomycetes; order Micromonosporales; family Micromonosporaceae; genus Catellatospora; species Catellatospora aurea. Next base: position 51,459 of record NZ_JBHTAC010000002.1, read on the forward strand.
GAAGTCGATCGTGTATCGCTCCTCGACCGCCGCCATGTGTTTGAGCAGGCCGGCAAGGGTCAGCGTGGACGGCGGCTGCGTGCGGTTCAGGCCCGCCGCGTCGAGCCCGCCGCACTTCCAGGCGAACGTGGCGCGCGAGCGGTCGAGGGCGAACAGCAGCATCTCGACCTCGCCGGCCGTCATGGACGGCTCGTTGATCGTGGTGTCCAGGACGATGTCGTCGGTCATGGGAGGCAGGCTAGATTCGGTTCCGGACGTTTCACGTCCGGAACTGACAGCGCAGGAAGGACAACCGGTGAACCCCGAGGCGAGCCCCACCGCACGGGCGCTGATGGCGCTGGAACTCCTCCAGGCCAGCCCGGGCATCACCGCCGACCGGCTCGCCGACAAGCTGGGCGTGTCCGAGCGGGCCGCCCGGCGCTACGTCGGCGTCCTGCGCGAGGCGGGCATCCCGATCGAGTCCGTGCGCGGCCCGTACGGCGGCTACCGGGTGGGCCGCGGCCTGCGGCTGCCGCCGCTGGTGTTCAGCGCGGCGGAGGCGCTCGGCCTGGTCATGGCGGTCCTCGACGGCCACCACGACGCCGGGGACCCGACCAGCGCCGTCGGCAGCGCGCTCGGCAAGATCGTGCGGGCGCTGCCGGAGCCGGTCGCCGCCCAGGCCGAGGCGGTCCGCCGGGCCACCGCGCCCGCGCCAGACCGCGGCGCCGCCCGGCCCGACCCGCAGACCACCACGGAACTCGTAAGCGCCTGCTCCGAGCACCGGCGCGTGCGGCTGCGCTACCGGTCCGAGGCCGGTGTGGAGCGCGACCTCGACGTCGACCCGTGGGCTGTCGTCGTGCGCCACAGCCGCTGGTACCTGCTGTGCTGGTCGCACACGTCCGACGGCCGCCGCGCCTACCGGATCGATCGGGTCCGCGGCCTCGACGTGCTCGACGAAAGCTTCGTCCCACCGGCCGACCTCGACCCGGTCGCCACGCTGGAGGAGCACCTCGCGGTCGGCTGGGACTACGCCGTCGAGGTGATCATCGAAGCGCCGCTGGACATCGCTGCCCGGCACGTGTCACGCAACCTCGGCCGCCTCGAACCGGTCGACGCCGGCACCTGCCGCCTGACCGGCACGACCAGCAACCCCTGGTGGTACGCCGAACAGCTCACCGCCCTGCCGGCCCCGTTCCGGATCCTGGGCGGCCCGGAGGTCCGCCACACCGCACAGGTTCTCGGCCGGCGGCTGCTCGCCGCGGTCGAGGACGCGCCCACCGCCTAACGCGCCTGCGTCGTCTCGGCGAACGTCTCGCGCAGCGCAGTGTCCAGCGAACGGCCGGACACGGGCTCGACGAACAGGCGGGCGAGCAGCAGGCCGGCGAAATGGGCCGGGTGCAGGCCCGACTCCTTGCCGCCGAGCGACTGCAGCACACCTGTGAGGCGCATGGCGGCCCGGACCGCACCGGCGGGCAGGCGGCGGACCCGGCGGCCACGGCCGACCGCCTCGGCGATCCGCGAGATCATGTCGTGCCAGGCGAGGTTCTCGTCGGCGACCGGGATGTCCTCGCCACTGGCCCGCTCCAGCGCGTCGACCGCGACCTCCGCCACGTGGCGCGCGGACGTCGCGGCGGTCCCGCCGGGCGGCGCGGCCAGCGGCGCGCGCGACCTGGCCCAGCCGTCCAGCGGACCGGCCCAGTTCGGCAGGCGGTCCCCGGCCCGGCCGAAGACGAACGGCAGTTCGAGCACCGCTACGGGCAGCGACGGCCCGGCGACCGCCCGCCCCTCCCGGGCCTGCTCCACCCGGCACCGGATGTAGGTGTGGCGGTCGGTCAACCGCCACTGCGGGTGCAGCCGGTCGAAATACGTGTAGTACGAGCCCATGACGACGCCCCGGGTGAGCCCTTCGGCGCGGGCGGCGGTGAACAGGCGTACCACCGGATCGACCATGTCCCGGCGGAACGCCGGATGGATCGGCTTGCGCAGCGGCCGCTGCTCGTCCGTGCGGGCCGCGTACACCACGCCGTCGTGTCCGGCGAGCAGCGGCCGCAACTGCTCGACCTCGGCCGACCCGATGTCGAGGACGTGGTCGACGCCCGGCCGGGCTGAGCGCGCCACCGTGGTCGCGGCATGGCCGTGCTCGCCCAGCACCTCCACCACGTGTGCGCCGATCAGGCCGGTTCCACCCACCACGAGAATTCTCACGATCGCATCGTCCACGTTGGATCGTGCCCGCGACAAATCGCGAGATTCACATGATGGCTCCAACGCGGGCGGCGAGGGCGTAGTCGCGCAGCTCCTGCGGCGCGTCCCGATGTCTTCTCAGCCAGCGGTCCACGATCGGTGGCACGTGCTCCGGAGAGTGGTGGTGCGCGTGGCCCAGCCCGTGCAGGGCCGCCCGCTGGCACGGCACCGACGGCAGGGCCAACGTCTCCTCCAGCACGTCCAGCACGGTGTCCTCGCCCAGGTCCAGCGGGGCGACGTCGAAGAACATGAAGCAGACGTGCTCCAGCTTCGGCGTGTGTTTCGGGTGCTCGACCGTGATCCGCGGGGCGAAGACCTGGGCGTACAGCGTGACGATGGAGCGCAACCCGCGGGTGCGCGACACCACCGGCACCCGCGGATCGCGCAGCGCCCACAGCGACCCGTCGTCGATGATCTCCTGCAGCCCGCGGGCGGCCTGATCGTCGGAGTACGGCCTCAGCAGCGCGCCTGCGTCGCCGAACAGGCGCCGGATCCGTTCCGCGGTCGCCGCGGGGGTGTCCTGGCGGGCGTGCCGTTGCAGCCAGGCGGAGGGCTGCTCGTCCGGCGAGCCGTCGTCGTCACGCGGCTTGTCGAACAGGTACGCCAACCACGCATCGAAGCTGTTCACGGTCACGATTGAAGCGATCCCGGGGCAGTCCTGTCGAGCAGTTTCGGATCTCAGCGGGCGCAGGTCCAGAAGTCGTACGGATCCCGTCCGGGCCGGAAACCGTGCGCCTGCACCATGTCCACCGCCGCGCCGAACCCGAACGCCAGCCCGGTCGGGTCGTGGGAGTCGCTGCCGAACGTGACCGCCCGCCCGCCCTCCTGCCGCCACCAGCGCACGACCTCCGGATGCAGCGGCACCTTCGTGTTGACCTCCAGCGCCCGGCCGCTGCCGGCCAGCACCCGCAGCGCGTGCCGGAACTCGTCCTCGAAGACGTTCGGGTCGAACGGACCGGCCTGCGCCGGCCAGTAGCGGACCGGGTAGTCGATGTGGGCGAGCACCGAGAACAGGTCGCTTCCGGCGGCCATCCTGGCGACCTCGGCCAGGTAGTCCCGGACGACCTGGTCCGCGGGCCGGTGCCGGAGGAGGCCCGGCGGCTCGGTGAACCCGTCGCCGTCGGTGAGGCAGTGCACGGAGCCGAGCACCCGGTCGAACCGCCCGGCGCTGAGGATCTTCGCGGCCGCCGCCGCGTGCCAGTGCGGTTCGCCCATCTCCAGACCGCTGAGGATGCGCAGGCTCGGGAACCGCTCGCGGCATTCCTCGACGGCCGCCAGGTAGCCGGTCACGTCGAACGACGGGGGAGTGAGCAGGCCGTCCGGTCCGGTGAGGCTCGCCATGCGCCCACCCGGCCGGATGGTGTCGAGCGGGACCGTCCAGACGGTGTGGTCCAGGTGCTCGGTGAAGGCGATCGCCGGTAGGCCCAGCTCCACCGCCCGCGCGCACGAGCCCTCCATGGAGCCCTTCTCGGCGTCCCAGGACCACTCGCTGTGCAGGTGGCTGTCCGCAGGCAACGTCACGATCCCCACCGCTTCCCCGAGGCCGGTCCTTCGTTTCGCTCCGGCAACCGTATACAGGGTTCGCTGTCGCTGCTGCCCCGGCCGGAACGGCGGCGTTTGGCGGACGGGTTCACCGGGTACTGAACGCGGGAGTTGCCGCCGGTCAGCGCTAGGAGGCTGGGCCGATGCGAGTCACCCACGCCACGGTCGTCGACGGCGGCGTCTGCACCGTCAGGCTGGCCGGGGACGTCGACATGGCGGAGGCGGAAGCGGTCACGGAGTGGTTGCGGGCTGCGATCGACTCCTCGGGCTGCGAGGCGGTCGAGGTCGACCTCGCCGACACCCGCTTCCTCGACTCCCTGGGCATCGCGGTGCTGGTGCGGGCGCACGAGCACGCGCGCGTGCAGGGCGTGCGGCTGCGCTTCGTCAACGTCCAGCCGTGGGTGCGGCGTGTCTTTCAGGTCGCCGGGGTCGCCGACCACCTCGACCTGTCCTGAGGCCGGTGTATGCGATCATGGGCGGCACGGCTGCGCCGAGAGACGTTGATCCCGTCGCGAAGAGGCCGACCTTCACCGGTCGCAGGCAGTGGCCGGCTGGGCGAGTGTGACGAGGAAACGTATGGACCTGGTTCTGGTGCCCATGTCGGGCCCGGACTTCGAGCGGCGTGCGGCGATGCTGCGCCGTCGCTACGCCGGCAACCTGGAGCGGGAGAAGGGTGTGGCTCCCGCCGACGCCGAGGCCGAGGCGCGCCGGCAGATGGCGGTCGTCCTGCCGCGAGGCCTGGACAGCGACCTGTCGATCCTGCGGTCCGCGCAGGTGGACGGTGTCCAGGTCGGTTGGCTCTGGGCCATGCTGCCGGGCGCGCCCACCCGTCCTGAGATGGCCTGGCTGCACAACATCGACGTGGACCCGGAACACCAGGGCCGGGGCCACGGCAGGGCGATGATCCTGGCCCTGGAGGCCGAGCTGCGCGAGCTGGGCGTCTCCCGGCTCGGCCTCAACGTGTTCGGCGGCAACAAGCGGGCCATCGCCCTGTACGAGAGCCTCGGCTTCGCCGTGATGGCGCAGCAGATGGCCAAGCCGTTGGATACCACTCCGGTTGCCGAGCCGGAGCCGACCGTCGCGCCGGCGGCCGTCGACGACACCGATCAGGTGCCCGACCCGCAGTATGTCGCCGGACTCACCCGGGTGCGGGTCGCCGCGGGTGTGCTGTACCGGGACGGGCAGGGGCGGGTGCTGGTCGTCCAGCCGACCTACAAGGACACCGCCGAGATCCCGGGCGGGGCGCTGGAGGCGGGCGAGTCGCCGTTGCAGGCCTGCCGCCGCGAGGTCCGCGAGGAGCTCGGGCTCGACCTGCCGGTCGGTGGGCTGCTGGGCGTCGACTGGACGCCGCCGCGTCCGCACTGGGACGGCGCCCTGACGTTCGTCTTCGACGGCGGCGAGCTCACCGACGCGCAGACCGAGGCGATCCGGGCGGCGCCGGACGAGCTCAGCGGATGGCGGTTCGTCGCGGTGGCCGACCTCGACGCGCTGATGGTCCCGAGGCTGGCGCAGCGGATCCGGACCTGCTTGGCGCAGGCGTCGGCCGGGATTTACCTGGAGTCCGGCGACGTGCCGATGGCCTGACCTCAGGCGGGGACGATCCTGGTCGTCGTGGTCCGGGCGGGCGCGGCGACCATGGGGTCGACGTACTCGGCCCCGTGACCGCGGTACTTGGTCCGGTAGGCGTCGTCGATCCGGGCGTTGACGGCGGGGTCGGGCTCGTCGATGAAGGCGACGTCCTTGTCGACGCCGGCCGCCCGGATGTGGCCTTCGTGGCGGGTCTTCGTCGCCCGGTACCAGGCGCCCTCGGGGCCCCGGTAGGACCGGACGTACAGGTCGTCGCCGCTGCGGACCACCCAGATCGTGGTCGGGTTGCGCAGCGAGCCGTCGCGTCGCCGGGCGGCGATGTCGAGCTCGTCGGCGGCGCCGATGCGGTCGAGTTCCTTGGTGGTCCAGGTCGTGGTCATCGGAGTGGTTCCTTCCCGATGCCGGACACCTGCCGCGGTCGAGCGGCGGGCGAGCGGCGCTCTCCGCTCCATTTTACGATCGCGGCGGCTTGGCCGTGCGAGGTCTTGCGCGGCGCGTGGTTGTCCCGGACCATCTGGGGATTGGACACAGCAGCGACGGGGAGGCATGTATGAATGGCGTGGCACGGCACCAACCGAGGGTCGCCTTCGACGCGGCCCGGGTGCTCGTGGACGTGGCGGGCGGTGACGCCGGCCTGTTCGCCTGGTACGCGGAGCAGCTCGTGGCCGTGTTCGGGCCGTCCTGCCGGCGCGACCTGTCCGCCACCCGCAAGGAGCTCACGACCTCGCCGCGCGCGAACACGCGCGACGTCGAAGGGGGCAAGTGGCGGGCCAGGATCGAGGACCTGCTGCGCACCCGGCCGGAGGTCACCGAGAGCCTGCACCAGCTGACGCTGTCGGCCCGGGTGCGGCTTCCGCACGCCGGCTGACGCCGACCGGCACGCATCCGGGCCGGTCACCGGCTCGGATGCGCCGCGGGGGCACTGCGCCGTCGCTCAGAGGACGGTGCGCATCGCCCTCTTGCGGGCGGCGCGCCGTCGCCGGTACGTCCGGCCGAGGGCGGCGAGCCCGACCGCGGCCCCGAACACGATCGGCGCCAGCACGACGATGCCCATCGGCCAGGCGTCGGCACCGTCGCTGTCGGTGAAGAACTCGTCATAGATGCCGTAGACCACGGCGGCGGGCACGGTGACGGCCAGCCCGCTGGTCAGGATGCTCAGGTCCCAGCGGCCCGCGGCGAGCGCGATGAGCGCCAGCGCGATCGGCTGGGCGACGGTCTGCCACGTCGTCGGGCTGGGCTGGTCGCCGGTGATGAGCGCCTCCGGCAGGAGCGGCACGGGCCATGGCGTGCACACGACCGCCACGGCACTGGCGGCGAGCACGATGACGGTCGCCTTCAACCCCTCGGGCAGAGCCACGGACACCACTCCTGTGAAGATCTTGGGTCGGCATTCTCGCACTCTTCCGCCACCTCGTGGGGGGTGCTCCACGGCGGTGTGACGCGTCCGGCTCCGGCGGCATCAAAGCACCGGCGCCATGGCGTCCGCAAGCGGACGAACGTGCGATCGGCAGACTGCCCGCAGCCTACTGCGTGACCCTCCGTGATGGACACGTCGGCCGATCGCTGCCGTCGATATTTTCAGACCCAAGCCGAAACTTTCGAAGTCGGGCAGCGCCGGCGTGCCCATCTTCCGCGGCATCCCCGGCGAGGGCGCACAGAGCCTGAGCAGCGCGTACGGCGAGCAGCCGTGGCTGGGCGACGCGTTCGGCTCGTTCACCGGCAGCCCGAACAACCTGCCGGTCGACCCACACCAGATGGTGGCCATGGTCGCCCCGCGAGGGCTGTTCATCATGGACAACCCGCACATCGTCAACCTCGGCCCCAAGTCCGCCACCGTCGCGGCCCTGGGCGGCGCGGAGGTCTACAAGGCGCTGGGCGCGGGGGAGAACATCACCTACTGGTCCGACATCCAGAACGGCAGGCACTGCGCGACCAGGCCGGAGTGGAGCACCCCGCTGCAGCAGAACATCCAGAAGTTCCTGCTGAAGACGGGCACCTTGCCCGGCGCGATCAGGATCTCCAGCCGCGCCGCCGGCAACCTCGCCGAGTGGCGGGACTGGCAGACCCCCACGCTGTCCGACGGCCCGAGCACCCCGCCGTCACCCAGCACCCCGCCGTCCCCGAGCACGTCGCCCTCGCCTAGTACGCCGCCGTCGCCGAGCGCACGGCCTTCGCCTAGCGTGTCACCGCCCGAACCCGGCCGCCGTCAGCGGGTGCGCGGATCGACGTGGAACTTGGGTCCGGGACCCGCCCCGGGTATGCGCTCGCCGGCGAGCACCGCGCCTACCTGGTCGAGGCCGACCGTGGCGGCCACGAGCGGCCGCGGGTCGACCTGCCGGGCGGCGTACGCGGCGATGGTGGCGGCGAGCCCCGGGGAAGCCGACAGGATCCCGACTGCGGTGACATCCTTGAGCGCCAGCCACCGGGTGTCGATCTGGCTGGGGGTGCCCGCGAGGCCGATGTAGACGACCCGGCCGGCCGGTTCGACGAGGTCGAGCGCCCTGGCCGGCAGGTAGGCGGCGTTGGTGGCGTCGATGACCGCGTCGAAGGGCAGGTCGGGCAGCTGCTGCTCGGTCCAGGCACTGGCGAAGCCCACGGAGCGGGCGAAGTCCAGCGACGCGCCCGTCTGGCCCATGAGATGCACCTCGGCTCCCGCGGCGCGGGCGAACATCGCCGTGAGCAGCCCGATGGTGCCGGGTCCGAGGATGAGCACCCGGTCGCCGGGCGTGAGTTCGGCCGCCTGCGCCGCGCGCAGGGCGTTGCCACCGGGCTCGACCAGTGCCCCGAGCACCGGGTCGACGCCGTCGGGCAGCTCGTGCAGCGACGTGACCGGCACGGCGAGCTGCTCGGCCAGCGCGCCGGGGCGGCCGCCGCGGATGCCGACCTCCTGCCGCCGGGCGCACACGTGCTGGTGCCCGCGACGGCAGCGGCGGCAGGTGCCGTCGCCGAGCATCGTGTCGCCCATGACTCGCCGCCCGATCCAAACCGGGTCGACGCCGTCGCCGACGGCCCGCACGACACCGGCCCACTCGTGGCCGAGCCGCATCGGGAACTGCGCATGCCCTTCGTGCAGGTATGCCATCTCGCCCGTGAAGAACTCGACGTCGGTGCCGCAGACCCCGACCCGTTCGACGTCCACGACGGCCTCGCCCGCGGCCGCGCGCGGGGCGGGCACTCGCTGCACCGAGCACTCGCCCGGCGCGGTGAGCACCGCGGCCCGCATCGTCGGGGCGCTCACCGCGCGTCGCGCTCGCGCAGCAGGCCGTCGATGACGTCCCGCATGGGGCCCACCAGTTCGTCGCGCCCTGCCGAGGACAGCGGCTCCAGCCCGGTCGACGCGCGCAGTAGGACGATGCCGAACCCGGTGGCCAGCGCGATCTGTGCTCTGAGCATGAGCCGGTCGGCGTCGGGGTGGTCGGGGTGCCAGCCGGCGGCCCGCGCCAGGCGCTCGGCGAAGGAATGCACGGTGTTGCGCCGGATCTGGTCGGCCTGCTCGTCACCGGAGGAGCGCAGCAGGAGCAGGAACTGGTTCGGCTTGCCGCCGCGGCCGGTGCCGGCGAGCTGCGTCGCGATGGTCTCGGGAAGCCGGTCGAGGGTCACGTCGGGCTCCACCGCGTGGCTGAGCTCGTCGACGGCACCGACCAGGCATGCCTCGAACAGGCCTTCCTTGGAGGTGAAGTAGCGGCTGATCAGCGCCACGTTCACGCCGGCCTCGTCGGCGATGTCGCGCACGGTGGTGCCGGTGTATCCGTCGGCGGCGAAACGGCGGCGGGCGGCGTCCAGCAGCAGCCGGCGGGTGCCGGCCGCGTCGCGGCGGCGCTGCCCGGCCTCGCCGGTGGTGGAGGTGCGCGGACTGCTCGTCGCCATGGATTCCTCTCGCTCCGGAACCAGGATAGCGGCCCCGGAACGTGACGTAAACAACTGCTTACAAGTGATGTAAACAACTGTTGACGACGGCGGGGAGGGTGAATACTCGCCAAGTCAGCAGACGTTTACAACATGCTCCAGGGGGCGTTTCATGACCCAGACGATCGTGCGGCCGGGCGCCGCCGGCGTCACCGGCGGCGAGCCGAGCCCGGCCCGCCGCACCAACGGCACCACGCTGGTGCTGTACCTGTCACTGGGCGGCCTGGCCTTCGCGGTGCTGCAGTCCCTGGTCGCCCCGGCGATGTCGACCATCGCCCACGATCTGAACGTCACCACCGCCAGCGCGAGCTGGGTCCTCACCGCGTACCTGCTGTCGGCGTCGGTGCTGACGCCCGTGCTCGGCCGCCTCGGCGACATGGTCGGCAAGCGCCGCGTCCTCATCGCCGTGCTGGCCGTCCTCGCGGTCGGCACCCTGCTGGCCGCGCTCGCCCCGAACCTGGCCGTGCTCGTCGTCGCGCGCGCCCTGCAGGGCGCGGCCGGCGCCATCATGCCGCTGTCGATCGGCATGGTCCGCGACGAGCTGGCCCGCGAGAAGGTCAGCGCCACCGTCGGCCTGCTGTCGGCGATCTTCGGCGTCGGCGCGGGCGTCGGCATCGTGGCCGCCGGCCCGATCGTGGAGCGCCTGTCCTGGCACTGGCTGTTCTGGCTGCCCCTGGCACTGGTCGTCATCGCGCTGCTCGGCGCGATCTTCGGCATGCGGGAGTCGCCGGTGCGCAAGCCCGGCAAGCTCGACCTGCTCGGCACGGCCGTCCTGTCGGTCTCCCTGGTGTCCCTGCTGCTGGCCATCAGCAAAGGCCAATCCTGGGGCTGGGGATCCGCCGAGACCATCGGCCTGCTCGCCGCCGGCGTGGTCACCCTGATCCTCTTCGTCGTCATCGAACTGCGGGTCGCCGAGCCGCTCGTCGACATGCGCCTCATGAAGATCCGCGGCGTATGGGCCACCGACCTCGTCGCCTTGATCCTCGGCTTTGCGATGTTCGGCTCGTTCCTGCTCGTGCCCACCCTGCTGCAGCTGCCCGCCGCCACCGGCTACGGCTACGGCAAGTCGGTGTCCGAGGCGGGCCTGTTCCTGCTGCCCACCGTCGTGTCGATGGTCCTGTTCGGACCGCTGGCCGGCCTGCTGGTCCGCCGGTTCGGCCCGAAGCTGCCGATGTTCCTCGGCGCGGTCGCGGTCGTCGGCGGCTTCACCCTGCCCGCCCTCGCGCACAATGTGGAGTGGCAGGTCGTCGTCTCCGGGCTGCTCGTCGGCGCGGGCATCGGCCTGGCGTTCGCGGCGATGTCCAACGCCATCATCGAGAGCGTGCCCGCCACCCAGACCGGTGAGGCCACCAGCGTCAACACCATCGCCCGGACCATCGGCAGCAGCATCGGCTCGGCCGTCGTCGCCGCCGTCATCACGTCGAACAGCACCCCGCGTGGCCTGCCCACCGACACGGCGTTCAGCACCGGGTTCTGGGTCTGCGCGGGCGTGGCCGTGCTGGCCGTCGTCGCCACCCTCGCCCTGCCCTCGGCGCACCGCCGCCACGAGCAGGCGGTGGCCACCGGCGTCGAGGACCTCCCGCCCGAGCCGCCCGAGCTGCACCTGCCCCACCTGCACGTGACGCGCCACCACGAGGAGGCGCCGGCAGGCCGGTGACCTACGGTCCGGCGGGCCGAGCCCGCCCGCCGCACCGCACCGGTCCACCCGCCTGCGCGAACGTCGTGCGCGCAGGCGGGTTCCGGTGCTTCGGGTGGCGGCTCGCGGGCCCGTCCACGACCGCTTCTAGGATGTCCCTGCCTATTGGACATTCGACAGCGGCCCGGGCGCGGCGGCAGTGGGAGGAAGCTCAGTGGTTCGGCTGGGAGTGCGGCGACGCGTACGCGTCTGGTTCGACGGCACGATGGACCGCGGCACCCCCGCCCTCATCGGCTGGCTGGGTCTGGCGTCGCTGATCCTGATCAGTGTCGTGACCGGACTCGCTGCGCTGTTCGCGCCGACGGAGACCAAGCAAGACGGCGGCTGGGCGGCCGTGCTGTGGCGCAGCGTGCTGCGCACCCTGGACCCGGGCACGATGGGCGCGGACATCGGCGGGCCGGTCTACCTGGCGCTGATGCTCTTCGTCACCATCGGTGGCATCTTCCTCGTCAGCTCGCTGATCGGCGTGCTCACCACCGGCCTCAACGACGCGATCACCAACCTGCGCAAGGGCCGCTCGCAGGTGATCGCCCAGGGCCACATCGTGGTGCTGGGCTGGTCCGACCAGGTGTTCACGGTCGTCAGCGAGCTCGCCGCGGCCAACCGAAGCTCGCGCCGCAGCAGTGTGATCGTTCTCGCCGATCGGGACAAGGTCGAGATGGAGGACCAGATCCGCGCCCGGGTCGGCGACACCGGCCGTACCCGGGTGGTGTGCCGGTCCGGCAGCCCGCTCAAGCGCACCGATCTCGATCTGGTCAGCCTCGACACCGCCCGCGCGGTGATGGTGCTGTCGCCGGCCGGCGACGACCCCGACATCGACGTCATCAAGGTGCTGCTGCTGCTCAACAACCGCCCCTGGCCGCAGGCGCGCCCGCACGTGGTCGCCGCCGTGCAGGAGTCGGCGAACGTCGCCGCGGCGAAGCTGGCCGCCGGGCGGCACGCCCTGATCGTCGACGCCGACGACATCGCCGTGCGCATGGTCGTGCAGTCGCACCGGCAGTCGGGCCTGTCGACCGTCTGCACCGACCTGCTCGACTTCGCCGGCAACGAGATCTACATCAGGTCCGAGCCGTCACTGACCGGCCGGGCGTACGGGGAGATCCTCGGCGCGTTCGAGGCGGGCGCGCCGATCGGGCTGCGCCGCGCCGACGGGGCCATCACGGTCAACCCGCCGATGGACACCGTGCTGGCCGACGGCGACGAGGTCATCCTCATCGCCGAGGACGACCTGCTGATCGAACTGGCCGCGGACCCGGCCCGGGTGCACGGCGACGCGATCGTGCTGGTGCCCGACAGCAAGCGCGCACCGGACCGCACGCTGATGGTCGGCTGGAACTCGCGCGCCGACCGGGTGCTGGACCTGCTGGACCGCTTCGCCGAACCGGGTTCCGTGCTCGACGTCGCCGCCCCGCTCGCGCCGGAGGAGGCGCTGGCGGCGCAGCGGGCCAACGTGACCGTCGGCCACAAGCGCTGCCAGCCCACCAGCCGCCGTGACCTGGAGGCCATGGAGCTGGGCGTATATCAGAACATCATCGTGCTGTCCGACGACTCCGCCGAGCCCGACCACGCCGACGACCGCACCCTGGTGACCCTGCTGCACCTGCGTGACATCGAGGTCAACCTGGGCGAGCCGTACTCGATCGTGACCGAGATGAACGACGACGGCAACCGCGAGGTCGCCCAGGTCACCAAGGCCGACGACTTCGTGGTCTCGGCCCGGCTGATCAGCCTGCTGATGACGCAGCTGGCCGAGAACCGGCACCTGTACGAGGTGTTCGCCGACCTGTTCGACGCCTCCGGGGCGGAGATCCACCTCAAGCCCGCCGGTGACTACGTCCAGCCCGGCGCGGAGGTCACCTTCGCGACGGTGGTCGAGTCGGCCCGCCGGCGCGGCGAGTCGGCGATCGGCTTCCGCCGCCGCGACGACGCCGACCAGACCCCGTTCTACGGCGTCGTGCTCAACCCGCGCCGGTCCCGCATGGTGCGGTTGGACGCGGGCGACAGCGTGATCGTGATCGCCACGGACTGAGCCGGTCCATGGGCCGTGGGCGGCGACTCAGCCGTCCCGGCCCGGTTTCTGCGGCGGCAGCAGGACCAGGGCGTGGTTCTTCGGGCCCCGGAAGGCGAGTTCCAGGTGCTCGACCTGGCCGCCCAGAGCCCGGTGGTGTGCCGTGATGGCGTTGATCAGCTCGTCGCGGCCGAGTTTGCGGTCGCGGTCCCAGAAGTTGCAGCAGGGCACGACGAGCACCGGGCGGACCCGGGCCGAGTCCACGACCTCGCGCAGCGCCTCGTCCGGGTGCAGGCCCACGATCAGGTCGTAGTAGTCGGCGAGCGTGGCCAGGTAGGGCTCGGCCCGGGCGGGCACGCCCTTGAGCGTCCAGCCGCGCGGGTCGACGACCTCGGCGTCCAGGCCGAACCGCTTGCGCAGCAGCCGGGTCAGCATGCCCTGGCCGCCCGCCACGTCGGCGACGTAGCGGGCCTGCGGAAACCGGGCGGTGACGTACTCGGCGAGCACGTCGAAGCGGGTCTCGTCGCCGTGAAAGCGGTGCCGGGTCATGCCGCAAGTGTCGCGTACGCGCCGCCGACCTCGACGAGGGTGCGGTGCGAGCCGGATTCGAGGATCCGCCCGTGGTCGAGCACGGCGATCTGGTCGGCGTCGCGCACGGTCGACATCCGGTGCGCGATGGTGATCGTCGTACGCCCGCGGGTCAGCTCGTCGAGGGCGCGCTGCACGGCCCGTTCGGTCTGGGTGTCCAGGGCGCTGGTGGCCTCGTCGAGCACCAGGATGCGCGGGTCGCGCAGCAGGGTGCGGGCGATCGCGATGCGCTGCTTCTCGCCGCCGGAGAAGCGGTGCCCGCGCGAGCCGACGACGGTGTCGTAGCCGTCGGGCAGGTCCGTGATCAGGTCGTGGATCTGCGCGGCGCGGGCGGCCTGCTCGATCTCGGCGTCGGTGGCGTCCGGCTTCACGTAGCGCAGGTTCTCCCGGATCGTCGTGTGCAGCAGGTAGGTCTCCTGGCTGACCACGCCGACGATGCGGGCCAGGTCGGCCAGCCGCAGGTCGCGCAGGTCGACGCCGTCGACGGTGATCCGGCCGGCGGCCGGGTCGTAGAGCCGGGAGATCAGCGCGGCGATGGTGCTCTTGCCCGAGCCGGTCTCGCCGACCAGGGCCAGCGAGGTGCCGGCGGGCACGTCGAGGCTGACGCCCGCCACGGCGGCGGCATCGCTGCCCGGGTACGCGAAGGTGACGTCCTCCAGGCGCAGGTGGCCGGTGACGCGGGCGGGGTCGAGCTCGACCGGGTGCGCGGGGTCGTCGACGTCGACGGGCAGGTCCAGGTATTCGAAGATGCGGGCGAACAGGGCCAGCGAGCTGGTCAGCGACACGCCGACGTTGAGCAGGCCCATCAGCGGCCGGAACAGGTTGGCCTGCAGCGCGGTGAACGCGACCAGGGTGCCGATGCTCAGCGTGCCGGCGGTCGCGGGCAGGCCCGCGCTGAGGTAGATGACGGCGGGGATGGCGGCGAAGACGATGCTCATCGAGGCCATGCGCCACCGGCCGGCCAGCTCCGAGCGCAGCTCCAGGTCGATGAGGCGGGCCGACGAGGCCGCGAAGCGCTCGACGAGCGCGGGGCCGGTGCCGGTGGTCTTGCTCAACTGCACGCCGCTGATCGACAGGCCCTCGTCGATGGTGACGTTGAGGTCGGCCAGCTCGCGCTGGCGCTGCGCGGTGATCGTACGGCGCATGCGGGCGACCCGCCGGGTCAGGTAGACGGCCGGGGGCACCACGACCAGGGAGACCAGCGACAGCTGCCAGGACAGCGCGGCCATGGCCACGGCGGTGGCGACGGTGGTGGTGAGGTTCGAGGCGACGGAGGTGGCCGTCGAGGTGACCACGGCCTGCATACCGCCGATGTCGTTGGTGATGCGCGACTGCACCTCACCGGTGCGGGTGCGGGTGAAGAACGCGATCGACTGCCGGTGCAGGTGCGTGAAGACGTCGGTGCGCAGCCGGTGCATGACCTGCTGGCCGACGCTGGTGGAGATCCAGGTCTGCACGACGCCCAGCGCGGAGGTCAGCGCGGCGACGGCGACCATGCCCAGCACCAGCCAGACCAGCAGGGTGAGGTCGGCGTGGGGGAGCGCGACGTCGATGACCTCGCGCAGCAGGAACGGCGTCGCCATGGCGATCACGGAGGAGGCCACGATGATCGCGGTGACAGTGGCGAGCTGCCAGCGGTGGGCGGTGAACAGGCCGCCGATGCGGCGCGGCGAGACCTCGCGGGCCTGCGCCTTCTCCTCGGCGGTGACGGTGTGCGGGCCGCCGCGGCGGCCTCCTCGTTCCATCTGTGGGCTGTCCAAGGGGTGGGTCCTTCCGTAGGTGGGTGCTGAGGTTACCTCAACATGAGGTTTCAACAGCAACCGCTGGTACGGTATTCCCGTGGACGAGCACGAGGAAGCGGGCCTGTCGGAGGCCTTCTGGGCGGTCGCCCGCCGCCTGCGCCACCTCACCAAGGACGCGCTGGCCCCGTGGCAGATCACCCCGTCGCAGTCGCGGGCGCTGAATGTGCTGGGCCGTCAAGAGGCGCTGCGCCTCAACGAACTCGCCGAGCAGCTGCGCATCGCCCCGCGCTCGGCCACCGAGGTCGTCGACGACCTGCAGACCCGCGGCCTGGTCGAACGCCGCCCCGACCCCGCTGACCGCCGCGCGACATTGGTGGCCCTTACGGGCCCTGGCCGGGATGCTGCAAAAGCGATCGAGATGGCCCGCCGTACCGAGACCGACCGCTTCTTCGGTGTGCTTAGCCCAGACGATCGGGCTCACCTAAGTCGTATCCTGCGGGCGCTTACGTAGTACGGCGGTTCTGGTTTGCCGGTTGACACTGCTCAGATACACACGGACGGCAGAAGCCCCAACAACACGAGCATTATCGGCGATGCAACTTCCTTTAGTAACCTCTCACGCGCACGCCAGCAGCATTGCGAACCTGACTGCTATATGCCCATACCGTGAGATGACCCATGCCTGCCAATGGAGAAAGGTCTAAGTCTGGTACCCCATATAAGTATATACTTGATAGGTTCGGCAAAGCGGCGAGCGGCGAAAGATCGCCTACTGACATGCAGCCGCGGATGTCAAGTGTTTCAAGTGTTTGAAGATTGGCGAGTGGAAGTAAATCGACGTGAGCTGTACACGAGTCGATGTCAAGGTGCTTCAAAGGCAGGCGCGTAACATGGTTCAAATCGATACTTCGAACGTTTAGTCGCATAAGTTGCAGGTTGGTTAATTTGGGTTGTGCGGTCGCAACAATACTCAAGACGTCTTCGTCGCTGCATCCATTGATTCCGAGAGAATCCAAATGTGGCAAGCGGGAAATGAACTCAACCTTGCCGAATGGCTTGCGATCCAATCGTGCGTTCAGGGTGAGGGATGACAGTGCCGCAATTTGCAGCAGCGGATTCATGCTGCGCGCACCAATAAACTCACCGAGCTGCAAGGTGGTCAACTGGGGGAACTTAGCGAGCCAATTGAGGTCCATTTTCGACGCATCGGAATGAACCTGCCAGAGTCTCAGGCGCTTGAGTGCAGTTAGGCTCTCAGGTAAGGTTTCTGCACGGACGTAAGACTCGACGAGTAGTTCTTCGAGATCATTCCTACCCGCCAAGCCACTCAAGTCTAGTGCTCTTCCGCCACGGGACATACGCCGGTTCATGACATCCAACCGTCGCACCGGCGGCAGCAATTTCAGAAGCGCATCGAGATCCTCCACGAGTGCGCGCACTCCAGTGAGCTGCCGAAGATGGGGAAGCATGGATGACGTCCAGTCGTTGACATTGACGAAACCATCATGCAATGGTGAATCTGCAAGAACGGTACGCGCATACTCCTCAGGCTCAAAGTTGTTTGCGGCCTCCAGTAGTGCTCCTATGGTGGACGACCTGTCATCGGTTCCGTATCGCGCAAGTTTCCGCAACGCCTTAGGTCCTCCCACATAGGAAACCGTTTCAACGGCGGCACGCGCTGCGTTATTCGATAGCAGAGAAATGTCGTCTGGTAGTAGGTCAATTACTCGTTCCCCAGCAAGGGCTAGTGATCGTGCCTCGATGACGCTTCTAGGGGGAACGAGGAGAGCTAGATGGTTGTCTATTCGGGCCAATATATCGGGCGCGAGAGCGGGGGAGGTCTCAATGCAAGCGGCCGCGAGCAAGCGTAGCCACCTTGCTTGCTTCTGGCTCGCTTTTTCGGCCCTGTCCAGCAGGCCATTAATTAGTCGATGCCGGTACTCTGTGCTCGCATGACCGGCGGTCATGATGACTGTCTCTCGCCACATGTCTCGGCTAGCATGCTGCAATAGCATGTCGATGTAGTTCTCCTCGGAAACCTCCTTCGCTGTCAGGTATTCTTGAAATGTCCGATGAACGAATGATATGCGATCTTCTGCGATGTCTTTCAGGACGCCACTACGATCAAGTAAGTGCTCGAAGACATCATCGGTGGACGCCTCGACTTTTGGCATAGTCGTGAGCTTGCGCCTAACATGCGACTTGGCATGATCAATATCCAGTTCCGCATGGCCGGCAATGCTGAATCTCCACGCTAGGTCCTGAAGGAGCGACATGGAATGTTGGCCACCCAGGGCTATTCGACGGTAAGCCGGGACGCTACGTGCAGCATCGCGGCGTTCGAGCAGCATCTCCAGAGCGGCTCTATAGAGACTAAGGCGGTCGTGTGGAAGATCATCGGTACGGTCGAGGTTTAGGGCACACAGCATCGCACACATCAGTGGATTCGTGGCCAAACCGCGTAAGTGATGGTTAGCATCGAGTCGTGCGAGTAGACGACGCTCATACCGTGGCAATTCATCTACATCGCAAGGTAGGTGGCGGGCTCCCCTAATCGCCCGATGCCATCGGTAAACGAACTCGGCTATATCTGTAGGAGTCATCCGTTCCAGCATCAGTGCGGTGAAGCCCTCATTAGTGAGCCACCTTGCTGGTGCTGCCGTGGGTCGGGATGTTACTACCGCGACCACGTCTGGGTATTGATCCAAGATCTTTCGTAGCCAACTTCGCACCGCTGCGCGTTGGTTCTTGACGAGCTCGTCAACGCCATCGACTAATAAAATTGCACGCCCTTCTGCGAAGAGGCGATTCACGCATCCACTAGGAAGGTCTGCGCCGAAACTGGCTATATCCTCTCCGAGCTGGTTTCCAACAACAGGGAGCGCGCGATCGGCGTAGCTTCGAAGTTTTACTAGGAAGGGAACCTTTCCATTCCATGCGCTTAGGTTTCCCGTGAACTCGCGACGTGCAGCGTTAATTGCTAGCCACCGTAGCAGCGTGCTTTTCCCTGAACCAGCTTCTCCTCGAATCAGTATGCGATTGCTCTTGCTGAGAGCAGACTCGACTCGAAGTCCAGTTGTGTCATCGTCGTAGGTTCCTTTTAACCCGTTGAGAAATGATCGGTTGGATGGGCGTTGGCGACTCAGGACAGCCTGCGTATTGGTGTCTGGACCAGTAACGGCCAAGTTTAGGTAGGCGATGCTTAACGTGGTCTCTGGACTAAAGTTGCGTACGTCAACGCCGAAAAGTCCAAGTTGGTCGTAGTGCGCTGAGATGAACTGGGTGTAGCGATCCAACGTTATCTGTGGATCTTCGCTTCGATTGCTCTCCGTCGACTGAAGAGGTGGCATCATGGACAACAGGACCGAGAGGTCTGTCGACATTTGTGAAAGTCTTGCTAGAATCTCTTGGTTCGCGCGGTTGTTAAACTCCGGAAGATGGCGAACGAGTTCGACATAGCACCGGACGCAGTCTTGTAGAACAATTTCTGCCATTCGAGTACTCGCTTCACTGAGGCCTGCGCTCGTAATGTTGGCATTGAGCGTGGGTCTGAGGCTCAGGAGCAGTGTGGATGGATCTGCGTCGTTGACGAATAGGACTTTGTCTGTCAACGCGGGATTGCGCAGCGTTCGCGAAACGACTTCTATCGCAGCGACAGCCTCGTTGTTGGGAATCTGTGATCCGTCTGCCTCGAAGAGCCGCTCTATCCGCTCGGCTATGTCGGATGCCATGCTCTCGAGCTGTAATTCTGCTTTGCGACGTTGGAAACGATCCCGGAACTGTGTGGAGATTAGGTCCGACAATTGGCCAGAGCTATTGGCTCTGTCGCGACGATGGCTTAGCCAAAGTGTTGCGGCGCTGCTCGCTACGGTCCGCGCTAGGCCAAGCGCAGCCGACTCTAGTGCTGGCACGGTCAAACCTCTCAGTTGTTCGAGAACTGAGATGGTACGTTCGCGCTAGTCATGTCCTGAGTTTTCCAAGTGTCGTGTCCGCGACAGTGGCCGCACCATGATCTCGATGGTGAATCAAATGGGTGCGACTAACGGCAAGTAATCACACTTACGAAGCCGGTCAGGGCGCCAACAAGTGACGCACTGACCGGCTTTTGGACGAATGCTCGTGTTAGGCGACCATGAGTCCCCGCTCGATGGCCGCGATGATCTGCGGGCGCATCTCCGCGGCGCTGATGATGGCGTCGACGGAGCCGACCTGCACGGCACGCTGGATGCTGTGCACGCCGTCGAACTCGGCGGCGACCTCGCTCAGCTTCTCCGCCCGGACCGAGGCCCGCACGTCGAGCAGCTGCCCGACCAGGGCCGCCTTCTCGCCACCGGTCGCGGCCACGATCCGGGTCTCCAGGTCGACCACCCGCGGGTCCTTGGCGGTACGGGCGTTGACGTCACCCGCGAACACCACGGCCGCGGCCGGCGCGCCGCCGAGCACGGAGGCGAACGAGCCCTCCAGCGCCAGCACCGTCATGTTCGGGTTGAGCGCCTTGGAGAACACCACGAACGCGCCGCCGTGGTAGCGGGAGATCACGCAGAACACGATCGGGCCGCGGAAGTTCACGATCGCCCGGCCGATCTCCGCGCCGTACTCCAGCTGCAGCTTGCGCATCGACTCCGGCGAGCCGTCGAACCCGGACAGGTTCGCCAGCACGACCAGCGGCCGGTTGCCGCTGGCGGCGTTGATGGCCCGCGCCGCCTTCTTCGACGACTGCGGGAACAGCGTGCCCGCGGTGTACGTGTCGGGGCCGTCGGTGGGCGGGAAGCCGCGCCGCGGCACCGACCGGGACTCGATGCCCAGCAGGCACACCGGGATGCCGCCCAGGTGCACGTCCTGCACGACCGTCGTCTCGGCGTCGGCCATGCCCGCCCAGCGCTCCAGGATCGTGTGGTCCTGGTCGGCCAGCGCCCGCATCAGCGTGCGGATGTCGAACGGCTTCTTACGGTCGGGGTTGTGCTCCTTGGAGAAGATCTGCCCGACGGTGGTGAAGTCGCTGTCCGGCACCGCGTGCGGGAACGGCGAGATGTCGCGGTCGACCGGGTCGGTGGTGGCCGCCCGGCGCGGACCGGACTCACCCGGCGCGATGTAGGCGTGCTCGTGATGGGCCATCAGCACGCCCTGGGCGGCCCGCAGATCCGGGGCCCAGTACTGGGCCTGGCCGTTGGGGCCCATGACCCGGTCGTAGCCGCCGATGCCGAAGTTGTCCTCGGCCGACACGCCGCCGGAGAAGTCCAGCGACTGCTTGCCGGTCAGCACCATCGCCGAGTCCGGGGTCATCACCAGGATGCCCTTGGTGTGCATGAGCATGGTGGCCTCGGCGTTCCAGTACGGCTGCGCGCCGACCGTGATGCCCGCGACCACGATGTTGATCTCGCCGCCGTCCTGGGTGAACTCCACGATGCGCTTGAGCGCCGCGGCCACCCAGTCCATGTTCTCGGTGCCCGAGTCCATCGAGATCCGGGCGCCGGCCGACAGCGCGAACCAGTCGAGCGGCACCTGCATCCGCTCGGCGAGGTTCAGCGCCGCGATGATGCGCGCGCACTCCGGCTCCGACAGCGCGCCCAGCGCCTTGGTCGGGTCGCCGAGCAGCACCACCCGGGTGACGCCCTCGGGGTAGCGCGCGGTCGGCGTGCTGACCACACCGGCCACGATGCCCGCCTTGTTGCGCCCCTTCGGCCGCTCCACGGCGACCAGCTCACCCGTGTCGTCCAGGTCGTACTCGGTGAAGCTGCCCTCGCGGCCGGCCAGCAGGCCGGTCAGCTCGTACGGGTAGGTCGTGCCGCGGCGGCGGGCCGACAGCACCTTCTGCCGGTAGTCGTCCAGCGGCTCGATCGGCTCGGTCGTCGGCGCGGTCACCGACATGCGCATGCCCTGGTCGAAGGACACCTCGACCGCGACGTCGCTCATCTCGCCGGTGACCTGGTCGCGCTGGCGGCCCAGGACGAGCACCTGCTCCAGGCCCGCCCCGGCGGTGCGCGGCAGCACGCGCTGGATGACCGTGTTCAGGTCCTCCATGGTCAGCTCGCTGTTCGGCCAGACGTACAGCGTGATGCGGTTGGTGTCGAGGCGCTTCTTGGCCGGTCGCCGCGCCTGCACCTTGCGGATCGCGTCGAGGCAGCCGTCGAGCATGCCCTCCAGGGCCGGCAGGGCCAGCACCCGCCCGTCCGCGTCGCGCAGCGGGGTCAGGTCGCGGACCTGCGCCATCGCGGCGAGGCGCTCGTCGGCCGGGTTGTCCGGGGCGACGCAGCGGAAGAGGTAGACCTCCTCGTCGATCGAGGGCAGGCGGGTCAGGTCGAAGTTGCGCAGCCGCGGCAGCTGCAGGCGCTCGGCGATCTGCGGGTGCAGTCCGCGGATCACCCGGTCCTCGCCCTGGCCCGGCTGGAAGGTGAAGTGGTGGTGCATGGCCGCGCCGGTCGGGCCGGCCACCGACACCGTCACCCGCTGGAGTGCCTCCGGCAGCCCGGCGCGGTCGAGCACCTCGCGCAGGGTGGTGGCCATCGTGTCCGTGTCGGGCTGGTCGGCCCAGGTCAGGTAGACGTCGGCGAACGCCGCCCCGTCGACGAGCCCGGCCGTCTTCTCCAGCGCGGCAGGCAGCTCGGCGAAGTCGGTCGCCGTCGAGATCAGCCGGAAGCGCTCACCGTCGCGGGCGTACGCCGCGGTGAAGAACGTGTGCCCGGCGACCTCGGCGCAGCGGGTGTCGCTGACGCCGCGGTTGCCGTAGTAGCGGCGGCTGAGCACCTCCAGCATCGGCCCGTTGTCGGCGTGAGGCCGGCCGATGCGCTGCGCGAGCAGCCGCACCAGCGGCTCCGGCGAGGCGACCATCTTCGCGATGCGCTCGTCGCGGTCGGCGGCGGCCGGGTCGCGGTCGAGCTGGCGCAGGTGGTCGCGGACCTCGTTGTAGACCTCGGCGCGCTTGCGGCGCAGCATCGGCTGGGCGGCCCAGCGGAACACGATGCTGCGGGCCAGGTCGCCGACGACCGGGAACCGGACCTGGGTCGCCCAGATCAGGTGCTCCAGCGCCTGGCCGACCGCCTCGCGCTGGGCCTCGCCCGGGATCGGCTCGGTCAGCCACTGCTGCAGCAGCGACACGATGACCGCGACGTCGGCGGAGGAGCGCTGCTGCGCCAGGAAGATCCGGAAGACGGCCTCTTCCAGCTGGGGCGTACGGTCGAAGCCGTCGACGCCGTAGTGCGCGAGCACCCGGCCCAGCCGCTGGCGGAACGCGTCGGGCAGCCCGGCCCGGTCGACGTCCAGGCTCTGCAGGTAGGCGTGGAAGAACTCGCGCGGGCTGTGCACCCGGGTGTCGGCCTGGGTCTCCTCGCCGGCCGGCCGGTTGCGGCTCAGCTCGGACAGGTCGGCGAACACCTGCAGCAGTTCGGTTTCGCCCTCGATCGGCACGCGGCCCAGTTCGGCCCGCCCGGCCAGGTACGCCGACAGGGCCCGGCGCTCGTCGCGCGGGTCGAGGTCGTAGCCGAGCAGCAGGCTGCGCAGGTCGGCCAGTCCGCGCGCGACCCGGGCCTCGGCGGTCAGGCCGGCCGGCTCGGGCGGCAGCTCCAGGTCCACGGTCTCGGTCGTGGCGGTCTCGGCCGCGCTGTCGTCGCCGACCGGCTCCAGGCGCATCAGCGGCGCGCCGGACTCGACCTGGCTGCCGACCGACACCGCGATCTCGCGCACCTTCGACTTGACCGGTGCGCGCAGCACGGTCTCCATCTTCATGCTCTCCAGCACGAGCACCGGCGCGCCGGCCTCGACCTCGTCGCCGACCTGCAGCGGGGTCGCGACCACCAGCGCCGGGGCGGGGGAGCGCAGCACGCCGCCCTCGTCGCGGCTGACCCGGTGCGTGACGCCGTCGACCTCGACCAGGTGGATCGGGCCGTGGGTGTCGGTGACCAGCCGGAAGCGGCGGCCGTTGACCAGGACCCGGCCGGTGTGCTCGTCGAAGCGCTCCAGCTCGACGTCCACGGTCGGGGTCTCGCCGATGCCGACCCGGAAGCGGTGCGGCCCGATCTGCGCGACCGACACCCGGTAGGCGGCGCCGCGCAGCTTGAGGTCGATGGGGCGGCCGCTCTTGTGCTGCACCTGCGGGCGGCCGCCGTGCGCGGTGGACAGCAGCCGCTGCTGCTCGACGAGCGCCTCGTCCTCGTACGCCTCGATCGCTGCGGCGGCCAGCGCGATGCCGGAGTGCTTGGCCGAGACCAGACGGCCCTGCGCGCGGACCCGGTCGATCCAGCCGGTGTCGGCGCTGCCGTCGATCACCTCGGGCTGGTCGAGCAGGTCGAGCAGGAAGCTCTTGTTGGTCGCGCCGCCCTCGATGATGACGGTGGTGTCGGCGACCGCGCGGCGCAGCCGGCCCAGCGCCTCCTCGCGGGTACGCCCGAAGGCGATGATCTTCGCGATCATCGAGTCGAAGTCGGCGGGGATGACGTCGCCCTCGCTGACGCCGGTGTCCACCCGCACGCCGGGGCCCGCGGGCAGGGTCAGCCGCTCGATGCGGCCGGGGGACGGGGCGAAGTCGCGGTCGGGGTCCTCGGCGTTGAGCCGGGCCTCCACCGCGTGGCCCACCTCGGTCGGGACCAGGTCGCCCAGCCGGCCGCCCGAGGCGACGTGGATCTGCGCCTTGACCAGGTCGAAGTCGGTGGTCGCCTCGGTGATCGGGTGCTCGACCTGCAGGCGGGTGTTGACCTCCAGGAAGGCGAACAGCTTCTCGCCCGGGTGGTACAGGAACTCCACCGTGCCCGCGCCGCGGTAGTTCACCGCCAGCGCCAGCCGCTCGGCCGCCGCCTTCACCTCGGCCACCTGCTCGGGAGCGAGCACCGGCGAGGCGGACTCCTCGATGACCTTCTGGTTGCGCCGCTGCACGGAGCAGTCGCGCACGCCCAGCGCCCACGCGGTGCCCTGGCCGTCGGCGATGACCTGGACCTCGACGTGCCGGGCGCCGGTGACCAGGCGCTCCAGGAACACGATGCCGCTGCCGAAGGCGCGCTTGGCCTCCAGGCTGGTGCGCTCGTACGCGTTGGCCAGCTCCTCGTCGCTGCGCACCACGCGGATGCCGCGCCCGCCGCCGCCGGCGGTGGCCTTGAGCATCAGCGGGTAGCCGATCTCGGCCGCCGAGCGGGTGGCCGCCTCCAGGCTCTCCACCGCGCCGCGGCTCCACGGCGCGACCGGAACGCCGACCTCCTCGGCGATCAGCTTCGAGCCGATCTTGTCACCGAGCTTGCGCATCGCCTCGGCGCTCGGGCCGATGAAGGTGACGCCGATCTTCTCGCACAGCTCGGCGAACGTGGGGTCCTCGGCGACGAAGCCCCAGCCCACCCACGCGGCGTCGGCCTGCATCTCGACCAGGGCGCGCTCCAGCACGGCGTGGTCGAGGTAGGGGCGCGCGGACGCTGGGCCGAGGCAGTAGCTGTCGTCGGCCTCGCGGACGAAGGTCGCGGTGCGTTCCGCTTCGGTGTAGAGCGCGATGGTCTCGATCGGTGGCGCGCCGGACTCCGCGTTGATCTCGCGGACGGCGTGGATCAGCCGCATGGCGGCCTCACCCCGGTTGACGATGGCGATGCGATTGAACACCGAGTAAGCCTTCCAAAGAACCGAACGAAGAACCCCATGGGGTGGGTCCCCGTCAACAACCTTTGCAGCTACTGAGCGGTAGCAAACCGTTGTACTGGTCAGGGGACGACAGCTAATTTTGTGGAGAACCACCAAAACCAGATGGCGCTCTATTGGACATCCTGGCGCATTTCCGGACAAGATCCGGTGTCGTCCGGCGCCAGTGACGGCTCGTCCGGGGCGGAGAGGCTGAAGACCGCCCCGGCCACCGCCGCGCTGGCGGCGATCTTGGCTTCCAGTGCCCGCAGCCGCACCGCCACCTGCGACTCGGTGTCTTCGCCGGTGAGGTCGACGTCGCCGACCACCGAGATCATGCGTGGTCCCACCACCTCCAGCCGCAGGTAGGTCACCCGGGAGACCTCGGGCATGGCCAGCATCGACCGCAGCACCGCGGTGCGCACCCGCGGGTCGGCCTCCTCCCCGACGAGGAACCGGCGGTTGCGGTTGATGAGGACCGCCGCGACCACCACGAGCAGGACCCCGACCAGGATCGACCCGACGGCGTCCGGCACGGCCGAGCCGGTCAGCTGATGCGCGGCCAGCCCGGCGGTCGCCAGCACCAGGCCGGTCAGGGCCGCGGCGTCCTCGGCGAACACGGCCCGCAGCGCCGGATCGGAGGTGGCCAGCACGTGCTCGATGAGATCGCGCTGCATCACCCTGGCGTCCGCCCGGGCCTGGCGCACCGACTGCACGAACGACACGCCCTCCAGCAGGAACGACAGGGCCAGCACGGCGTACCCGAGGAGGAAGTCGTCGGCCGGGGTCGGGTTGCGCAGCTGGCCGACGCCGTGCGTGATCGAGAACGCGCCGCCGGCCACGAACAGCCCCACCGCCGCGAACAGCGACCAGACGTACGCCTCGCGGCCGTGTCCGAGCGGGTGCTGCCGGTCGGCCGGGCGGACGGCGCGGCGGTTGGCCACGAGCAGGAACACCTCGTTGCCGGTGTCCGCCCAGGAGTGCGCCGCCTCTGCGGTCAGCGACGCCGACCTCGTGATCAGCGCGGCGGCCGTCTTGGCGACCGCGATCAGCAGGTTGGCCCCGAACGCCACGAACACGGTGCGCAAGCTGTCGGGCGCGCGGGTGTCACCGGGCAGCAGGAAGGCGAACCCGCCCGGCGCACCGTCGCCTGCGGATTCCTGCGGTGGGCCGGTGCGGCCCGGTCGACTCATCGATCGCCACCTGCGCGGGTGATCATCTGCTCCCTGCCGGTCGTCTCCGCCTCCGACCATATCCGGCCCCGCCGAGGCCGAACGTTCCGGTGTGGATCGACAACCGTCTCGGCCAGTTTTTCACTTTCGGGCCGATAGGGCGGATCTAATGCCGCAAACAACTCATGAAGGACAGAACACTCGATAGCCTGAGCGAAACACCTCGCCGACCGGATGGGGAGGGGAGTGGGCCGATGACCTCATCGCCGGACGGGCGGCCGCCGGCGCCGGCGCGGCAGGGGCTCGTGCTCGCCGCGCTGATCCTGGTGGCGGCGGTGGCCAATCTCAACCTGGCCGTCGCCAACGTGGCACTGCCCGACATCGGCCGGGCCTTCGACTCCTCGCAGACGGCGCTCAACCTCATCGCGGTCGCGTACTCGCTCGGCCTGGCCTGCTCCGTGCTCTACCTCGGCGCGCTGGGCGACCGGTACGGGCGCAAGCTCATGCTGGTGCTGGGCATCCTGCTGTCGGTCCCCGCGTGCCTGCTGGCCGCGTACGCGCCGACGGACACCGTCCTCATCGTCGCCCGCTTCGTCGGCGGGCTGTCGGCGGGCATGGCCTACCCGACCACGCTGGCGCTCATCGCCGCGCTGTGGTCGGGACCGGCCCGCACCCACGCCATCGCGCTCTGGTCGGCGGTCGGCGGCGCGATCGCCTCACTGGGGCCACTGGCCGCGGGTTTCGCCCTGGAGCGCTTCTGGTGGGGCTCGGTCTTCCTGCTCACCCTGCCGCTCGCGGCGCTCGCGCTGGTCATGGCCCTGGCGCTGGTGCCCGCGCACGTGCACGAGACCACCGAACCGGTCGACAACCTCGGCGGCATCCTGTCGGTCGTCCTGGTCGGCGCGGCGATCCTGGCCATCAACTTCGCGCCCGTGCCGAACTCCGGCGCGCTCGTCGCGGGACTGACCGTGCTCGCGCTGGCCGCGGTCGTCGCGTTCGTGCTACGCGAGCGCCGCGCCGCGAATCCGCTCTACCATCTGGGCATCGCCTCCCGGCGGGTGTTCTGGGTCGCGGCCTGCGCGGGCATCATCGTGTTCGGGTCGCTGATGGGCGCGATGTTCGTCGGCCAGCAGTTCCTGCAGAACGTGCTCGGCTACACCACGGTGCAGGCCGGTATGGCGATCCTGCCCTCGGCGATCCTGATGGTGCTCATCGCGCCGCGTTCGGCGAAGCTGGTCGAGTCGCACGGGGCCAGGTTCACGCTGCTCACCGGATACGTCTTCGTGCTGCTGGGGTTCCTGACCATGCTGCTGCTGTGGCGGGAGGGCATCGGCTACTGGCAGGTCGGCCTCGGCTACGCCTTCATCGGCGCGGGCGTCGGGTTCGCGGGCACGCCCGCCTCGCACTCGCTGACCGGGGCGGTCCCGGTGACCCGGGCCGGCATGGCCTCCGGCACCGCCGACCTGCAGCGCGACCTCGGCGGTGCGGTCATGCAGTCGATCTTCGGGGCGCTGCTGACCGCCGGGTACGCCACCGCCGCCGCGGCCGCCGTCACCGCCGCCCCGCCCAGCCCGGAGATCACCGCCAGCGTGCAGGCGCAGCTCACCAAGTCGTTCTCCAGCGCCGCCACCACCGCCGAGCAGTACCCGCAGTACGCAACGCAGATCATCGCGGGGGCGAAGGAGGCGTTCCTGCAGGGCGACCAGTGGGCCTACCTGGCCGGCATCGTCGCGGTGCTGATCGGCGCGGCCATCGTTTACGTGTTCTTCCCCCGTAAAGAGCAGGAGCAGCGGCTGCTCGACGAGTACGCGGCCACCGACGCGGGCAGCTGACGGGCGGGTGGGCCCATGGAAATGATCCACATCCGGGCGGTGAGCCCGCCGGATCTCAGCGACCGGCTCGTCGGCGTGCTGGCCGCCGATCCGGCCGTCGTCAATCTGGTCGTGCTGCCCGGGGCGGCCCGCAACCCCGACGGCGACGCCGTCGAGTGCGACCTGCTCACCGGCGCGGCCAACCGGGTCCTGCGCAGCTTTCGCGACCTGGGCGTCGACCGGCGCGGCTCGGTCGTCATCGAACACGTCGAGCTGGCCCTGTCCGAGCGGGCCGCGCAGGCCGAGACCCGGCGGCTCGGCGCGCTCGCGCGGGCGCCGGTGTGGGACGAGGTCCAGTCCCGCATCCGGGCCGGGGCCTTCTACACGCCGAGCTTCTATCTCTTCCTGGCCGTCGCGGGCGTCATCGGCGCGGTCGGCATCCTCACCAACTCGGAGATCCTGATCGTCGGGGCGATGGTCGTGGGACCCGAGTACGCGGCCGTCGTCAGTGTCGCCTCCGGGCTGGACCGCCGTGCGTGGGCCCCGGTCCGCAAAGGGCTGTCCGCGCTGGCCGGCGGTTTCGCGCTGGCCTGCCTGGCGGCGTACGGGTTCGGCCTGGTCGTCCGTGGCACGGGCCGGACGCCGCCCGCCTTCGAGCTGGGGCTGCGGCCGGTGTCCCACCTGATCGACTCGCCGAACTTCTTCTCGCTGGTCGTCGCGGTGCTGGCGGGTGTCGTCGGGGTGGTGGCGCTCACCGAGGCGCGGTTCAGCACCATGCTCGGCGTGTTCATCTCGGTCACCACCATCCCGGCCGCGTCCGACATCGGCTTGGCCAGCGCGTACGCGTTGTGGCGGGAAGCCCGGGGCTCCCTGCTGCAACTGCTGCTCAACATCGTGGTGCTGATCGTGGTCGGCTTCGTCACGCTGCGCGCCCAGCGGTTCGTCTGGCGCCGGGTGGCGCAGCGGCGCGATCGCGTCGAGCCCGCCGTATCGAACGGGTGAACCGTCCAGAGCGCACACACCGGTGAGATGGGACAAAACCGGAAGCCGGCAGGCGGGGGCCGTCGGTAGCCTGGCCCCATGCCCCCACGCCTCCCACACCCCGATCCCGGCATTCCGGATACCAGAGGCCCCGTGCGGTACCTGTGGTGGCTGGTCCGCAGCCAGTGGCCGCGTGCCCTGCGCGGCAGCGTCGTCGGCACGGCGTGGATGATCGGGCTGGCCGTGCGGCCGTGGCTGATCGCGCGGGCGATCGACGACGGGCTGCGCACGGGTGACACCGGGGCGCTGCTGACCTGGGTCGCCGCGATCGTGGTCGCCGGGACGGTCGTCGCCTGGCTGGGCATCATGCGGCACCGGACGATGACCTTCCTGCGCGAGGACGCCACGGCCCGCTCCTCGCAGGTGGTGCTGCACCACATCGCCCGGCTCGGCGCGGTGCTGCCCCGCACCGTCGCGTCCGGCGAGATCGCGACCGTGTGCGGCACGGACGTGTCGCAGGCCTCGTGGGCCTTGACGATGACGGGGCCGGGCGTGGGCGCGGTCCTGTCCTACGCCATCGCGGCCGTCGTGCTGTGGTCGGTCGACCCGATGCTGGCCCTGTTCGTGCTGCTCGGCGTGCCCACCGTCGCGCTCGCGGTGGGGCCGCTGCTCAACCGGCTGCAGGGCGTCGACACCGCGTACCGGCACGAGCTCGGGATCCTGACCACCCGGGCCGGTGACATCGTGTCCGGGCTGCGGGTGCTGGCCGGGGTCGGCGGCCGCGACCTGTTCGCCCGCCGGTACGCGGCCCGATCGCAGAGCCTGCTCCGGCGGGGCTACCGGGTCGGCTCGATCATGAGCTGGGTGCAGGCGCTGACCGCGGGCATCCCCGCCCTGTTCCTGGCCGCGACCGTCTGGCTGGCGGCGCGCCTGGCGACCGAAGGCCAGATCACCGTCGGGGAGATGGTCGCCGTCTACGGATACACCGCGGTCCTGTCGGTGCCGGTCTGGTTCCTGCTCGAAGGCGGCTTCATGACCGTACGCGGCATCGTCGCGGCCCGCCGGATCATCGCGGTGCTGCGCATCGAGCCCGCAGCGGCCGCGTCCGGCGCCGCCCCCGCGGGCCCCGCCGAGCTGCACGACCCGCAGTCGGGGCTGACCGTGCCGGTCGGCCGTATGCTCGGTGTCGCGGCCGAGGACCCCGCGGACGCGATCGCGCTCGCCGACCGGCTCGGCCACTACGTGCCCAGCGACGTGACCTGGGGCGGGCTGCCGATCACCGGGGTCGACACGGAGCGGGTCCGGGCCCGCATCCTCGTCGCCGACCACGACTCGTACCTGTTCCCGGGCCCGCTGCGCGACGTGCTGCGCAGCCGCGGTGACGCCACCGACGCGCAGCTCGCCGCCGCGATCCGGACCGCCTCCGCCGACGACGTCGTGGAGTCGCTGCCCGGCGGGCTCGCCGCGCCGATCGAGGCCCGCGGCCGCAACCTCTCCGGCGGCCAGCGCCAGCGGGTGCGGCTGGCCCAGCACCTGCTCGCCGAACCCGACGTGCTCATCCTCGTCGACCCGACCTCGGCCGTCGACTCGCACACCGAGGCCCGCATCGCCGACCGGCTGCACGAGCACCGCGCCGGCCGGACCACCGTCGTCATCGCGACGTCCCCGCTGCTGCTGGACCGCACCGACCTCGTGGCGTTCGTCCGCGACGGCCGGGTCGCCGCCGTCGGCCGGCACGGCGAGCTGCTGGAGACCGAACCCGGCTACCGGGCGCTGGTCGCCCGCGACGCCGACGAGCCCGAGACCGACGCCGCCAGGCAGGTAGGAGCCGCGCGATGACCGAGACCACCGCCGTCGCCTCGGCGATGAAAGCACTGCCCGTCGCGGACCGGGCGACCGTGCGCCGCTCGGTCGCCGAACTGGCGCGCGCCGAGAGACGGTCGCTGATCCTCGCGCTCGTGCTGCACGTGGCCGCCGCGATCGCCGGGCTCGCCTCGCCGTGGCTGGTGGGGCGGATCGTCGACCGGGTCACCGCCGGCGCACCGGCCTCCGCCGTGGACATGTTCGCCGTGGCCATCGCCGGGTGCGTGCTGGCGCAGATCCTGCTGTCGCGCACCGCCCAGAACGTCGGCAACCGGTTCGGTGAACGGGCCAACGCCCGGCTGCGCGAGGACTTCGTCGCGCGTACGCTGCGCCTGCCGATCGCCGTGGTCGAGCGGGCGGGCACCGGTGACCTGGCCACCCGCAGCTCCGTCGACGTCGCCACCGTCGGCAACGCCGTCCGCCAGGTCGTGCCGACCGTGCTGATCTCGATCATCCAGCTGCTGCTGGTCGTCGCGGCCGCGTTCCTGCTGCACCCGCTGCTCGGCGTGCTCATCCTCGCCGGGGCGCCGACGACCCTGGCCGTCGCCCGCTGGTACCTGCGCCGGGCCCCGCAGGCGTACCTGGCCGAAGGGGAGGCGGCCTCGGAGCTGACGGAGTCGATGACGGCCACCGCCGAGGGCGCGCGAACCGTGGAGGCGCTGCGGCTGACCGAGCAGCGGACCCGCGAGGGCACCGCGCGCATCGCCCGCCAGTGGACGACCCGCCGGACGACGCTGGCGCTGCGCAGCGTGTTCTTCCCCGTCGTCGAGTTCGGATACGCGCTGCCCGCCGCGGCGATGCTGCTCGCGGGCGGGTTCTTCCTGGCCAACGGCTGGGTCAGCCTCGGCGCGGTGGTGGCGGCCACCCTCTACGCCCAGCAGTCGATCGAGCCGGTCGACCGCATCATGATCTTTCTGGAGCAGGCGCAGCGGGGATTCGCCTCGCTCGCCCGCGTCCTCGGCATCGGCCTGGTCGCGCCCGAACCCCGCGGCGTAGCCACGGCCCCGCCCGGGCAGCGGCTCGTCGTCCGCGGCGTGCGGTTCCGCTACGCCGGCGGCCACGACGTGCTGCACGGCATCGACCTGGAGGTGCGCCCCGGCGAGCGGCTCGCCGTCGTCGGCCCCTCCGGCGCGGGCAAGTCGACGCTGGCCCGCCTGCTCGCCGGGATCGACGCGCCCCGCGAAGGAACCGTCAGCCTCGGCGGCGTCGCGGTGACCGACCTCGACCCCGCCGAACGCCGCCGCCGCATCGCGCTGGTCACCCAGGAGCACCACGTCTTCATCGGCACGCTGCGCGACAACCTCGCCTTCGCCGCGCCCGGCGCGACCGACGACGACATGCTCGCCGCACTCGTCGCCGTGGGCGCGGACTGGTACGCCGACCTGCCCGACGGTCTCGACACCGAACTCGGCGACGGCGCGCGGGCGCTGAACCCGGCCGACGCGCAGCAGGTGGCGCTGGCACGGCTGGTGCTCGCGGACCCGCACACGCTGATCCTCGACGAGGCGACGGCGGCGCTGGACCCGACGACCGCCCGCCGCACCGAACGCTCGCTCGGCGCGGTTCTGCACGGCCGGACCGTGATCGCCATCGCGCACCGGCTCTACACGGCGCACGACGCCGACCGGGTCGCCGTCCTGGCCGACGGCCGGATCACCGAGCTGGGCAGCCACGACGAGCTGGTCCGCGCGGACGGGGCGTACGCGGCGCTGTGGCGCTCCTGGCACGGCGACAAGGCCTGAGGCCCGCCGGTTCGGCATGGTGCCCAGAGCTTCACACGCCACTTCGCCCGTGCGTGAGCTATCGACTGCTGTCGACGGGATCCTCTCGTGGTCCGGTGCGGTGTAGGGTCTGGCCGCCGCACTCGCGGCGACGATCGAGACGGGGGATCTGCCGTGGCCGAGGAGACCGCGAATCTGTGTAGCTGCTGCGGTGAGCCGCTGCCGCCGGGCAACCTCGCGTGGGACCTGGAGATGCCGGATCCGGTCGCCTACCTGGACGACGACGACCGGGCACAGCGCACCCTGTTCGAGTCGGAGCAGGTCTTCAACATCGCTGGCCTGGGCGCCTTCATCCGGGTGATCCTGCCGGTGCCGGTCGAGCACGACCGCACCGCGACCTTCGGGGTATGGCTGTGCGTCCCCGACGCCAAGGAGTGGACCCGGATCAACGAGGCGGCCAGGAAGGGCGGCTCGGCCTGGGCGGGCACCACCTTCGAAGGGCGGCTGGCCACCGCGCTCCAGCCCTGGCCGGACGTCTTCGGCGCGTGGACCCGCGCGGTCGTGCCCGGCCCGGACCAGGTGCCCCGCCTGGTGCACAGCCATGATCCGCTGCTGGCGCGGGTGCTGACCGAGCGGTGGCCCGAGGAGCTGATCCGCACCCGCGGCTTGCACGCGGTCCGGCCGCTGAGCGGCGGCCCGACCCCGAATCCGTACCGACGCTCGCTCTGGTCGCGGCTGAGCGGCCGCTGACCCGGACCGTCGCGGCCGGACTCGCCGCCCCGACGTGACCAAGAACGCGCCCCGAACGCGATCCCGGTAACACCGCCGCGCCGCGCGGCCGCGTTAGATGGAGGCATGACCAGCAGCAACGGCGCCGTACCGGTGACCATCGCCATCACGCGCCGGGCCGACCCCAGCCACGCCCGCGAGATGATCGCGTGGATGCGGGCGGGCACCACCCTCGCCGAGGAGTTCCCCGGGTTCCTCGGGGCGGGGTGGGTGCGCCCGGGGCCGGGCTCCGTCGACTGGCACATGCTGTACCGGTTCGCCGACGCCGACGCACTGCGTACCTGGGAGGAGTCGGCGCAGCGGCAGTGGTGGCTGTCGTCGGCGCAGGGCATCGTCGAGCACGCCCGCACCGAGCGGCGTACCGGCATCGAGGGCTGGTTCGACCCGCCGCAGGAGCACAGCGTCGAGGAGGCGCGTACGCCCGCCCCGCCGCGCTGGAAGCAGGCGGTCACCATCTGGCTGGTGTTCTTCCCGCTCAGCCTGCTGGCCAACGCCGTGGTGGTGCGCTACCTGGCCGGGGCCCCGCTCGTGGTGCGCACGCTGCTCAGCACGCTGTGCCTGACCCCGCTGATGACTTACCTGATGCTGCCGTGGATCACCCGGCGGCTGGAGTGGTGGCTGCACGGCCGCCCCGCCCCCTGGCGCACCGCCCGCCGCTAGCCCGAAGGAAGGGCACCTTCTTAACGGACGTCCGTTAAGAAGGTGCCCTTCCTTCGTTTGGGGGCGGCGTGGCGGGCGGAAATCGGTCGCGCGGTGGGGCGGATGGTGGTTACGTGGGCGGCGGCAGACTTTCCACGGACGAGGAGCGGGACATGCGAGCGACGGTCGGTTCTTTCGAAGCTCTCCTGCCCGTTCGTTCGAAGGACTTGACGTTTGTCGCTCCGCACGCTCAATCTCGGGATCTTGGCCCATGTCGACGCCGGTAAGACGTCACTGACCGAGCGGCTGCTGTACGCGGCCGGGGTCATCGACACGGTCGGCAGTGTCGACACCGGCACGACGCAGACCGATTCGCTGGCGCTGGAACGACAGCGCGGCATCACCATCCGCTCGGCCGTGGCGTCGCTGCGTATCGCGGACACGGTGGTCAACATCATCGACACGCCCGGCCACCCGGACTTCATCGCCGAGGTCGACCGTGTCCTGGGCGTGCTCGACGGCGCGGTGCTCGTCGTGTCCGCCGTGGAGGGAGTGCAGCCGCAGACCCGGCTGCTCATGCGCGCGCTGCGGCGGCTCGCCGTACCGACGCTGATCTTCATCAACAAGATCGACCGGGGTGGCGCCGACGCCGGCCGCACCCTCGCGGACCTGGTGCGCCGCCTGGAGGTGAAGGCCGCGCCGATGACCCGGGTCAGGTGGCCCGGCGAACGCCGCGCACAGGCCGAGCCGGACACCGGGGCCCTGGCCGACGTGCTCACCGGCGAGAGCGAGGCGCTGCTCGCCGCGTACGTCGCCGACGAGTCCTGCCTGACGCCGCAGCGGCTGCGCGCCGAACTGGCCGCGCAGACCGCCCGGTGCGCGGTGCACCCGGTCTTCGCCGGCTCGGCGATGACCGGCGCGGGCGTGAACGCCCTGATGGCGGGCCTGACGGAGCTGCTGCCCGCGTCGGCCGGCGACCCCGCCGCGCCCCCGAGCGGGCGGATCTTCAAGATCGAACGCGGCCCGGCGGGGGAGAAGGTCGCCTACGTGCGTATGTTCGACGGGACCCTGCACCTGCGCGACCACCCGACCGGCGGCCGGGACCGGATCACCGGGCTGCACATGCTGGCGCAGGGCCACTGGACCCCGCACGACAGCGTCACCGCGGGCGGGATCGCGGCGCTGCGCGGCCTGGCCGCCGTGCAGGTCGGCGACGCCGTCGGCGCGGCGCACGGCCTGGCCGCACACCACTTCGCCCCGCCCATGCTGGAGGCGCTGCTGGTGCCCGCCGACCCCGCCGACGGCGCGCGCCTGCGCTCGGCGCTGGCGCAGCTCGCCGAGCAGGACCCGCTGATCGACGTACGGGCCGACGAGCACCTCGGCACCGCCGTGTCGCTCTACGGCGAGGTGCAGAAGGAGGTCATCCAGGCCACCCTCGCCACCGAGTTCGGCATCGACGCGCACTTCCGGGAGACGACGACCCTTTGCGTCGAACGGCCCGCCGGGACCGGGCACGCGGTGGAGCGGCTCAACACACCGTCCAACCCGTACCAGGCCACCATCGGGCTGCGCGTCGAACCCGCACCGCCGGGTTCGGGAGTCCAGGTGCAGGTGCCGGTGGACTACCGGTACGCGCCGCTGTACGTGTACCGCACCCTCGACCTGTTCAAGCAGGCCATGGACGAGTACGTCCGCGACGCGCTGCGCGCGGGCCCGCGCGGCTGGCCGGTGACCGACTGCGTGGTGACCATGACCGAATCGCGGTACAGCGTCGCGGACGGGCCGCCGTCGCTGCGCGGGCCGGACAGCACCTCCGCGGACTTCCGCAAGCTGACCCCGCTGGTGCTGGCGCAGGCGCTGGCCGCGTCCGGGACCATCTTGTGCGAGCCGCTGGCCCGGGTGACCCTCGATCTCCCGGCGTGGGCGCTCGGGCCGGTCCTGAGCCTGCTCAGCAGGCTGCGGGCCGCCGTCGGCGACCAGGTCGCGCGCGGCGACGAGATGACGGTCGTCGCGACGCTGACCGCCGCCGACGCGCAGGAGCTGCACCGGGTGCTGCCGGAGGCGACCGGCGGCGAAGGCGTGCTGGAGTCGGCGTTCGCGGGTTACCGGCCGGTCCGCGCGGAGACGTCCGGCAGGCGACGGCGATGACCGGATGGGCGGCCTCGGCCGCACCGCGCGGTATGTCGCATTCCGGCCCGGGGCCCGCTACGGATAGCCGTTCCCGCAGCTGATCCACCACTTAACATCAGCGAAGAGGTGAAAGACATGACGACCACGCCACCGCGATAGGGCGACCATGACCGAGCCGGTGCACCTGCAGGCGTTCGACGGGGCGAGCGAGTGGCTCAACATCGCGCCGCTCGACCGCCCCGAGCTGCGCGGCCGGGCCGTGCTGGTCGACTTCTGGACGCTGACGTGCATCAACTGGCTGCGCGCCCAGCCGTACGTGCGTGCCTGGTCGCAGGCCTACCGCGACGACGGCCTGGTCGTCGTCGGCGTGCACACGCCGGAGTTCGCGTTCGAACGCGACAGCGGCCGGGTCCGGCAGGCCGTGGCGGCGCGGGAGATCGACTATCCGGTCGCGGTCGACAACGACTACGCCGTCTGGCAGGCGTTCGACAACCACTACTGGCCCGCGCTCTACTTCCTCGACGCCGCCGGCGTGGTCCGCGACCAGCACTTCGGCGAGGGCCGCTACGAGCGCTCCGAGCAGGTCCTCCAGCGGCTGCTCGGGGTGGAGCGGGCACTGGTCTCCACCCACGTCGAAAGCGACGGCGTGGAGGCCGAGGCGGACTGGACGCACCTGCGCTCGCCGGAGACGTATCTGGGCTACGCGCGCGGCGAGAACTTCGCCTCGCGGGGCGGGATCGCGTTCGACGAGCCGCGGTCCTATGACCTGCCCGCGGAGCTGCGCCTCAACCACTGGGCGCTCGCCGGCGAGTGGACGGCCGAACGCGAGAGCGTCGTGCTCGCCCGCGCCGGGGGAACCCTGGCCTGCCGGTTCCACGCGCGCGACGCCCATCTGGTCCTGTCCTCGGGCGAGCGTGGCCCGGTGGCGTTCCGGGTGCTCGTGGACGGCCGCTCGCCAGGGCGATCGCACGGCGTGGACGTCGATGAGAACGGCGCGGGCGTGCTCGATGAGGGACGGCTCTACCAGCTCGTACGCGAACGCGGCGACGTCCGCGAGCGCACCTTGGAGATCACGTTCGCCGAGCCCGGCGCCGAGGCGTACGCGTTCACGTTCGGGTGATCACAGGAGGTCAGCATGAACAGCGCGCAGCCAGACCGGCCGGCCGACGCCGTCGCCCCGCCGGCAGTGGACATGAAGGTCGAGGTCGTCGTCCTCCCGGTGGCCGACGTCGACCGCGCCCTGAACTTCTACCGCGGCCTGGGCTGGCGGCTCGACGCGGACTACGAGGCCGGGCCGAGGTTCCGGATCGTGCAGCTGACGCCGCCCGGGTCGGCGTGCTCGGTCCACCTGGGTCGGGGGCTCACCCCGGCGGCACCGGGCACGGTCCAGGGCACCTACCTCGTCGTCGACGACCTCGACCGGGCGCGTGAGGATCTGCTCGGCAGGGGAGTCGAGGTGAGCCCGGTGTTCCACAACACCTACGACAACGGCTTCCAGGAGCGGGTGGACGGCAGGGCTCCCGACGGCCGCAGTTACGCCTCGTTCGCCACGTTCACCGACCCGGACGGCAACGGATGGCTGATGCAGGAGGTCAAGGAGCGGGCACCGGGGCGGTGACCGGGCGGCACACCTGGTGGGAACGGTACGGGTTCGCGCGACTCCGGCGGTGGTGGCACGCGCTCGCCTGGCCGACCCGGGTCGGCCCGCGGCTGGCGGTGGCGTTCCTGCTGGTCGCCGCGCTGCTGCCGATGATCGGCCTGATCGCCGAACGCGAGCAGCGCATCACGGGCGCGCGGGACGCCCAGGTCGATGCGCAGGACCTGGCGCGGGTGACCGCGGCCGAGATCGGCGGCGGCGTCCAGGACCGCGGGCGGCTGGACAGTGCCGCCGCGCGGCCCTACCTCGACGACCTGAAACGCCAGACCGGCGGCGAAGTGGCGCTCGTCGACCTGCGGCGCGGCAGCGTCACCGGCACGACGCCCGCCGGGGCGGCGGGGCTGGCCGCCGACCCCGACGGGCAGATCGCCGCCACGCTGCGCGACGGCCTGATCCGCGCCGTCACCCGGCACGGTGCCGGATCGGAGGCCAAGCTGATGGTCGTCCCGATCCGCACCGCCGACGACGGCATCGTCGGGGCGCTGGTGCTCGACTACTCCAGGCTCTACGAACAGGTGCTGGCCACGAGCGCGCACAGCCGCCGGCTGACCGTCGCGGCGGGTCTGACCGGCATGGCGGTGGCGCTCGGGCTGGGCTGGGCGTTCTCGCGCGGGATGGTCCGCGACGTCCGCCGGCTCACGCAGGCGGCCACCAGGTACGCCGAGGGCGACTACGACACCCGGGCGGAGGTGAAGTCCCGCGGTGAGCTGCGGGAACTGGCCGAGGCGCTGAACACGATGGCCGGGCGCATCGCGCAGCGCCGGGCGGAGCTGGTCGACCTGGCCACGACCGACCCGCTGACCGGGCTGCCCAACCGCCGCGCGCTGCGCGCCGGCATGGCCCGCGAGCTGGAGCATGCCCGTCGCCGTGGCGGGCCGTTCTCGCTGATCCTGCTGGACCTCGACCATTTCAAGGCGGTCAACGACGAGTACGGGCACATCGCCGGTGATCTGGTGCTGCGCCAGGTCGGCAAGATCCTCCAGTCGCAGGTGCGCGCGACGGATCTGGCCGGCCGCCACGGCGGGGAGGAGTTCGCCGTGCTGCTGCCCGACACCGGCCGCGACGCGGCCCTGTGCACCGCCGAGCGGGTGCGGGCGGCGCTGTCGCACACGCCGATCGAGTTCCAGGGCCACGCGGTACAGGTCACCGCGAGCCTCGGCGTGGTCACCTATCCCGAGCACGGCCTGACCAGCGAGGAACTGGTACGCCGCGCCGACGTCGCGCTCTACGCCGCCAAACGGGCCGGCCGCGACCGCGTGCACAGCCCGCCCACCGCATGATCCGGCACACCGGCGCAGGCCGGCCGATCGCCGTACGCTGGTTACCGGCGGGTCGCCAGCGTCGCCCGTACCTTGCGCGGGCCTGGGCGCCGGTCTCCGCCGTTTCGTGCGCTGTCGTCACGAAACGGCAGACCCGTGATGATCAACGGGGCTGCGCGGTGAATCGGGGTGTGCCGATGACGTTGTTCGGCCGTGAGCCGCAGGTGCGCTCGCTGGAATCGGCGGCGGCGGAGGCCGCGGCAGGCCGCGGCTCGGCGACTCTGGTCGAGGGCGAGGCGGGCATCGGCAAGTCGGCGCTGCTGGACGTGGTCGCCGCACACTGCGACCGGTTGGGGATGCGGGTGCTGCGCGCGACGGGCGAGCAGCTGGAGCAGGACCTGCCGTTCGCGGTCGCCGGGGCTTGCCTGGGCGTGCTGACCACCGGCGGCCAGGCGAACCAGGCCCGGGTCGCGGCGCTGCTGCGGGGCGAGGGCGCGGACCGGCAGCCCGGCGCGGCCGGTCACGACTTCGTCGTCACCGAGGCGATGCTCGACCTGGTCGACGACTGGTGTGCCGCCGGGCCGGTGGCCGTGCTCGTCGACGACGTGCAGTGGGCCGATGCGCAGAGCATCGTGGTCCTGCACCGGCTGTGCCGCGGCATAGCGCAGTACCCGCTGCTGGTCGTGCTGGCCGCGGCCCCGGAGCCGTGCGGCGAGGCGATGGGCGCGCTGGTGCGCAGCATGACGGCCAAGGGCGCGCACCGCATGAACCTGCCGCCGCTGGACCCGCGCGCGGTCGCCGAACTGGTCGAGGCGACCGTCGGCGCGCCGACCGGGCCACAGCTGGCGAATCTGGTCGCTGCCGCGCAAGGCCATCCCCTGTACCTGTCCGAGCTGGTGGCAGGCCTGGCCCGGGACGGCGCGCTGCGGATCAGCCAGGGGCGGGCGGAGACCGACCACGAGACGCCTGCCGCGGAATCGCTACAGGCGATGATCATGTCGCGGCTCGGCCCGCTGCCATCGCAGACCCAGACCGTGCTGCAGCACGCCGCCGTGCTCGGCGCGAACGTGGACCTGCCGATGCTGGCCGCGGTACTGGAGACCCCGGTACTGGAGCTGGCCGAGGCGTTCACCGCGGCGGCCGGCGCGGGACTGCTCGTCGAAACCGAGGCCGGGCTGCAGTTCCGCCACGATCTGATCCGGCAGGGGCTCGCCCGGCAGACCCCGTCCTCGGTGCGTGGCGTGCTGCACCAGCGAGCCGCCCAGGCGCTGATGGACCGGGGCGCCGACGTCGAGCGGATCGCCGAGCACCTCG
Organism: Catellatospora aurea; assembly: GCF_042663325.1. NCBI lineage: Bacteria > Bacillati > Actinomycetota > Actinomycetes > Micromonosporales > Micromonosporaceae > Catellatospora > Catellatospora aurea. The sequence goes on from NZ_JBHTAC010000002.1 coordinate 91,675, forward strand.
CCCAGCTCGACCACACCGAACACGGGCAGTGGCTGATGACGGCGGCCCCGCAGCTGACCGTACGCGCCCCGGACCTGGCCGTGACCCTGCTGCGCGCCGCCGCGGCCGCGGCCCCCGACGACCGGGCCGCGACCAGTCTGAACCTCGCGCTGATCCGGGCGCTGCTGTGGGCCGGCCAGACCGATGACGCCGAGCAGGTCCTGCACGACCAGCTCGCCGCCTTCCAATCGCCGGCCACCCGGACGCAGTTGCTCGAACTGCGCATGAACGGCTACTTCCGGCAGGGGCGGCTGCAGCAGGCCGCGGCCGCCGGTGAGGACGCGGCCCGGCTGGCACCGGCGCACCCCGGCCGCCTGTACGGCTTCGCCGCCGTGTGCCGGCTGCTGATCGGCGAGTTCGACACCGCCGACCGACTGGCAGGAGATGCGCTGCGTACCGGCCTGGCGACCGGTGATGCCGTCGCGCAGGCGTACGGCCACAACACCCTCGCGGTGCTCCGGTTCTCGCAGAGCCGGGTGCTGGAGGCGCTGGACCTCAACACCGACGCGATGACCGCGCTCGACAACGGCGACGCCACGATGGTCGTGGACCCGCTCGTGGTCCGGGCCATGTGCCTGTTCGCGCTGGACCGCCCGGCCGAACTGGACCTGGTCCTCGACGCCGCCATACGCCGCAACCGCGACACGGGCGGGGTCTACCTGACCAGCGCGCAGCTGCTGCGCGCCAACGTGCTGTTCCTGCGCGGACGCTGGGACGACGCGCTGGCCGAGATCCGCGCCGCGCTGGACAACCCGGACCCGCTGCATCAGGCCCCGGCGCTGCGGGGCCTGGCCGCACTAGTCGCCATGCACCGCGGCCAGGCGCGCACCCTCGACCCGGAACTGGACGAACTGGCGACCGCCAGGGTGCTGGAGGCGCCGTTCACGGCCCCGCTGCGCTGGGCCCAGGCCCTGGCGGAGGAGAACGAGGCGGGTCCCGGCGCGGCCCTCGACATCCTGTTCCCGATCTGGGCGCAGCCGCCGACCTTCAGCCCTCGCTGCATCGGCTACCGCCTGTGCGCGGACCTGGCCCGGCTGGCGTACGCGGCCGGTGACACGGGCCGCCTGCGGGTGCTCGCCGACACCACGGCCGATCTGCTGAGCCGGCAGGCCATCGGCAGCGTCGAGGGCACCGCCGCGTTCTGCGCCGGGCTGCTGCACGAAGAGCCTGCACAGCTGCTGGCCGCGGCGGCGTGGTTCGCGCAGGCCGGCTGGCCGATGCACGAGGGCTACGCCCGCGAGCACGCGACCGTGCTGCTGGCCGCGGCCGGCTGCCTCCAGCCGGCCCGGGACGAGCTGGCGGCCGCGGTGGCGCTCTACACGGGGCTGGAGGCGTCGCGCGACATCGACCGGGCCCGCTCCCGCGCCCGCCAGGCGGGCATCAGGCAGGGTGTACGCGGCCCGCGCGGCCGCCCGAAGCACGGCTGGGCCGCCCTGAGCGACACCGAGCACAAGGTCGCGCTCGCGGTGGCGGAGGGCAGGTCCAACCCCGACATCGCGGCGCAGATGTTCCTGTCGCCGCGCACCGTCCAGTCGCACGTGTCCAGCATCCTGGCCAAACTAGGGCTGCGTTCCCGGGTCGAGATCGCGGTCAGCGCGTCCACGGTGGAGGATCGCGCGGCGGCGGCCGGCTAGCACACCGGCCGAGCCGGTCGCCGGTGTGGGCCCCGGAGGCCGTCGCGGTGGCTGCCCGTAAGGTGGCGCCCATGTCATTCCCGCCCACCGGCGCGGACCGTCCGATCCGGACGTGCACCCGCCGGTCGACGACCCGGATCGGGGCATGAGCCAGCTTCTCGTACGCACCGCGCCGGCTGAGGCCGACGTCGCGCCCGCACCCGCACCGGCCTCCGGGATCACGGCCTGGTGCGCCAGGGTCGCCGCCTCCCGCGGCTTCGAGATCACGATCGTGTCGGCCATCGCGGCCAACGCCGTCATCCTCGGCCTGGAGACCTATCCCGAGCTGCGGTCGGCCGGCTGGTTGACCGTGCTGGAGTGGCTGTTCCGGGCGGTGTTCGTGGTCGAGATCGCGATCCGCCTGCTCAGCTACGGCAGGCGTCCGCTGGACTTCTTCCGGAACGGCTGGAACGTCTTCGACCTCGCGGTGGTCGCCGCGGCGTTCGTCCCGGGCCTGCACGGCGACTCGGCGATCCTGCGGGTCATCCGGATCGCGCGGGTGGTGCGGCTCATGCGCTTCATGCCGGGCCTGCGCACCATCGTCACCGCGCTGCTGCGCAGCCTGCCGGGTGTGGGCGGCTTCCTGGCGCTGGCGGTGGTCGTGCTCTACGTCTACGGCATGGCCGGCTGGCTGGTCTTCGCCGAGCACCAGCCCGAGCAGTACGGCACCATCGGCAGCGCCGTGCTCACCCTGTTCGTGCTGCTGTCGCTGGAGAACCTGCCGGACCTCATCGAGCAGGGCATGGCGCTGTCGCCGTGGACGCTCGTCTTCTACATCAGCTACGTGCTCATCACCGCGAACCTGCTGGTCAACATCCTGGTCGGCGTGATCATCAACTCGATGGAGGAGGCCCGCCGCCTGGAGCAGGCCGAGCCGCTCACGCCACCGGCGGGCGGCGACGCGGCACCGGGCGAGGTCGACCGGCTCGCGGTCGGCAGGCGTCTGGACGATCTGCGCACGCTGCTCGACGAGCTCGAGCGCGACCTGCGGGTGGGCCGGGACCCCGGCCGGCGCTGACGGCGGCGGCCTGAAATTGTTTCGGCAGGGCCGATCGACAGTCTTGACACCATGAATGTTATCGCTAACATTCTCCTAACACGGCCTTAACCTTCCCGTGTGGTACGGGAAACACCGCGCCCGCACCTGCAGTTGACCAGGCTCGACTCTGGATCCTCAGCGGACACCAGGGCTACCCGAGGCGCGGGTGTGAACGTTAACAGCCGCCTGCCGCGTCGTGCCCTGCCGTGTCCCGGTGACGATTCACCCGACTGCAGCGATGCCGGTGGCGCGTGCCGCCATGCCGTCGTGCGCTGAAGTCCGGACCCGTTCAGCAGGCCCGCACTGACGTTCCGAGGAGGAACGAATGACACACCGGTTGCGGCGGCTCGGGCTCGGCGGACTCACCGCCACCCTGCTGCTTTCCCTCGGTCTCACCACGCTGCCGTCGCCCGCGGCCGCCGCCGAGACCTACGCGGCGTACCTCATGGCCCACTTCACCGGCGAGAGCGCCAGCGGTGAGCAGATCTACTTCTCCACCAGCACCGACGGTCTGCGCTGGACCGACCTCAACTACTCCCAACCGGTGCTGCGCTCCAACGTCGGCGAACTCGGCGTACGCGACCCCAGCATCGTGCGCTCCCCGGCCGGGGACAGGTTCTTCCTGCTGGCCACCGACCTGCGCATCGCCAGCGGCAAGGGCTGGGACGCCGCCCAGCACGCGGGCAGCACGTCGCTGGTCGTGTGGGAGTCCACCGACCTGGTCACCTGGTCCGCGCCGCGGCTGGTCGACGTCGCCGGCGGGATCAGCGGCGCGGGCTGCGCCTGGGCGCCGGAGGCGATCTGGGACCCGGCCGCCGGGAACTACCTCGTCTACTGGGCGACCATCTCGCCGCGCAATGGCGTGGACAAGGCCCGCATCTGGTACTCCCGGACCACCGACTTCCGCACCTTCACCGCTGCCCAGCCGTACATCGACCGGCCCGGCAGCCAGGGCATCATCGACACGCAGATCCTGGAGATCCCCGGCAGTGTCGGCGGATACCGCTACATCCGCGCGTCCGGCGACGGGCAGATCTCCATCGAGGGCAGCAACCAGCTGCTCAGCGGCTGGACCAGGCTCGGCGACATCGCCCACCTCGGCATGACCGGCGCGCAGGTCGAGGGCCCGATCCTCCACCAGTACAACGGGCGAAACGAGTGGGGCCTGTGGGTCGACCAGTACGCCAGCGGCCGCGGCTACCTCCCGCTTACCTCGACCAACCTGGCCGCCACCAGCACCTACCGGGTCCGCGCGACCTCCGAGTACTCGCTCGGAGCCAGCCACAAGCGGCACGGCTCCATCATCGGCATCACCCAGGCGCAGTACGACCGCCTGCGCGCCAAGTGGGGCAGCGGCACCGCGCGACGGGTGCAGTCGTTCAACTTCACCGACCGGTACGTGCGCCACGCCAACTTCGACGCGCGCATCGACCCGAACGTCAGCCCGCTCGCCGACTCGCAGTGGCGGCTCGTGCCCGGTCTGGCGAACGCGGCCTCCGGTTACGTGTCGTTCGAGTCGGTGAACTTTCCGGGCCACTACCTGCGGCACAGCAACTACGACTTCGCCCTGGTCCGCGGCGACGGCTCGGCCCAGTTCGCCGCGGACGCCACGTTCCGGCAGGTCGCCGGGCTGGCGGACTCGTCGGCGGTGTCGTACCAGTCCTACAACAACACCAGCCGCTACCTCCGCCACTACAACTACCTGCTCCGCCTCGACCCGATCAGCACCGCCACCGAACGCTCCGATGCGACCTTCCGCCTCATCACCAGCTGATCCGTGGGCGCCCCGGGACGCCGTGCCCGGGGCGCCCCCGTCTTTCCGAGAGCGAGGCCCCATGACAACGTTCGTGACCCGTGGCAGGCGCCGGGCGATCTCCCGGGCGCTGGCCGTGTGCCTGGCCGCGTCCGCGCTGACCGTGGCGGCCGGTGAACCGGCGATGGCCGCCGAGATCCCGACCGGCGCGCGGTCGCTGCAGTCGGTCAACCTCCCCGGTTCCTACGTGCGGCACAGCGACTACCTCGGCAGCGTCGCCGCGGTGACGTCGGGCAGTTCCGCGCTGGCCAAGAGCGACGCCACCTTCACCGTCACCCCGGCGCTGGCCGGCGGCGCGGGCTGCGTGTCGTTCCAGGCGGCCAACGGCATGTGGCTGCGGCACCGGGACTACCGCATCCGGTTGGAGGCCAACAGCGGCAGCACCACGTTCCTGGCGGACGCGAGCTTCTGCGTGCGGGACGGCTCGGCCACCGGTTCGGTGCGCCTGGAGTCGGCCAACTTCCCGGGCCGGTACCTGCGCCACCGCAACAACGAGCTGTGGATCGACCCGTCGACCACCAACCCCGGCACGTTCGCGGCGGACAGCTCGTTCCAGGTCACCGCACCGTGGGTGGCCGGGCGGCGCAGCCCGGTCATCAAGGGCCTGTACGGCGACCCGAACATCGCCTACCTCAACGGCCGCTACTACGTCTATCCGACCACCGACGGCTACAGCGGCTGGAGTTCGACCAGGTTCAAGGCGTTCTCCTCCGCCGACCTGCTCACCTGGACCGACCACGGCACGATCCTGGACCTCGGACCCCAGATCAGCTGGTCGGACAGCCGGGCCTGGGCGCCGACGATGGCCTACCGCAACGGCCGGTACTACTTCTACTTCTGCGCCGACACCAACATCGGTGTGGCGACCTCGACCAGCCCCACGGGCCCGTTCACCGATCCCCTCGGGCGGCCCCTGGTGCCCGCCGGGTTCCGCAGCGGCCAGATGATCGACCCGCACGTCTTCACCGACGACGACGGCCAGTCCTACCTGTACTGGGGCAACGGCTACGCCTACGGGGTGCGCCTCAACGCGGACATGATCTCCTTCGACGCGGCGCAGGTGCGCACGTTCAGCCTGCCGAACTTCCGGGAGGCCCCGTTCACCTTCAAGCGCAACGGCGTCTACTACCTGTCGTACTCGGTCGACGACACCCGCTCGGAGAACTACCACGTCGAGTACGCCACCGCGACCTCGCCGTTCGGGCCGTGGACCCACCGCGGCACGATCCTGTCCAAGAACCTCAGCCTCGGCATCAAGGGCCCCGGCCACCACTCCGTCGTCAAGGCCCCGACCAGCGACACCTGGTACATCGCCTACCACCGGTTCGCCATCCCCGCCGGCGACGGCACGAACCGTGAGGTGACCATCGACCCGATGCGCTTCAACACCGACGGCACCATCACCCCCGTCGTCCCCACCCTCTGATGCAAGGAAGGGCACCTTCTCATCGCATAGCGATGAGAAGGTGCCCTTCCTTCGCTTTTCAGCGGGGGCGGCTGCGGGTGAGGGAGGAGCGGCGCACGAACAGCTCCGGAGCGATGAGCACGCGCTGGGAGGGGCGGCGTTCGCCGTCGAGCAGGCGGGACACCATCAGTTCGACCGCGACGCGGCCGACGTGCGTCTTCGCGGGGCGGACCGCCGACAGGGAGGGCTCGGCGAGGTGGGCCACCTCGTCGTCGTAGGAGACCATGGCGAGGTCGTCGGGGATGCTGACGCCCTTCTCCGCGCAGTACTGGGCGACCGAGATCGCGTCGGGGTCGCTGTGCACGATCAGCGCGGTGACCTGGGCACGCCGGCACTCGCCGAGCACGTTGTGGATGATCTGCCGGTGGCCGGGGGTGGTCAGCGCGACCGACTCGCGCACCACGATGGCGTCGGAGATGCCGAGGTCGGCACAGGCGACCCGCCAGCCCTGCAGCAGGTACGCCGAGGTGGGGCTGCCCTTGGACAGCAGCAGCGCGATCCGCCGGTGTCCGTGCTGGTGCAGGTGGTGCACGGCCATCTCCATGCCCAGCGAGTGATCGCTGCGCACGCACTCGATCTGCCGCGGCGTCGAGGTCCACCGGTCGGGCTGGCGCTCCACCAGGATCGTCGGCACCGGCAGCCGGCCGATCCAGTCGACCATCTCGTGCGCCCGCTCGCCGTCCAGGCTCGGCGCGAGCAGCAGGCCCTGCACCTGGCCGGCCTCGACCAGCCGGCTGATCTGGCGGCGGTCCTCGTCGGGCTCGTAGCTCGACCCGCGCAGTTGCAGGTTCACCCCGAGGGCGGCCGCCGCCGCACGTGCCCCGCTGACGATGAGCGGCCAGTAGAAGTCGAGCGACGGCACGACCATGCCGATGGTGAACCGGTCGCGCGCCTGCCGGGGCCGGTTCGCGCGGCTGATGGGGGTGGGCAGGGTCGCGCCGCCGTGCACCTTCGTCACCAGGTTGCGCCTGGCCAGGGAGTCGATGTCGCGGCGGATGGTGAGCTCGCTGACGGCCAGCTCGCGGGCGAGGTCGCGCACCCGCACGGCACCGTGCCTGCGCAACTCGTCGAGGAGCAGTTCCTGCCGCTGGACGCCGAAGAGTCGCTGCGTCGTCATGGGCGCCTCCTGCGCCGGATGGGTCGGCCCGGGTCGCCCCGGCGGAGCGCGCGACAAGGCGGCGCTGACCGGTGCCTTTCGTCGGCATCTCTCAGCTTGTCGAGCGGTCCTGACCGTAACAGATCTTTCCCCGAAAACATCGACGAAGTTCGCGCCGCGGACGACGTTCGTTTGTGTACGACCGTGAACGACTGCCACCGAACTGTGGGGAAACCGGACGCTGCCGATTACGAAGATGTCACCGACGTGTCACCGCTCTCCGACGGAAAGGACACGAGATGAGAAGGAGTGGACGGCTCACGGCCCTGACGGTGGCCGCGATCGTGGCGTCGCTGGGCGTGGCGGTCCCGCCCGCGCAGGCGGCACCCGTCACCGTCACCAACGGCACCCAGTTCACCGACACCGGCGGCAACGTCGTGCACGCGCACGGCGGCGGGGTCCTCAAGGTCGGCGATTACTACTACTGGTTCGGGGAGAGCCGCAACGCCGACAACACGTTCAAGGCGGTGGCCGCCTACCGCTCCACCGACCTGCGCACCTGGGAGTTCCGCAACAACGTGCTGACCCAGTCGTCGGCGGCCGAACTCGGCGTCGCGAACATCGAGCGCCCGAAGGTGATCTACAACGCCGCCACCGGCAAGTACGTCATGTGGATGCACAAGGAGAACGGCTCGGACTACGGCGAAGCGCGGGCCGCGGTCGCGGTCGGCGACACCGTCGACGGCAGTTACACCTACCGGGGCAGTTTCCGGCCGCTCGGCCACATGTCCCGGGACATCACCATCTACAACGACAACGGCACGGCGTACATGCTCTCGGCCGCCGACGAGAACCGCGACCTGCACATCTACCGGCTGACCGCCGACTACCTCGGCATCGGGTCGCTGGTCGGCAACTTCTGGAACGACGCGGCCCGGGAGGCGCCCGCGCTGTTCAAGCGGGGGAGCACCTACTTCCTGATCACTTCGGGGCTGACCGGCTGGTCGCCGAACCAGGCCAAGTACGCCACCGCGTCGAGCATCACCGGCCCGTGGAGCGGCTGGACCAACGTCGGCGACGCGACGACGTTTCGTTCCCAGTCGACGTTCGTGCTGACGATTCAGGGCACCGCCGCGACCAGCTACCTGTACCTGGGGGACCGGTGGGCGGGCGCGTGGGGCGGGCCGGTCGGCGACTCCCAGTACGTCTGGCTGCCGATCGTCTTCCCGAGCGCCACGACGATGAGCCTGAGCTGGTATCCGCAGGTCACCATCGACGCGGCCGCGGGCACCGTCACCGGCGTCGCACCGCCGTACTACCGGGTGAGCAACCGCAACAGCGGCAAGGTGATCGACGTGGTGAACCAGTCGACGGCCAACAACGCCGAGGTCAAGCAGTGGACCTGGAACGGCGGCGGCAACCAGAAGTGGGAGTTCGCCGACGCCGGCAGCGGGTGGTTCCGCATCGTCAACCAGTACAGCGGCAAGTGCCTGGACGTGGCGAGCGCATCGACGGCCGACGGGGCCAACGTCATCCAGTACACCTGTGGCGGCGGCACGAACCAGCAGTGGCAGTGGCAGGCCACCGGCAGCTATTTCCGGATCGTCGCCCGGCATAGCGGCAAGTGCCTCGACGTGGTGAGCTCCGGCACCGGCGACGGGGCCGACATCCAGCAGTACACCTGCGGCACCGGCAACAACCAGCAGTGGAGCCGGGCCACCGCCTGATCCACGCCGGGTCGGGTGCCCGCGCCCGGTGGTGCACGACCCGGCATCGACCACACCGCGTCCGACGTCGACATGTTTAGGCGGCGGGCTCGGCGGTTATCCCTCGGCGACAGCCGTCATACAACCGGCTTGAGACCGAGGGGCCCCTTGTGTATCTGTTCGATGCCGACAGTGTGGTGGTCAGCACGGCCACCGAACTCCTGCGCACCCACCATCCCGTCTCCGTGGACGACCAGTCCTGCGCCAACTGCGGCGAGCCGGCCCCGTGCGAAGCCTCGGTGAACGCCCGGCAGATCCAGGCGGCGGCCAGCCTCGGGGCCGAGTCGGCCGACGGCCGGTTCGCCTGACCGGCTCTGGCGGCCGGATCGACGTTAACGCCGCCGGAGGCCGGGTAGATCAGTGTGGTGACAGATCAACCCGTGGTGCTCGGCCGGCGCTACCGTCTCGTCGAGCCCGTCGGCGCGGGCGGTATGGCGGTCGTTTGGCGCGCCTATGACCAGGTCCTGCACCGTACCGTCGCCGTCAAGATGCTCTCCCCGCGGCTGGTCGCGCAGCCGGACAACCTGCGCCTGCTGCGGGCCGAGGCGCTCGCCGTAGCCGGCCTGAGCCATCCACGCATCACCAGCGTCTACGACTACGGCCAGCAGCGGCTCGACGGCCACGAGCAGCCGTACCTTGTCATGGAGCTGGTGGACGGCGTCACCCTGCGGCAGACGCTGCGAGAGGCCGCCACCGGCCTCGGCTGGCAGGCCACCCTCTCGATCACCGCGCAGGTCGCCGCGGCCCTGGCCGCAGCCCACGCGCGCGGCATCGTCCACCGCGACGTCACCCCCGCCAATATCATGCTGACCGCGGCCGGGGTCAAGGTGCTCGACTTCGGCATCTGCGTGCTGGCCGGCTTCGACGACGGCCAGGAGGACGAACTGGTCGGGACCGTCGACTACATCGCACCGGAACGGGTCACCGGGCGCAGCGCGGTGACCCCGGCCAGCGACGTCTACTCGCTCGGCATGGTCATGTACCGGTGCCTGTCAGGGCATCTGCCATGGGATCCGACCACTCCGACGCGGCGGCTGCGCCAGCACGTGTTCAGCCCGCCGGACGTTCTGCCGCCCGTGCCGGGCATGCCGCCGGCGATCAGAGAACTGTGCCTGAGCTGCCTCGCCAAGAACCCTGACGACCGGCCCACCGCCGCCGAGCTGGTCGCCGGCCTGGAACAGTGGAGCGTGCCCGCGCCCCGCCTGGCGCAGGACGCCGAGGAGCAGACGCGCACCCGGCTGCTGGCGCTGCCCGCCGAGCTGACCAGACGGGACCCTGACCCGGCCACCGGCGTGGCCGGCCGGGTGGCCGCTGCCGTGCGCACCATGCCCCGACGCCGCCGCGCGGGACTGTCGGCCGGGGCGCTCGCCGTCACCGGCCTGGTGGGCGTGCTGGTGCTGAACGCGGGTCCGGACGTCGCCGACGCGACCCAGACACCCCCGCCGCCGCAGTCGTGCCACGTCAGCCTGCAGATTCACACAGCCGGAACCGAGTACACCGCATCGCTCGCCGTCGGCGCGTCAGGCCGCCGCCCGCAGCGATGGCAGCTCACCTTCACGGTCCCCGACGGCTGGCGGGTCGGCGGTGTGCGCGCGGGGGAGGTCCGCCAGAACGGCCCGCGGGTGGTCGTCACCGGCCGCACCGAACTCGTCGCGGGCAGCCCGGCCGCCGTCGCGCTCACGGGCACGGCGGGGGCGTCGGCCGGTCGGCCCGCCCAGTTCGTGCTGGACGGTACGGCCTGCCAGGGCGAGGTGGACGTGATCAGTGGTGCGCCGTCACCGGCCGCGGTCCAGGCGACCCCGGAAGCACGCCGTCCCGCTGCCGAACCCGAGCCGCACGGCGGCAAACCGAAGCCGCCGAAGAAGCCGAAGCCCTAGCCGCGACCGGGTTCCGGGCGTGTTCACCGGACCGGTCGCGGCCGTGAGGGCGTGCGCCGATCAGAGGTGCTGCTTGCCGTCGCGGTCGATCGCCGAGCTGTCCCGCACCTGCAGGTAGGGCTCGCTGTCGGCGGGGTGGCCCGCGGCGATGGCGCGCTGGCGTTCGAGTTCGGCGTCGAGTTCGGCTCCGAACAGGATCGCCAGATTCGAGATCCACAGCCAGACCAGGAACACGATGATGCCGCCGAGGCTGCCGTAGGTCTCGGCGTACGAACCGAAGTGGGTCACGTAGAAGCCGAAGCCCACCGACGCGGCGATCCACAGCACGACGGCGACCAGCCCGCCGGGGCTGATCCACCGGAAGCCGCCCTGCCGCGCGTTGGGCGAGGCCCAGTACAGGATCGCGAACAGCAGCGCGATGAGCGCGACCAGCAGCGGCCACTTGCCGATCTGCCAGGCCGTCACCACCGGCCCGGACAGGCCGAGCACCCGGCCGAGCGCCTCGGCCAGCCGCCCGCTCACCACGACGATGAGCACGCTCGCGACCAGCAGCACCCCCGTCGCCAGGGTCACCGCGAGCCGGATCGGCAGTCGCTTCCACAGCGGCCGGCCCTCGGGCACATCGTAGATCGCGTTGGACGCCTGCATGAACGCGTCGACGTAGCCCGACGCCGACCACATGGCCACCGCCAGGCCGATGATCGCGGCCACCCCCGCCTTGCTGTCGTTGGCCTGCACGTTGTCCAGCGCGGCGGTGAAGACCTCGCGCACCGCCGTCGGCATGATCGGGGTGACGTCGTCGAGCACGTCGTCGACCAGCCGGTCGTCGAACAGGCCTACTGCCGCGGCCAGCACCAGGATGCCCGGGAACAGCGACAGCACCCCGTAGTAGGTCAGGGCGGCGGCCCACACCTGCAGGCTGTCGGTGTCGAACTCCTTGGCGGTCCGGCGCAGCACCTGCCACCAGGCGCGCGGGCTGAGCTGGGTGGGACTGCGCGGGCCGGCGTCCGGCGGTGGCGCGGGCACGGCGTTCGCCGGGTGGGGATCTTCGGAGGTCATGCCCCTGCCATACCGCCGGCGGCGCCGCCGCTAACGCCCCCGACACGGCTGCGCGCGGCTCGGGTCGTCCTCGTTTGCCGCGCGGTCGGCCGGGTACCCGACTCACGAAATCCCACCCTGCCGAACCGCCCCGCGGCAACGGCCCCCACCGGGCTGCGCGTGGCGGCTCGACAGGTGCCGCCACAGGAGGAAACACCATGCGGATGAGGCAGTCGGACCCGGTCGTCGCCGAGCGGGTGCATCGGTGAGCGGGGCAGCGTCGCCGTCGGGCGAGGACATGCCGGTGCGCAGCCGCTGGCGGCCGAGCCGGCTGCTGGAGTACTACGCGATCGCGGTGGTGTGGCTGCGCTGGGTCGTGGTGGCGCTGTGGATCGCCGCCGTGGCGGCGTCGGTGCTGTACCTGCCGCCCATCGGCCACGGCGGCAGCGACCTGGGACAGCTCGTGGCCACCGACAACGCGGCCGTGCGCAGCGAGGTCCGCTCCTTCGAGAAGTTCGGCTTCCCGCTGCTGAGCCGGGTCTCCGTGGTGCAGCGCAACCCCGACGGCCTGCCGCTGGCGGTCCAGGCCGAGGCCGTCGCCCGCGCCCGCGCCGTGACCCAGGGCGAATACCCCGACGCCGCGCCCATCCTCGGCGCAGTGCCGGTGACCAACACGCTGCAGCTGATGCCGGGCTCGCAGGAGAACGGCACGACCGTCGTCACCATGCTGTTCACCGCGCCCGACGTCAGCTTCGCCGGTCAGCTGGCCGCGGCCGAGAAGTTCGTCGCCGCGCACTACGACGCCGACGACGCCGTCGTCGGGATCACCGGCTCGGTCCCGGCCCGGGTGGAGCAGGGCGACCTCGTCCTGTCGACACTGCCCTGGCTGGAGGCCGTCACCGTCGCCGCGGTGTTCATCATCGTCGCGATCGCGTTCCGGTCGCTGATCGCGCCGCTGCTGGCCCTGGGTGTGGCCGGGGTTGCGATCGTGCTGACCCTGCACGTCGGCGGCGCGCTCGCCGACCGGCTGGGCGTGCCCGTGCCGCAGGAGACCCAGCCGCTGCTGGTGGCGCTGCTGCTCGGCGTGGTCACCGACTACGTCGTGTTCTACCTGGCCGCGGCGCGCACCCAGCTCGCCGCGGGCGCGCACCGGCTGGAGGCGGCCGAGACCGCCACCGCCAGGTTCACCCCGATCATCGCCACCGCCGGGGCGACCGCCGCGGCGGGCACCGGAGCGCTGGTGGTGGCCGGTTCGGCGGCGTTCCGCGCGTTCGGGCCGGGCATGGCGCTGGCCGTGCTCATCGGCATGCTGGTGTCGGTCACCCTGGTGCCCGCGCTGCTGGCCATCCTCGGCCGGGCGGTCCTGTGGTCGCCGCGCCGCGGCCGGGCCGCCGTGCCGAGCACCCCGGAGCCCGAGGTCGGCAGCGGACGCTGGTCGCGGTTGCTGACCCGCCCCTGGGTCGCCGCGCCGGTGCTGCTGCTGTGTGTCGCCGGGCTGGTCACGGCCGCGCTTCCGGTCCGCGACCTGGCGCTCGGGGTGTCGTTCGTGGAGGCGCTGCCCGCCGACCATCCGACCCGCCAGGCCGCCGCGCAGGCGCAGCAGGGCTTCGCCGAGGGCATCCTGTCGCCGACCGAGGTGCTCGTGGAAGGGCAGGGGGTGGGCTCCCGGGACAAGGAGCTCGCCGGCCTGCAGGACGCGCTGCGCAAGGAGCCCGGGGTAGCCGCCGTGCTCGGCCCCGCCGACGACGCGATCCCGCAGGATCTTCACGTGTTCCGCACGGCCGACGGCACCGCGGCGCGTTTCCTCGTGATCCTGGCCGACGAGCCCCTGGGCGCCCGCGCCGTGCAGACCCTGACCCGGTTGCAGCAGGACCTGCCCGGTCTGGTGCGGGCCGCCGGGCTGGCCGACGTGCGGACGAGCATCGGCGGCGACACCGCCATCGCGCAGCTCATCGTCGAGCAGACCAAGCAGGACCTGGGCCGGATCGCGCTCGCGGCGCTCGCGGCCAACCTGCTGTTCCTGGTGCTGTTCCTGCGCGCGCTGGTGGCTCCCATCGGTCTGCTCGCCTGCAGCGTGCTGGCCATCGGGGCCACGCTCGGCCTGACCACGTGGCTGTTCCAGGACGTGCTGCACGCCGACGGCCTGACCTTCTACGTTCCGTTCGCCGCCGCGGTGCTGCTGGTCGCGCTGGGTTCGGACTACAACATCTTCGGCATCGGCCCCGCCTGGAAGGAGGCCCGAGGACGGCCGCTGCGCGAGGCGCTCGCGATCACACTGCCGCAGTCGGCGCACGCGATCCGCATCGCCGCGTTCACCCTCGCGGTCAGTTTCGGACTGCTCGCCATGGTGCCGCTGCGCCCGTTCCGGGAACTCGCGTTCGCGCTGGCGGTCGGCATCCTCATCGACGCGTTCATCGTCCGGTCGATCCTCGCCCCGGCACTGCTCACGGTTCTCGGCTCGGCCAGCGAGTGGCCGGGTCGGCGGCTGTTCGGCCGCTTCTCGCAGCCGCACGGGCGGCCTTCCGAGCCGGTCCCGGACGATGCGCCGGCCACGACCGAGCCGGTGGCGGACGACGCGCCGGCCACGACCGAGCCGGTGGCGGACGACGCGCCGGTCAGGACCGAGCCGGTGGCGCGCGACGCGTCGGCCAAGGCCGCGGCCGATTGATCGCTGTGGCATATGCCGCGGGCGAGCGGGTATCGGCCTGCCAACACCACACACCACTTGGGGAGATGACATGCCAAGCAAGGACGACGCCATCGCCGGCGCGCAGGACGCGCTGAACACGGCCGGCACGGTCGTGGCAGAGAAGGCGGCCGAGGCCAAGCAGGCCGCGATCGACACCGGGCACGCCCTGGCCGCGGGGGCGGGCGAGCTCAAGGCCAACGTCGCCCACACCGCCGTGGCGGCAAAGGACGCGGCCGCCGAGGCCCTCACCGCGGTCAACGACCGCCTGCCGCACACTGCCGACGAGTGGGAGGCCGCGGGACGGAGCCTGCTGGACAACATCCGCCGCAACCCCACCCCGTGGGCGACCGGAGCGGCGGTGTTCCTGGTGGGCTGGTTGATCGGCCGCAGCTCGGCCGGGACCAAGAAGTAACCGCCGATGTCGGGTACGGAGATCGCGGCGCTGGTCGCCTCGGGAGCCTTCGCGATGCTGGTGCTGGTGCTGGCGGTGCCGATCCTGCGGCTGCGGCGCACCGTCGACGCGACCACCGACATGATCCGTGAGGTCACCGCCAAGACGGGCCCGCTGCTGGACAACGTCAACAACACCGTCGGCGAGGTGAACACCACCGTCGGGCAGGTCCAGACCACGTTGGACGGCATCAACGTCCAGCTGGTCCGGGTCGACGCGGTCACCGGGCCGCTGTCGTCGGCAGCGGCGAACATCGCCAAGGTCGCCGACGCGATCACGGGCGCGTCGGCGACGCCGGTCGGCAAGGCGGCCACGCTGGCCTTCGGTATCCGCCGCGCGCTCGCCGCGCGCAACCACCGGCAGTGACCTGACGCCGGTGACGTGAACGGCCGGGCCCGGCATTCGGGCCCGGCCACGCCTCGTTTGCGGGTCAGCCGGTCTGCGCGGGCGTGCCGCGCCGCCTGCCCGACTCTTCGAGATGGGCCCGCAGCGTGGCGGCGAGGTCGCCGGCCGCGACGATCTGATCACGGCTGAGCGCGTCCACGAACAGCTCGCGCACGGCGGTCAGGTGCGGCACCGTCGACTGCCGGAACGACCGCAGGCCGGTGGCCGTCAGCACGATCTCCGCGCCCCGGCTGTCGGCGGCGCACTCCTCTCGGCGGATCAGGTCGCGCCGCTCCATCCGGCCCAGGTGGTGGGAGAGGCGGCTGCGTTCCCAGTCGATGTGCGCCGCCAGTTCGGAGGAGCGCAAACGCTGCCCCTCGGCCTCGCTGAGGGCGAGCAGGACCGCGTAGTCGCCCGACGACAGCGACGACTCGCTCTGCAGCCGCGCGGTGAGCGCGGACCGCAGCACCTCCGCGGTCTCGATGAAGTCGCGCCAGATGCGCAGCTCCTCGGTGGTCGGCAGCCGGCGTGCCCGGCGTGGCCGAGGTGTGTCCTGGGTCATCCCACCTCCAATTGACATGTCAATCATACCGGGGCTACTAATTGACGTGTCAATCAGCCGTGCGCGGCGCGGCGGGGCAGGGGGAGACCATGACGACCGAACGCTTCGAACTGGGGCTCAACTCGTTCGGGGAGGTGGCCACCGACGGCGACCGGCTGCTGAGCGACGCCGAGACCCTGCGGCTCATCGTCGAGGAGGCGCAGCTCGCCGACGCGGTCGGGCTCGACGTGTTCAGCGTCGGCGAGCACTACCGCGAGGGCTTCACCGACTCGGCGACACCCGTGCTGCTCGCCGCGATCGCGCGGGCCACGCAGCTGATCCGGCTCGGCACCTCGGTCACCGTGCTGAGCACGAACGACCCCGTCCGGCTGTACCACGAGTTCTATACGCTGGACGCGGTGTCCGGCGGCCGCGCCCAGCTGGTGCTCGGCCGCGCCTCGGCGACCGAGTCGTTCCCGCTGTTCGGCTACGACCTGGCCGACTACGAGCGCCTGTTCGAGGAGAAGCTCGACCTGTTCATGCGGCTGCAGCGGGAGGACGCGGTCACCTGGTCGGGCACCGTGCGCACCCCGCTGACCGGGCAGCGGCTGCACCCGCGGATGCCCGAGGGCGGCATCCCCACCTGGATCGGCGTCGGCGGCAGCCCGAACTCGGTGCTGCGCGCCGCCCGCTACGGGCTGCCGCTCATGATGGCGATCATCGGCGGCCGGCCGCAGCGCTTCGCGGGCAACGTCGAGCTGTACCTGCGCGCCCTGGAGCGGTTCGGGCACGCCCCGCTCCCCATCGCGCAGCACTCGCTGGGCCTGGTCGCCGACACCGACGACGAGGCCGTGGAGACCTGGTGGCGGTACTGGCAGCCGGTCGTCGCGGACCTCGCCCGCGAACGCGGCTTCTACGCCCCGACGCGCCAGCGCTACGAAGCCGAACTCGACGGGGGCGCCCTGTTCGTCGGCTCTCCCGAGACCGTCGCCCGCAAGATCGCGACCATGGCACGTGACCTGCGGCTCAGCCGCTTCGACCTCAAGTACGACATCATGCGCCTGCCCCGGGCAGCCCGCGCCCGCAGCATCGAGCAGTTCGGCCGCGAGGTCGCCCCGCGGGTGCGCGAACTGCTCTCGAAGGAGCCCACCCATGTCTGACCTCGTGTTCGGCCTCGACACCTTCGGCGACGTGCCGGACGACGACACCGGCCACCCCGTCTCCTACGCCGCCGCCATCCGGCAGGTCGTCGACGAGGCGGTGATCGCCGACGACCTCGGCGTCGACGCGCTCGCCGTCGGCGAACACCACCGGCCGGAGTACTCGGTGTCCACGCCGGAGACCGTGCTGGCCGGGATCGCCACCCGCACCAAGCGCATCCGCCTCGGGTCCGGCGTCACCGTGCTCAGCTCCGACGATCCGGTGCGGGTGTTCCAGCGCTTCGCCACCGTCGACGCGCTGTCCAACGGCCGAGCCGAGGTCATCCTCGGGCGCGGCTCGTTCACCGAGTCGTTCCCGCTGTTCGGCTACGACCTGGCCGACTACGACGTGCTGTTCGAGGAGAAGCTCGACCTGTTCGTGAAGCTGCTCGACGAGCAGCCGGTGACCTGGAGCGGCACTGTGCGCGCCCCGCTGCGCAACGCCGACGTGTTCCCGAAGACCGAATCGGGTCGGCTGAGCACCTGGGTCGGCGTCGGCGGCTCGCCGCAGTCGGTGGTGCGCACCGCGCGGCACGGTCTGCCGCTCATGCTCGCGATCATCGGCGGGCAGCCCGGCCGCTTCGCGCCTTACATCGAGCTGTATCGGCGCGCCGCCGAGCAGCTCGGCACGACCGCGTTGCCGGTCGGCATGCACTCGCCGGGCTTCGTGGCCGACACCGACGAGCAGGCCAAGGAGATCTTCTGGCCGCACTACCGGGTCATCCGCGACCGGATCGGCGCGCTGCGCGGCTGGCCGCCGATCCGCCGCGCCGAGTTCGACGCCGAGGTCGAGCACGGATCGCTGTACATCGGCTCACCCGACACCGTCGCCCGCAAGATCGCCAATACGGTACGCGCGCTCGGCGTCGGCCGGTTCGACCTCATCTACACGGCCGGCGCGCAGCCGGTGAGCGCCCGCCTGCGCGCCGTCGAGCTGTACGGCGCGAAGGTGATCCCGATGGTCCGCGACCTGCTCGCCTGATCGCCGCATCGACACCGAAGGGCACGACATGAACGACACCGCTCAGGACGGTCCCCGGACCCTCGGCATCCTCGGCGCGGGCAAGCTGGGCACCGTCCTCGGGCGGCTCGCCGTGGCCGCCGGATACCGGGTGCTCATCGCCGGTTCCGGCGACCCGGCCAAGATCGCGCTGACCGTCGAGGTGCTCGTCCCCGGCGCGGTCGCCACCACCGCCCGCGACGCGGCGGCCCGCGCCGACATCGTCGTGCTGGCGCTGCCGCTCGGCAAGTACCGCGCCATCGACCCGGACCCGCTGCGCGGCAAGCTCGTCGTCGACGCGATGAACTACTGGTGGGAGGTCGACGGCATCCGGGAGGATCTCACCGACCCGCGTACGTCCTCCAGCGAGACCGTGCAGGCCCACCTGTCCGGGGCCCGCGTCGTGAAGGCGTTCAACCACGTCGGCTACCACGACATCGAGGACCAGGCCCGGCCCGCCGGGCAGGCCGGACGCACCGCCGTCGCGATCGCCGGAGACGGCCCCGCCGACGTCGCCGCGGTCGCCGCGCTGGTCGACGCGCTCGGCTTCGACCCGGTGGTGGCCGGTCCGCTGGCCGAGGG
Organism: Catellatospora aurea; assembly: GCF_042663325.1. Lineage (NCBI taxonomy): Bacteria > Bacillati > Actinomycetota > Actinomycetes > Micromonosporales > Micromonosporaceae > Catellatospora > Catellatospora aurea. The sequence continues at coordinate 110,327 of NZ_JBHTAC010000002.1, forward strand.
CATCCGTTTCGAACCGGGCACCGAACTCTTCGGCGCGGACGTCGACGTCGCCGAGGTGCGGACCCGCCTCGACCGCTTCCCGGATTCGGAACGCGGCCGCGCCGTCGCCCGGGCACGGGGGCAGCTGCTCGCCACCGAACAGGGGTGAGGTTCCCCGGGAGCTGTTCACCGATCTTGACGCGGTGATCCTGCCGGAGTCGCGGCCAGCGTGAGGCAGGTGGCCGCGACGGCGCATGCGGCGCTGACCACGGCCAGGACCGGGGTGTAGGTGCCGGCGGCGAGGTACAGGCCGGCGGCGGCCAGCGGCGCGCCCGCCTTGGCGACGGTGGTCGGCACGGTCAGGGCGGCGGCGATGGTCGCATAGCCGGTGGTGCCGTACCGCTGGGCCAGCAGCGCGGGGCGGGCGATGGTGCCGACGCCGAAACCGGTGCCGAACAGCACGACGCAGCACACCGCGCCGGGGCGGGTGTGGCCGAGCACGGGCAGCGCGGCGGCGGCCCCCGCCTGAATGCCGAACACGGCCGCCGTGACGGCGGCGGTGGAGCGGCGGCGGGTCAGGCCCGTGGCGACGATCCGGCCGGTGACGGACATGACCCCGAGCAGCCCGGCGACGGTGGCGGCGAACGCGGCAGGGTGGCCGAGGCCGGTCAGGTAGCTGATCAGGTGTACGGACACGACGGAGACGGCGCTGCCGTGCACGACGAACGCGGCGGTCAGCAGCCAGAACCCGCGGTGGCGCAGCGCGTCGCGGACCGCGGCCCGTCGCGCCGCGTGGTCGACCGCCGCTGCGGCCGGATGCCCCCGGGGCCGTGCCGGGACGGCGAGGAAGTGCAGCGGGACGGCGATCACGGCGTAGGTCAGCGCGAGGACGACCAGCGCGGTCCGCCAGCCGTGGCGCTCCTGCAGCGCGGCGGCCGTGGGCAGGAAGACCGTGCTGGCGAATCCGGCCACGACGGTGATCGCCAGCAGCGCGCCCGCCCGCTGCGCCGCGGTGCTCGTGGCGACGACGACCGCGAACGCCGCCTCGTAGAGGACCATCGCCGAGGCGACGCCCAGCACCGTGAACACCGCGTACAGCTGTCCGACGTCGGTGACCTGCGACCAGGCGAGGACCGCGCCGGCGCCGAGGACCGAGCCGAAGGTCATCAGGCCGCGCCCGCCGCGGCGGTCCAGCCACCGTCCGATCGGGACGGCCGCCGCGGCGGTGGTGAGCACGCTGACGGTCAGCGCGCCGGTGACCGCCGCCGTGGTGGTGTGCAGGTCGGTCGCCATCGGTGCGAGGAAGACGCTGAACACGTAGTACAGCACGCCGTACCCGATGGTCTGGGTGACGGCGAGCGCGGCCACGACCGGCCGCAGGCGACCGCCGGCCTCCGCGGTGGAGGCCGGCGTGGGCGACGTCAGCCGCAGCATCCGCCGGTCTCGGTCTCGCCCGGGGCGGCCTGGACCACCGGCAGGCTCAGTAGCCCACCGGCGACACCCGTGACCAGGCCACGTGGCGCGGCGGTCGGTTCGGGGGTGCCGCAGCACGCGGCGTCGTCGGCGCTGAGCGCCGCCGACGAGGAGCAGACCCCGGTCTCGGGCAGTTCCAGCCGCACGTCACGGGCGGCGTCCCAGTCCCCGGCCAGGGCGGCGACCACCGAGCGGACCTGCTCGTAGCCGGTGGCCATGAGGAAGGTGGGCGCGCGGCCGTACGACTTCGCGCCGACGGCGTAGTAGCCGGTCTCGGGCTGGGTTAGTTCGTCGACCCCGTGCGGCGGGACCGTGCCGCAGGAGTGCTGGTTCGGGTCGATCAACGGGGCCAGGGCGCGGGTCGAGCCGAGCACCGGGTCGAGGTCCAGGCGCAGCTCCGAGGCGATCGTGTGGTCCGGCCGGAAGCCGGTCGCCGACACGATCCGGTCCGCGGTGACGCTCGCCCCGCTGCGGGAGGTCACGGTCACCATGCCGCCGTCGACCGTGACGGCCTGCACCGAGAACCCGGCGTGCAGGGTGATCGCCCCGGACTCGACCAGCGCCCGCACGCGGGTGCCGAGCGCGCCGCGGGCGGGCAGGGCGTCGGCGTCGCCCCCGCCGTACGTGCGGGTGGCCGCGCCGGTGCGGATGGCCCAGCTCACGGTCGTGCCTGGTGCCTCGGTGGCGAGCTGCGCCAGGGCGAGCAGGGTGTTGGCGGCGGAATGGCCCGCGCCGACGACGAGGGTGTGCCGGCCGGCGAAGCGGTCGCGGTCCGCGCCGAGCACGTCGGGCAGGGCACTGTCGACGTATGCTGCCGCCTCGGGCTCGCCGTGCGCGGGCAGGCCGGAGCCGCCCAGCACGTTGGGGGTGGGCCAGGTGCCGGAGGCGTCGATCACCGCTCGGGCGGTGAGTTCCTCACCGGTGGCGAGGCGGATCAGGAACGGGGTGTCCTCGCGCCCGGTGGTGCGGACCCGGTCGAGCCCGTCGCGGCTGATCGCGACCACCTTCGCGCCGTAGCGGACCCGGCCCGCGAGCGCGGGCAGCTTGGTCAGGGGCTCCAGGTAGTCGGTGACGATCTGCGCGCCCAGCGGCAGCTCGGCCAGGTCCGGCGTGATCCAGCCGTCGGCCTCCAGCAGCCGGCGGGCCGCGTGGTCGAGGTTGAACCGCCACGGGCTGAACACCCGTACATGCCCCCAGCTCGCCATGGCCGCGGCGGGACCACTGCCAGCCTCCAGGACCAGGAAGTCCAGGCCGCGCTCGGCCAGGTGCGCGGCGGCGGCGAGGCCGACCGGGCCAGCGCCGACCACCACGATCGGGAGGTTGTCCGGGGAGTTGGTAGTCGATGAGGGCATGGTGGCGACTCCTTGTTTAGAAGTTTCTCTAAGCGACGTATTTAGAGTGCCGCCTACTTAGAAATCTGTCAACTCAGCCTGCCTGTCGCTGTGCCGCGTCGCCCGGACTGGCAACCGGACGGCCCATCACCACATCGGCGGCGGTGGGAAAGCGGTCCAGGCAGTTCGCGTTGATCCGGTAGAGGTTCGCGTTGCCTGCCGCCTCGACCAGCACGAAGCGCACTTCGGCAAGGATCTTCAGGTGCTGCGAGACCGTCGACTGGGCCAGGCCCATCGCGGCGGTGAGCTGCCCGACGCTCATCGGCTCGCGCCTGCGGGCGAGCAACTCTGCGATCTGCACCCGAGTCGGATCGGCAAGTGCCCGGAACCAGGATGCATACCGCTGGGCGACCTCGCGGTCGAGCAGCTCCTCCATGCCATCCTCCAACATCATCGTTAATCGCCGATAGACGATGATAGGCGGCGGGCGTGAGGCGCGACAACCCGCGTTGCCGTCTGCTTCGAAAACTGTCAACCTAGGGGTATGTCGAAGCAGCTGACCGTCCTGGAGTCGGAGGTGTGCTGCGCACCCCTGACCGCCGCCACGGTTTCCGCCGAGGCGGCCACGGACCTCGCGGCCGCGTTCAAGGCGCTCGGTGACCCGGTGCGCCTGCAGCTGCTGTCGATGATCGCCTCCGCGGACGGGGGAGAGGCCTGCGTCTGCGACCTGACCCCCGCGTTCGACCTGACCGGACCCACGATCTCGCACCACCTGAAGGTGCTCCGGGAGGCCGGCCTGGTCGAGTCCGACCGCCGCGGCACCTGGGTCTGGTACCGGGCGAACCGCCCGCGCATGGCTGCCCTGTCCGCTCTGCTGGACATCGCTCCCGCTACCTGAGCGGTTCGTGGGGTGAGTGCGTCACCCAATGTTCATGATCGCGAAGTTGCGGCCCTGACCGGCGGGACTGTTTGATTACCGCGTGGTGATATCAGTTTCCGGTGATGCGCCGGCGGAGGTGCTGCGGCTGCTGGCCGACCCCGCCCGCGCTGCCATCGTCGACGCCCTGGCGGCAGGCCCCGCCTGCACCTGCCATCTCGTCGAGGACCTCGGCCTGTCGCAGCCGAACGTGTCCAACCACCTGCGCGCACTGCGCCACGCGGGTGTGGTCAAGGCCGAACCCTACGGCCGCTACACCTACTACCACCTCAACGCCGACGCTCTCGACGCCGCCGCAGCACACTTCTCCGAACTCGCCGCGAGGGCGCGCGCGACCTCCGACAACCGCCGGGAGTGCTGATGCCCGCCGCGCTGCCCCGCCGCCTGCTGGGCGAACTGCTCGGCACCATGCTGCTGGTCACCGCTGTCGTCGGCTCCGGCATCATGGCCACCCGGCTGTCACCGGACGACGTCGGCCTGCAACTGCTGGAGAACTCCACGGCGACCGTATTCGCGCTCGCCGTGCTGATCCTGATCCTCGGCCCGGTGTCCGGCGCGCACTTCAACCCCGTGGTGACCGTCGCAGCGTGGTGGTCTGACCGGCATGACCCCGCGGGTCTGCCCGCACGGGACATCGCGCCCTACCTCGCGGCCCAGACGCTGGGCGCGATCGCGGGATCGGTTCTCGCGAACGCGATGTTCGGGGTCGCGCAGGGCCTGTCGGCGACCGTACGCGACAAGCCGCAGCTCTGGCTGGGCGAGGTCGTCGCGACGGCCGGCCTGGTGCTGCTCGTCTTCGCGCTCGTCCGCACGGGCCGCGCGGCGCTGGCGGCCCCCGCGGTCGGGGCGTACATCGGTGCGGCGTACTGGTTCACCAGCTCCACCAGCTTCGCCAATCCCGCCGTCACCGTCGGCCGCGCGTTCACCGACACCTTCGCCGGGATCACCCCCACCTCCGTACCGGGGTACATCGGCGCACAGGTCCTCGGCGCCCTGATCGGCGTCGGCCTGGTCGCCGCGCTCTTCCCCGCGGTGCGGGCCACCCGCGACGACATCGACGTCCGAGCGGGACGACCTATCGAAGAACTGACCGTAGGAGAACGGCGATGACCGACCCCAAGCCCAGCGTTCTGTTCGTGTGCGTGCACAACGCCGGCCGCTCCCAGATGGCCGCCGGATGGTTGCGCCACCTCGCCGGCGACGCCGTGGAGGTCCGCTCCGCGGGCTCCGCGCCGGCGGATCAGATCAACCCCGTCGCCGTCGAGGCGATGCGCGAGGTCGGCATCGACATCACCGGCCAGACCCCGAAGATCCTCACCCCGGAGGCGTCCGAGGCGTCCAGCGTGGTCATCACGATGGGCTGTGGAGACGTGTGCCCGTACTTCCCGGGCCAGCGCCACGAGGACTGGAAGCTCGACGACCCCGCCGGGCAGGGCATCGACGCCGTGCGTCCGATCCGCGACGAGATCCGCGACCGGGTCCGGGCACTGCTCGACGATCTGACGGCCGCCGAACGCTGAAGCGCTCCGGGGGCCGCGACGGCCCGGCGCGGCTCACGGCGGGTACGGTCGGAGCAGCGACTACACTTCGCCGGACGCTGACAGCGACGCCACCGTGCCACCGACCCCGGGTGCCGTGGCGTCGACCACCGCCGAGGAGCATCCGGTGAACCGAGCCCACGACCACGACACCGCCGACGGCCACGCCGGGCACGCGCACTCCCACGCCCCGGTCCCGGTGTCCCGGCGGGCCACCCGGCTGACCCTGGCCGCGCTGATCCCCGCCGCCGTGCTCACCCTGGTCGGGCTGTTCCTGCTGTGGCCTGGCGACCTCAAGACCGAGCCGTGGACCGGGGCCGTCAACCACGACGGCGTCGTGGCGTCCGTGCGGATCATCGACTGCGCCGACGCCGCCGAGCCGCCCGTGCAGACCCCCGAGCAGAAAGCGCCGCCGGTGTGCGGTGACGTCGTGGTGCGGCTCGCCGACGGCAAGGTGGTCACCACCGCGATCCCGTCGGGTCCGGGCGCGCCCGAGGTCGAGGCCGGCGACAAGGTCGTGGTGATGGAGACCGAGTCGTTCGAGCAGGACGGCACGATCAAGTACGACATCGCGGACCACGACCGCACCGACGGGCTGTGGGCGCTGGTGCTGGCGTTCGTCGGCGCGGTGATCGCGTTCGGCCGCTGGCGCGGCGTGTCGGCGCTGGCCGGGCTGGCGTTCACCTTCGCCGTGCTGCTGATGTTCGTGGTCCCCGCCATCCTGCAGGGCAGCTCGCCGCTGCTGGTCGCGATCGTCGGCTCGTCGTTGATCATGTTGGTGGTGCTCTACCTGACCCACGGCTTCAACGCGCCCACGTCGATGGCCGTGCTGGGCACGCTGACCGCCCTGGCGCTGACCGGCGGCCTGTCGGCGCTGTCCGTGTCGCTGCTGCACCTGACCGGCATGGCCAGCGAGGAGTCGCTGTACGTCACGTTCGTCAACGCCGACATCAACATGCCGGGCCTGCTGCTGGCGGGCATCCTCATCGGCGCGCTCGGCGTGCTCGACGACGTCACCGTCACGCAGGCGTACACGGTCGCCGAACTCGCCAACGCCAATCCGAATCTGGGCTTCGGCGGCCTGTACCGGGCGGCGTCGCGGGTCGGGCGCGCGCACATCACCTCGGTCATCAACACCATCGTGCTGGCGTACGCCGGCGCGTCGTTGCCGACGCTGCTGCTGCTCACCGCGGGCGGCGCGCCGCTGGGGGAGATGCTGACCAACGAGTTCCTGGCGCAGGAGATCGTGCGCTCCGTGGTCGGCACGATCGGGCTGATCTCCGCGGTGCCGATCACTACGGCGCTGGCGGCCCTCGTCAGCAGCCGCGGCGAGGGCAGGGCCGCGACGCCGCGACGGACAAGGCCGCGTCAGGCCGACGCGCTCGAACAGGCCTGGGGCCTGCCGCCGGAGGCGGACGCGTTCCGGCACCCGGCACCAGCCCGGCACGACCACGGCTGAGCTGCGATCGCCGAAGCCCTGCCGCTACCGCCGGGATACGGGGTGGGCAGGGTGTCGGCATTCGGACGTGTCGATGGCAGTGTCGGTGCTGCCGTCCGCGGCTGCCGCGCTGCCGAGCACGTGCCTGTTTCGGGCAGTAATCAGGCGCGCCCGATCTGCGGCTGCCGCCGGTCGGTCAGCCGCAGGCCGACGCCCCGCACCGCGTCGATCGTGGTGCCCGTGCCGAGCCGGCGCAGCTTGTGCCGGAGCCGCTTGACCACGGACTGGACGTCGGCCTTGCCTTCGAGGCCCTCGTCGCGCCATACCGTGCGGTGCAGTTCGGCGTAGCTCCAGATCCGGACGGGCTCGCTGGTCAGGCAGGTCAGCAGGTCCAGCTCCAGCCGGGTCAGGTCGACCTCGCGGCCGCGGCAGCGCGCCGTGGACCTCGCCGAGTCGATGACCAGGGAGCCGTCGCCGGTGGCGGGCGCCGTCTCGGCGCGCTGCTGCGGAGCCGCGATCAGCCGGCGCAGCTCGTCGAGGTCGGCCACCAGCAGGAGCGGGGCGATGCCGTCCAGGCGTTCGGCGAGCCGGATCCGCTCGGCGGGCGACGGTGCGACCGCGATCAGCAGGGGGAACGGATCGGTGTCCGGATCGGACACCGGCGATGCGCTTTTCTGGTCCTCGATCACGGCTACCGCCCGAATGTGGTGAGCATGCTGACCAGCTCTCGTCATGGTCCTGACAGTGATGGGCAAATTCGCCGCCAACCTGGCAACCGTTAGCGACAAGTTGCTCACGGCAAGTTATTGATCGTCCTTTCTGCTCGATCATAGTGTCCAAACGGGCAACCGGCGTGACCCGCGCGGTGTATGGGGGTGTCACTGAGGGAGTCGTCGGCTCGGCTCCATCGAACCGGGACGCCCCCGCACCCTCACTTTGGCTCGTTTCAATCGGGGTCGTTCTGAGGGAGGCAGCACCGATGTTCAGACGTCCACAATGGAGAACCAGTGCCACCAGATCGCTGGTGAGCGCCGGAGCGGCGGTTCTGCTCGCCGCGACCGGGCTGGTCGGCACCGGCTCGACCGCACAGGCGGCGCAGGCCGCAGCCGACAAGATCCGGCCAGAGCTCGCCAGACAGCTCGCGGCCAAGAGTGAGGGAGACTTCTGGATCCGGTTCACCGACCGGGCCGACCTCGGCAAGGCCAAGGCCGTCAAGGACTGGGCGGAACGCGGCACCGCGGTCGCCCAGGCGCTGCGCAAGACCGCCGCCGAGAGCCAGAAGAAGGTCCGCGCCGACCTCGACGCCGCAGGCGTGAAGTACCAGACGTTCTGGGCGACCAACGCCATCAAGGTGAGCAGCGGCTCCCTGGCCATGGCGCAGAAGTACGCGGCGCACGCCGAGGTCGAGGGGCTCTACGCCCCGGTCGTCTACCAGGTGCCCGAGACCACCAAGGGCACCGACGAGCAGACCGTGAACGCCCTGGAGTGGGGCATCGCGAACATCAACGCCGACGACGTCTGGGCGCAGTACGGCGTCAAGGGCGAAGGCATCACCATCGCCAACATCGACACCGGGGTCCAGTTCGACCACCCGGCCTTGGTCGCCTCGTACCGGGGCAACAACGGCGACGGCACCTTCGACCACGACTACAACTGGTTCAACGCGGCCGGCACCTGTGACACCCCGTGCGACGACGACGGCCACGGCACGCACACCATGGGCACCATGGCCGGAGCCGACGGCGCGAACCAGATCGGCGTCGCCCCCGGCGTCAAGTGGATCGCCGCGAACGGCTGCTGCCCCAGCGACGCCGCGCTGATCACCTCCGGTGAGTGGATGCTGGAGCCGACCGACCTCGACGGTCAGAACCCCGACGCGAGCAAGCGTCCGAACATCATCAACAACTCGTGGGGCACCGAGCTGCCGTCCAACGACCCGTTCATGGAGGACGTGACGCTGGCCTGGGCCGCCTCGGGCATCTTCGGCACCTGGTCCAACGGCAACAACGGCTCCGGCTGCCAGACCAGCGGCTCGCCGGGCAGCCTGGTCAGCAACTACTCGACCGGCGCGTACGACGTGAACAACAACATCGCCGGCTTCTCCTCCCGCGGCGCGGGCCAGAACGGCGAGATCAAGCCGAACATCTCCGCCCCCGGCGTGAACGTGCGCTCCAGCGTGCCGGGCAACGGGTACGCCAGCATCAGCGGCACCTCGATGGCGGCTCCGCACCTCGCGGGCGCGATCGCGCTGCTGTGGTCGGCGGCTCCGGCGCTGGTCGGTGACATCGACGCGACCCGCGCCCTGCTCAACGGCGCGGCGATCGACAAGGCCGACACCCAGTGCGGCGGCACCGCGGCCGACAACAACGTCTACGGCGAGGGTCGCCTGGACGCGCTGGTGCTGCTCAACTCCGCGCCGATCGGCGACACCGGCACGCTGGCCGGCACCGTCACCGACGCCGGCACCGGCAGCCCGCTGGCGGGCGCGACGGTGACCATCACCGGCTCGGTCGACCGCGAGGTGACCACCGGGGCCGACGGCAGGTTCTCCACCCTGCTGCCGGCCGGCGACTACCAGGTCGCCGTGGCGCTGTTCGGGTACACCGCGGCGACGCGCACTGCCACGGTCACCGACGGCGCGACCACCACGGTCGACGTCGCGCTGAGCCCTGTCCCCAGCGTCGACGTCACCGGCTCGGTCACCGACGGCTCCGGGCACGGCTGGCCGCTGTACGCGAAGGTCACCGTGGAAGGCCCGTCGGGCGTCTACGACCACACCACGCCGGTCAACGGGCGCTACGCCCTGCGGCTGCCGGCCGGGGCGACGTACAGCCTGAAGGTCGAGCCGCAGTACCCGGGCTACCAGACGGTGACCAAGCAGGTCGTCGTCGGCACGGGCAACGTCGTGGCCAACGTCGCCGTGCCGGTGAAGGCCGACAGCTGCACCGCCGCGCCCGGCTACGCCTACGGCTCCGACGGCGAGTACGAGACCTTCGACGGCACGACCGTGCCGCCGGGCTGGTCCGTGGTCGACAACAAGGGCAACGGCCAGGTCTGGAAGTTCACCGACGACGGCAACCGGGGCAACCTCACCGGCGGCACCGGCGGCTTCGCGATCATCGACAGCGACGACTACGGGCTCGGCGGCGCGCAGGACAGCTCGCTGGTCAGCCCGGTGGTCAACCTGACCGCGGTCACCGCCCCGGTCATCCGGTTCAACCAGGACTTCAACCAGCTCGGCTCCGACCGGGCCGACGTCGACCTCAGCCTCGACGGCGGCGCGACCTGGACGAACCTGCTGCGGCAGGCCGCCGACTTCCGCGGTCCGCGGACCACCGAGATCCCGATCCCGCAGGCCGCGGGCCAGTCGCAGGTCCAGGTCCGCTTCCACTACTACGACGCCTCGTACGAGTGGTGGTGGTCGGTCGACAACGTGCTGATCGGCAGCCAGGTCACCTGCGCCCCGGTCCCCGGCGGGCTGGTGCTCGGGCACGTGCGCGACAAGAACGACAACTCCTACCTCAACGGCGCGACGGTCACCAGCGACGACAAGCCGGCCGAGAAGGCCACCACCGTGGCGACCCCGGACGACCCGGAACTGCCCGACGGCTTCTACTGGATGTACTCCTCGCTCACCGGCGCGCACAAGTTCACCGCGCGGGCCGGCAACTACGTGACCCTGAGCAAGTCGGTCACCGTGCAGACCGACTGGGCGACCGCGGCGAGCTTCGTGCTCGCGGCGGGCAAGCTCACGGTCAATCCGGCCGCGGTGAGCGCGACCGTGCAGATGCCGACCGGCAAGGCGAGCAAGACGTTCACGGTGACCAATACCGGCGGCGCGCCGGTGCAGGTCGAGTTCAGTGAGCGCGAGGGCGGCTTCGAACTGCTGCGGGCCGACGGCTCGCGGCTGACCAGGCAGGAGGTCCTCGGCAGCGCCGGCGCGCCGGAGCAGCGGCTCAACACGCCGACGTCGTTCGCGGCGAAAGCATCGATGGGCAAGTCGGCTGATGCGGCGTCGCCCGCGGTCGGCCCGCAAGCCGAGCCGTGGACCGACATCGCCGACTACCCGGCCAACGTGATGGACAACCGGGTCGTCAGCCTCGACGGCAAGGTGTACTCCATCGCGGGCGGCGACGGCACGGACTCGTCGACGAAGAACTTCGTCTACGACCCCGTCGCGCAGACCTGGACGGCGATCGCCGACCTGCCCGGGGCCCGCAACGCGATGACCGTGGGCGTCGTCGGCGGGAAGATCATCGCCACCGGCGGCTGGGGTGACTCCGGCCCCGACGGCAGCACCTGGTCGTACGACCCGGCGGCCAACACCTGGACGGAGAAGGCCGACAACCCCGCGCCGCGCGCCGCGGCCGGGCAGGCGGTCGTCGACGGCAAGCTGTACGCCATTGGCGGCTGCACCACCGCCAGCTGCACCCCGATGTCCAACGACGTGGTCCGTTACGACCCCGCCACGAACACCTGGGCGGCGGTCGCCGACTACCCGAAGTCGGTGGCGTTCGCCTCCTGCGGCGGGATCGACGGCACGGTCTACTGCACCGGCGGCAACGACGGATCCGCCGCGCAGAAGGCCGGCTACGCCTACGACCCGGGCGCGGACACGTGGACGGCGATCGCCGACGCGCCGACCGACAACTGGGCCAGCTCGTTCGCCGTCGCGAGCGGCAAGCTGCTCGTCGTCGGCGGTTCGCTGGGCGGGGCCATCAGCAACGCCGGCTTCGCGTACGACCCGGCCACCAACTCGTGGTCGAACCTGCCCAACGCCAACACCGCCCGGTACCGCGGCGGCGCGGCGTGCGGCTTCTACAAGATCGGTGGTTCGTCGGGCAACTTCAGCGCGATGCCGGACAGCGAGGTCCTGCCGGGTCTGGAGGGCTGCGCCGAAGCGGCCGCCGACGTCAGCTGGCTGACGATCGACAAGTCCGCCGTCACGCTGGCGCCGGGGGCGAAGGTCACCGTCACCGTCGGCATGTCGGCGAACGTGGACCAGCCGGGCACGTACACCGCCTCGGTCGGGATCAAGGAGAACACGCCGTACACGATGGCTCCGGTGGCCGTCACGATGAATGTGACGCCGCCGAAGACCTGGGGCAAGCTGCTGGGCACCGTCACCGGGACCAGCTGCCAGGGCGTGGGCGCGCCGATCGTCGGCGCGGTGGTCCAGGTCGACTCGTGGGCGAACTCGTGGACGTTCGCGACCGACGCCCAGGGCAAGTACGCCTACTGGATGGACCGCCGCAACAACCCGCTGCAGCTGATCGTCGCCAAGGACGGCTGGAAGCCCCAGACCCGTCAGACGAGGATCAACACCAGCACACCCACGGTGGAGGACTTCGCGTTGTCCCCCATCCGGTGTTGACGGCTGACCGCTAGCTGATCCGGCCCGCCTGGTCCTCCGACCGGGCGGGCCGGATCGCGTCCAGGCCGGTCAGACCGGGGCGAGCCGGAAGCCGACGCCGCGTACCGCGTGGACGGTGACCGCCGCGTTCAGCCGGGCGAGTTTGCGGCGCAGCCGCCGCACCACCGAGTGCATGTCCGAGCCGCGGCCCAGGTGCTTGTTGCCCCACACCTCCAGGTGCAGCCGCTCGTAGGTCCAGACCTGCCCGGGGACGTCGGCCAGGCACAGCAGGAAGTCGTGCTCCAGCCGGGTGAGGGCGACCTCCCGGTTGCGCCAGCGCAGCACCCGCCGGTCGGAGTCCACAGCCAGGTCGGTCGGTGGTTGCTGCGGCGGTTCAGGAACCCGGGCGGTCGCCTTCGGCAGCGGGGGAGCGGCCGCGGCTGCGGGCGGCGTTCCGGCGACGCCCAGGAAGTCCCGGGCCTGCTCGACGCTCGACACGATCAGCAGGGCGGCGCTGCCGCCGAGCAGCCGGGCCAGGTGGCAGCGCTCGGCCGGCGAGGACGCGATGCCGATGACCAGCGAGTCGGCCGGGATTCCCCGCATCTGCCGACACCTCCGGTTCCCCACGGGTCTGGACGGTTTCCCACACAGCCGACCGATAGATCCACAATCGGCGCACTGACCCTAACCGACGAACGGCCTCGATGGGGATAAATATCTGCCGGTACGAGTATCGTGGCATGCTCCGCCGCGCTCACCGGAAACAGCGACGGGAGGTGAACCAAGCCCTCGCTTGTCCCTCCCGCGGTTCCAGTCTAACCGGTGCCAGCCCCGTGGCGAATCGGCCCGAATGACGATCTTTGTGCGCTCAGCCGCACATATGCTCGTGAACTCCACCCCAGCCGCCACTCCAGGGGAGCACTGTGCCTGACGTCAGAACGCAGGAGATCGCCGCCGAGCAGCAGCTCGTCGACCGGGTCTACGACCGCACCGAGGCCATGCGCGCCCAGGCCCGGCAGCTGGTCCGCGAGGGCCACGGTCGCGCCGCCGCCGGGCCCGCGGGCGGACTCGTGGAACGCGACGCGATGGTCCACCACGCGGCGGGCAAGCTGCGGGCGCTGGACGCCGAAGCCGAAGGGCTCGTGTTCGGCCGCCTCGACTTCGACGACGGCGAGACCTACCACATCGGCCGCCTCGGCGTCCGCGACGAGGACCGCGAGCCGCTGCTCATCGACTGGCGGGCCCCCGCCGCGGCGGCCTTCTACCGGGCCACGCCCGGCGAACCGCTCGGCGTCGTCCGCCGCCGCGTCATCATCAGCCGCGGCCGCGAGGTCGTCGACCTCGACGACGACCTGCTGACCCCCGACGACGCCGGAGAGCTGCGCGTACTGGGCGAGGGGTCGCTGCTCGCCGCTCTGCAGCGGGCCCGCGGGCCGCAGATGCGCGACATCGTCACCACCATCCAGCGCGAGCAGGACGAGGCGATCCGCGCTCCCGCCCGCGGCGTGACCCTGATCAGCGGCGGGCCGGGCACCGGCAAGACCCAGGTCGCTCTGCACCGCGCGGCGTACCTGCTCTACACCGACCGCGGCCGGTTCGCCGACGGCCGGGTCCTGGTCGTCGGGCCCTCGACCGTCTTCACCAACTACATCAGCCGGGTCCTGCCCGCGCTCGGCGAGGACAGCATCCAGCTGCGCGCCCTCGGCGAGCTGGTCGAGGGCGTGAGTGCGGTCCGCCGCGACCCCGCGCCGGTCGCCGAGATCAAGGGCAGCACCCGGCTCATGGACGCGGTGCTGGCCGAGCTGATCTGGCAGGCCCCGCCGACCGCACCGGAACAGCTCAAACTGGTGTACGCGGGCCAGGTCCTGAAGCTCGGCCCCGCTGAACTGTCCGCGGTGCGCGAGCGGGTCCGCGCCGCGGCCGCCGCCACCGGGACCCTGCCCAACACCGCCCGGCCGCTGGCCGCGAAGGCGCTGCTGGAGGCGTCGTGGGCGGTGGTCGACGGCGACCACCTGGACCGTGACCTGTTCATCGACGACGTCGGCGACCGCCCGGAGTTCCGGGCTTTCCTCGTCGCCTGGTGGCCCCGGCTCAGCCCGCCGGACGTGCTGGCGTGGCTCGCCGACGCCGACCGGACGCGCGGCGTGCTCGGCGACGACGCGGCCGAGCTCCTCGCCGGCTCCTCTCGAGGCGGCGCGGACTGGTCGATCGACGACGTGCCGCTGCTGGACGAGCTGTCCGAGCTGCTCGGCGAGCCGCCGGCCGCCCCGGCCGCCCGCGTCGAACCCGCCCGGCTGCGCGAGCTGACCATGGGTCCGCAGCTGGTGGACACGTTCGTGCTCAGCCTCGGCCTGCACGACGGCTGGAGCCTGTACGCCCCCGGCCTGCCCACCCCGATGGCCGTCGCCGGGCAGTCGATCGACAACGACGCGATCGCCGCCGCGCAGCGCTGGGCCGCCGCGATCATCCTGCGCGAAGGCCACCAGGTCGTCAGCTGGATCGACGGGCACGACCCGTACGGCGAGGACGGTTACGTGCCGGTGCTGGCCGAGCCGCTGCCGGTGGCCGAGCCGGAGGAGGAGTCGGCCACCTGGGACGACTACGCGCACGTGATCCTCGACGAGGCGCAGGACCTGTCGCCGATGGAGTGCCGGATGATCGCGCGCCGGGCGGAGTACGCGTCGATGACGATCGTCGGCGACCTCGGCCAGGCCACCCATCCGTTGGCCGCCGCATCGTGGAAGGAGCTGCTCGCCCGGCTCGACCGGCGCGAGGCGCGGATGCTCGACCTGCGCACCGGATACCGGGTGCCGCAGACCCTCGCCGACTACGCGGCGCGGATGCTCGCCCCGGGCATCGCGCCGACCCGTTCGTACCGGCCCGGGGGAGAGCTGTCGGTGCGGCAGGTCGACGACCTGGCCGCCGCCGTCCGTGACGCGGCCCGCAACGCGCCTGGCGACGGCAGTGTCGCGGTCGTCGCCGCCGACCACATGATCGCGGCGCTCGGCCCGCTCGCCGACGCGCCGCATGTCACCCTGGTCCCGGCGGGCCTGGTCAAGGGCCTCGAATACGACCACGTGATCGTCGTGGAGCCCGCCGAGATCGTGGCCGCCGAACCCCGCGGACAGCAGCGGCTCTATGTCGTGCTGACCCGCGCGGTCGCCCGCCTGGAGATCCTGCACCGCTCGCCGCTGCCGCCCGCCCTCCTGCCCTGAGCCGGACCGGCTCGCGCGGATGCGTCGGCCCTGGCGAAGGCCTGTTCGACAGCGGCTACATCTTTTTTGATGTGGCCACATCAAAAAAGATGTAGCCGCACACTCGCCATGGTGTTCCGGCGCCGTCGAACGTGTCCGGCTCGCCGCGCGTGACCAGCGGGTTCTCCGGCGGTGGCTGCGCTGATGGCGGCGTGGCCGGCGAGGCCACGGAGACCGATGGCCGGCCGCCGAGCCCGCCCTGGTCAAAGCCGGTCTGATGTTAGGAAGGGCACCTTCTAAAACGCGGAGCGTTAAGAAGGTGCCCTTCCTTAGTCCGGGGCGTCAGTCGGTGCCGGATTCCATGGCGGCGTTGTCGAGCAGTTCGTCGTCGCCGGGGGCGTGGCCGCGGGAGGCGATCGTGTCGGCGCCGCCTTCGGGGAGGGCTCCGATGAGCTGGTGCGGGCCGGGCGGGACAGCGGCGGTGACCTGCAGGTGCGGGCCACCGCCGACGATGCCGAGCTGGGCGTACTGCTCCAGCTTGGCGCGCGAGTCGGCGATGTCGAGGTTGCGCATGGTCAGCTGGCCGATGCGGTCGACGGGGCCGAACGCGGAGTCCTCGGTGCGCTCCATGGACAGCTTGTCCGGGTGGTAGCTCAGCGTGGGGCCGGTGGTGTCGAGGACCGAGTAGTCCTCGCCGCGCCGCAGCCGCAGGGTGACCTGGCCGGTGATCGCCGAGCCGACCCAGCGCTGCAGGGCCTCGCGCAGCATCAGCGACTGCGGGTCGAGCCAGCGGCCCTCGTAGAGCAGCCGGCCCAGGCGGCGGCCGTCGTTGTGGTACGCCGCGACCGTGTCCTCGTTGTGGATCGCGTTGACCAGCCGCTCGTACGCCGCGTGCAGCAGTGCCATGCCGGGCGCCTCGTAGATGCCCCGGCTCTTGGCCTCGATGATCCGGTTCTCGATCTGGTCGGACATGCCCAGGCCGTGCCGGCCGCCGATGGCGTTGGCCTCCATGACCAGGTCGACGGCGGAGCCGAACTCCTTGCCGTTGATGGTCACCGGCCGGCCCTGCTGGAAGCCGATGGTGACGTCCTCGGGCTCGATCGGCACCGAGCTGTCCCAGAACCGCACGCCCATGATCGGCTCGACGATCTCGATGCCCGTGTCGAGCCGCTCCAGGGACTTGGCCTCGTGGGTCGCGCCCCAGATGTTGGCGTCGGTGGAGTACGCCTTCTCGGTGCTGTCCCGGTAGGGCAGGTCACGGGCGAGCAGCCACTCGGACATCTCCTTGCGGCCGCCGAGCTCGGTGACGAACTGGGCGTCCAGCCACGGCTTGTAGATCCGCAGCGACGGGTTGGCCAGCAGGCCGTAGCGGTAGAACCGCTCGATGTCGTTGCCCTTGAAGGTGGAGCCGTCGCCCCACACCTGCACGCCGTCCTCCAGCATGGCCCGCACCAGCAGGGTGCCGGTCACGGCGCGGCCGAGCGGGGTGGTGTTGAAGTAGGCGCGGCCGCCGGAGCGGATGTGGAACGCGCCGCAGGCCAGGGCGGCCAGGCCCTCCTCGACGAGAGCCGCGCGGCAGTCGACCAGCCGGGCGATCTGCGCGCCGTACGCGTGGGCGCGACCGGGAACCGACGCGATGTCCGGTTCATCATATTGGCCGATGTCTGCGGTATAGGTGCATGGAATCGCACCTTTTTCGCGCATCCACGCGACAGCAACGGAGGTGTCGAGCCCGCCGGAGAAGGCGATGCCGACGTGTTCACCGACAGGAAGGGACGTTAGGACCTTGGACACCTGCAAAGTATATGCACACGGCCGTATGACTATGCAAGTTGAGCGGGTGAGTGAGTCGCGGCGCTCACCCATCCGGGTGACCTGTCCGGGAGCACACCCGGGCCGGTTTAGCCTGTGGTGGTGGCGATGTCGCAGGAACGGCTGACACTGCTCGACGGCAGCACCTTCTTCACCACGAACGGCCTCGGCGACACCGGCGGCCCCGACGACGGCCTCTACTTCGCCGACACCCGCCACCTGTCCACCTGGCGGCTGACCCTCGACGGCGCGGAGCTGCGCCTGCTCAGCTTCGACACGCCCCAGTACTACTCGGCGCGCATCCACGCGACGCTGCCCAGCGCGAGCGTCGGGGTCAACCCGGCACTGTCCGTCCGGCGCGACCGCATCGTGTCCACCGGCGTGCACGAGGACGTCATCGTGCAGAACTACGGCGACGAGGTGTGCGAGCTGGTCCTCGAACTGTCGCTGGACGCCGACTTCGCCGACATCTTCGAGGTCAAGGACGCGAAGATCGGCCCCCGGCAGGTGAACGCCACCGTCACGGATGACACGGTGACCTTCGCGTACCGCAACGGCGACTTCACCCGGGCGACGACCGTGGTATTCAGCGAGCCGGGCGAGCTGCGGCCGACGAGCATGCGGTGGGCGGTGCGGCTGCCCGCCCACGGCGAGTGGATGACGTGCATCGACGTGACCTGCTCCGACAACGACGGCGAGCACCCGCTGCGGGTCGGGCACGGCGGCTTCGGGCAGCTGGAGCCGGACATGCCGCAGACCATGCAGCAGTGGCTGGACGCCGCTCCCGTCCTGCACACCACGTTCGACCCGGCCCGGCACGCGTACCGGCACGCCCTGATGGACCTGGCCGCGCTGCGCTTCCGCCCGCTCAAGGGCAGCGCGCACTCGGTCCCGGCGGCCGGCGCGCCCTGGTTCATGGCGCTGTTCGGCCGGGACAGCCTGATCACCGCGTACCAGGCGCTGCCGTTCCATCCCCGGCTCGCCCGCACGACCCTGCAGGCGCTGTCCATGGTCCAGGCCAAGGAGAGCGACGACTTCCGGGACGCCGATCCGGGCAAGATCCCGCACGAGCTGCGCCACGGGGAGCTGACCTTCACCGGCCGCAGCCCGCACAGCCCGTACTACGGCACCCATGACGCGACGCTGCTGTTCCTCATCCTGCTCGACGAGTACGAGCGGTGGACCGCCGACACCACGCTGGTCCGGCAGCTCGAACCGGCGGCCCGCGCCGCGGTGGGCTGGATGCGCGGCCCGGCCGACCCCGACGGCGACGGCTACCTGGAATACCGCACCCGGTCCCCGCAGGGCCTGGCCAACCAGTGCTGGAAGGACTCCTGGAACTCGATCATGTTCGCCGACGGGCGGATCGCGACCCCGCCCATCGCGACCTGTGAGATCCAGGGCTACGCCTACGACGCGCGGATCCGCACGGCACGCCTGGCGCGGGAACTGTGGCACGATCCCGACCTGGCCGAGCAGCTCGAAAAGGAGGCGGCCGCGCTGCGGCAGCGGTTCAACACCGACTTCTGGCACCCCGGACGCGGCCACTTCGTGCTCGCCCTCGACGGCGACAAGCGCCAGGTCGACGCGGCCACCTCGAACATCGGGCACCTGCTGTGGAGCGGCATCGTCGACGACGAGCACGCCGAAGCGACCGTCGCGCTGCTGCTCGATCCGCGGATGTCGTCGGGCTGGGGCGTGCGGACCATGTCCAGCGCCGACCACGGCTACAACCCGATCGAGTACCACGACGGCACCGTCTGGCCGCACGACACCGCGATCATCGCCGAGGGCCTGCGCCGGTACGGCCACCGCCAGGAGGCCGTCGAACTCGCGGTCAAGCTGCTCGAAGCCGCGGCCGCGTTCGGCTACCGGCTGCCCGAGGTCTTCGCGGGTTTCGACCGAGAGGGCGACAAGCCGGTGGAGTACCCGACGCCCTCCTCGCCGCAGGCCTGGTCGGCGGGCTCGGTGCTGCTGGTGCTGCGCACCCTGTTCGGCCTCGACGTCGAGAACGGAACCCTGCGCTGGGCCGAGCGCCCGACCGCCTTCGACGGCCCCATGCGCCTGGACAACGTCCTCGTCCGAGGCCACCGCCACACCATCGCCCTCTGACACTTCACTCTTGGCGCAACTCCTAAGGAGTCGCGCCATCCCGGCCACGCCGAAGCCGCAACTCGGCCTGGTACGTGCTGTTCACCTGGGCGGTGAACCGCGGCCGCACGCTGGTGTCCCGGCCCGCCGTCCACCGCAGACTGCAGTTGTTCACCGGCGGCACCCTGGTCTGCCTCGGTGCCGCCGTGGCCCTGGGCTGGTGAACCCGGCGGCAGGGTGAGCGTGGTCGTGCGCCATGCCTAAGATCACCTGATGTTCCAGCCGCCGTATCCGCTGCGCACCGCACGGCTCACGCTGCGCCCGATGGTGCCGGGTGACCTCGACGACGTGTACGCCTGGCAGAGCCGGCCCGACGTCGTGCGCTGGATGCTCGGCGCGGGACCGCGCACCCGGGAGCAGTCCCGAGCGTCGGTGACCGCGATGGTGGCCGAGGACGCGCTGCGCGCCGAAGGCGACTGCCTGACCCTGGCCGTCGTCGCCGACACCAGGGTGATCGGGACCGTGGAACTGGTCTGGCGCAGCCAGGCCGACCGCACTGCCGAACTCGGCTACGTCTTCCACCCCGACCACGGCGGCCGCGGGCTGGCCACCGAGGCCGCCCGCGCGCTGCTGGACTGGGCATTCGGCGAGTTCGGCCTGCACCGGGTCTACGCCCGCTGCCACGCCGGCAACGAGGCGTCGGCCCGGTTGATGGCGCGGCTCGGCATGCGCCAGGAGGCGCGCCACGTCGAGAGTTACCTGTTCCGCGGTGAGTGGGCCGACCAGCTCGTCTTCGCCGTGCTGGACCGCGAGTGGCGGTCGGCCGAGGGCTGACCTCCGCCGTCCGGGTGGCGTGCCTGTCGGAATGGCGTCGAGCCGTTGGCGGTCGCTGCGCGCCGGTGCCACAGTGCGTGGGCCCGCGGCGGTGTTCGCCCCGGGTGTCGCAGCACGGTGGAGGAACAGTGAGTTTGACCAAGGACGACGGTCCGGCGCCCGCCGGGTTCACCGCCGCTCTGGAGGCGGGCGGGTACGGGCTGCCCGACCCGTCGACGGCTGGCCACGGGCACGCGCACGGCGTCGACGGGGTGTCGACGTCGGTGCGTACGGCGGTGCACCGGGGGCGGGAGATCCGCATCGATACCACATACAAGATCACTATCGACGGCAAGCCGCTGGAGGGCGGGCTGGAGGTCCTCGACAACGGCGCGGTGCACTACCACGGGCTGCCGCAGTACGCGCTGCCGTCGGCGATCGACATGTGCAAGCGGGTCCTGGACTACTTCGGCACCGAGCCGCCGGCCGTCGACGAGCTCGGCTGCCTGACCGGCGAGCACGGCGAGCACTGCGGCAACGGCACCACCTGCTGCGTGCCCGACCAGGCCCACCAGCACGGCACGGACCACGAGCACGGGACGAGCCACCAGCATGGTGAGCACCAGCACGGTGAGCCCGAAGCGCCGCAGCCGGTCCCCGCGCAGCCGCAACCGCACGACCACGACCAGCATGAGCACCACGGGGAGGGGCACCGGTGACCGCCGTCCGCGCCGACATCCAGACCTCCGACACCGCCCGCGAACGTTTCCTGGCCGGTGTCGTCGCCCTCAACGCCGAGCAGTCGGGCTACACCACCTCGCAGCTCAACCAGCTGCTGTCGCCGTCAATCCCGGGCTTCCGGCTGTACGGCGTGGACCAGCCGCTGACGACCTGGGACCTGTTCGTGCTGTGGCACTTCGTGGCGATGCAGATGCCGAGCAGCCCGCAGCGCCCGATGCGCAACCTGGCCCACGGCGGCCCGATCTTCCTGCCCTGGCACCGGATGTTCCTGCTGCGCCTGGAGCAGCAGATCCAGCGCGTCACCGGCGACCTTGAGGCCGGACTGCCGTACTGGGACTGGACCGTCGACGGCGGCCTGCCCGCCGACCAGCAGCACACCAGCTCGCTGTGGGGCGCGGCGGCGCTCGGCGACGCACGCGGCGACGTGGTCAGCGGCCCCCTCGCGGCGATGCGGGTGCGCCTGATGGGCTACGGCACGCAGCTCTGGTCGGTCGCGCCGCGCCCGCTGCAGCGCAACGCGGGCACCGACACCGACGTGCCGGGCCTGCCGACCGCCGAGGACGCCAAGTGGGCGCTCGAAGAGGGGCTCGGCTACGACAGCGCGCCCTGGGACGTCAGCTCCGACGGGTTCCGCAACCGGGTGGAGGGCTGGATCGACCCGCGCCGGATCGGCCAGGCCGGCAGCCCGCAGATGCACAACCGGGTGCACGTGTGGGTCGGCGGTGACATGGGTCCGGGCAGCTCGCCCAACGACCCGCTGTTCTACCTCAACCACTGCAACGTGGACCGGCTGTGGGAGGCGTGGCTCACCCGCGGCGGGCGCGTGTACTCCCCGGGCGACGGCGACGACCAGCGGCCCAGCGGGCAGGGGCCCGACGACACCATGGTCACGCTGCTCGGCGAGCCGCTGACCCCGTCCCAGGTGCTCGACGCGTCCGCCTGGTACAGCTACGACTCGATCGCCTAGGAACAGCGCGACGGCGCGGCCGAGAAGGCCGCGCCGTCGCACGTCGTCCGCTCAGGCGAAGGAGAACAGGGGCGGGAACACCAGCACCACGATCCAGGCCCAGGCCGCGTACACCACCAGGTAGCGGGTCTGCCAGCGCTCGAGCTTGCCGAACGGCAGCCTGCCGCGCACGAAGCCGAAGAACAGCCACGCCGACCAGGACAGGTTCGCCAGCAGGACGAGGTTCTCGCCCAGCGCGGCGGTCTTGTTGGCGGTGAAGCCGAACTCGGTGATCCGGCCCGTGATCGCGGCCAGCACCAGCACGTCGATGACGAGCGCGGTGACCACGAGCGCGAGCTGCACCTTGTCGAAGATCCCGGCCGGGGCGGCCGGGTCGCGGGCCGAGATGGCGTACAGCAGCAGGCCCAGCACGACGACCAGCAGCAGGTCGAAGATGATGAGCACGTCGCGCTCGACGTCGATGCCGTTGCTCGACCAGACGATCGCGCCGAGCAGCACCACCAGGGTGACCGTGAACAGCGGGGTGAACACCCGGGTCAGCACGGGCGCCATGTTCTCGATGACGCTCTGCTTGGCCTCGACCAGCCAGGCCGCGACCACGACCGCGGCCATCGCGCCGCACGGCACCAGCCAGGTGCCGACGAACGTCTCGGCGTCCAGGCCGATGGCCGAGAACGTGCCGACGGTGAACGCGGTCAGCACCCCGCCGCCGAGGGCGATCAGCACGAAGTAGATGAACCACTCGCCGGTGAACCGGATGAAGTCCATCCGCCGCCGGTCGTTGCGCCAGTCGCCGCCGGTGTAGGCGACCCCCACCACGAGCCACAGCGCGATCGGCAGGTGGATCGCGCTGAGCACGATGGTCTGCGAGTCCTCGGCCATCGGGAACGCGTTGGCCGCCACCGCGCCGAGCGCGAACAGCCCCGCCAGCACCCCGATCACGGCCGGGGCCGGCCGCCGCCGCCAGACGAAGTACGCCGCCAGCGGGGCGAGCGCGAACAGGCCGAGGTTGCGGGCGTAGAAGGTGCTGGGGCCCTCCATGCTCACCCCGAACAGCGCCGGAGCCTTGATGCCGAGCGCCGCCGCCGCCGCGAACGCGATCATGATGAACAGCTCGCGCCGGTTGCCGCTGCTGGGCGCGGCGGCGTCGTCGCCGGTCAGCACGAGCTGCTTCCACAGCCGCTCGGAGTGCTCCCGGGCGAACTCCCGGGACAGCTCGTCGAGGCTGCCCATGCGCTTGACGGCGATGAGGAACGCCTCGTCGGGGTGCAGGCCCGCCTCGGTCAGCTCGGTGATCCGGTCGCGGAGGTGGTCCTCCAGCTCCTCGGCGTCGGTGGTGTGCAGTTCCCGCCGGCGGCGCATGTACGCCCGCCACTCGGCGATCTGCTGTTCGAGTTCGTTGCCGCTGTCCACCGTCATCCGGCCACGCCCCAGGCGGGGGCGGGGATGGGGCGCAGCGAAGCACCGGCGTTCCAGACACCCCGCAGGGTCTCCACGACCGCGGCCCACTGGCGGCGCTGCTCCGCCAGCTCCTTCAGACCCTGCTCGGTGATGCGGTAATACTTGCGCCGCCGCCCTTCGATCGGGCTGTGCCAGGTCGACTCGACGTGGCCGAGCCGCTCCAGCCGGTGCAGCAGCGGGTAGAGCAGGCCGTCGGTCCATTCGAGCTGGCCGCCGGACAGCTCGTTGACCTGTTTGAGGATCGCGTAGCCGTAGCTCTCGCCCTCTGCCAGGATGCCCAGCACGAGGGGGGTTGCCGAGGCCGCGACGAGATCTTTCGTGATGTGCACGAGGACACCGCCTATACCTTGAACTGCTATGCATATTAGTGCTAGGTATCGCCGCGGCGCAACGCCGCCCGGCAACCCGTGATCATGGTGTGGCAGGCTGGGCGGGTGCAGCAGGATCCACTCACCTCGGCCCAGCGGCTGGCCAACCTCGGTGACCACGCGGGCGCGCTCCGCTTCGCCCGCGAGCTGGAGACGCTGTACGCGCACGAAGGGGACGACGGCGCGACCATGCTCGTCTGGGTCCGGCTGTGCATGGCCCGCTGGCTGGCCGTGCAGGAGGAGCCGGACCGACCCGCGGCCCTGCGCACGCTGGACGAGGCCGAACAGACCTGGCGCTCGCCGGCCGTCCAGGGCTCGGAGATGGCGCACGTGCTCGGCGCGGAACTGATGTCGCTGCGCAGCTTCGTGCTGCGCCAGCTCGGGCACGCCGCCGAGAGTCTCGCGGCGGGAGAGCAGGCCCTGGACCTGTTCGCCGAGCTGGAGCAGACCGCGCCGGAAGTGCTGTCCGCCGTCGGCCGGGTGCCGCTGCTGCTCAACCGGGGCGCCGCGCTGGCCGACCTCGGCCGCACCGCCGCGTCTCTCGCACCGCTGACCGAAGCGCTCGACGTGCTGCGGGACACCGCGCCGGGCAGCCATCGCGAGATCGAGATCGAGCTGCTCGTGCTGCAGGGCACGTCGCTGACCCTGCTCGGCCGCTTCGGCGACGCCGCGGCCGCCGAGACCGAGGCGATCGCGCTGGCTCGGACCCAGACCGGCCGGGCCGCCCGGCACCTGCTCGCCACCGCGCTGACCAACCACGCCACCACGCTGACCCGAACCCGCCGGCTCGACGAGGCACTCGCCAAGGTCGAGGAGGCCGAAGAAGTGCTGCGGGAGACCGACGGGGAACCGGCGACCGCCGTGCAACGCCGCCGCTGGGCGATGCCGCTGTCCACCGAGGCCGAGGTCCTGCTGGCGCAGGGCCGCCGGGAGGAGGCCGCACGGACCGCGCGCCGGGCCGAGCCGATCCTGCGCGAGTACGCCGAGCATGCGCCGCTGCTGGTCGAAGGCTCGCTGGCCAACGTGTGCCTGCTCATCGGCGACGCCGAGGACGATCCCGGTTACGCCGCCGAGGCGTTCGAGCGGCTGGACCGGCTGAACGAGCAGTTCCCCGGCCGGTACGAGTACTGGTGGCGGCGCGCCGCCGACCTCGTCACCCGGCTGCGCCGGAGCCCGGACGGCGGCTGAGGCCCTGCCACCAGGATTGCCGTAGCACAGGGGGCGTCGAACGGCCTGGGTTGCCCTCTCCGCACGTTTCATGATCGGATGGCGGCAGCATCGCGTGCCGGTGGCGGACTGCGCCAGGCATGGAGGTGTGGAATCGAAGGGACCGCCCCCGTGGCTTCCCCTGCCGACGACCGCACGGTCGCCTTGAGCACCCAGCTCGCGCAAGCGCACCAGGAACTGCGGCGGCGTATCCGCGAGATCAGATCGGGCATCACCCGCCGCGAAGCGGGCCATGACGCGCTCGTCACCCACTGCCTGGCGTTCTGCGCCGCGCTGACCTCGCACCACCGGGGCGAGGACGACGGGCTGTTCGCCGAGCTGCTCGCCCAGCGCCCGGACCTGGCCCCGACGATCGCCAAACTCGTCGAGGACCACGGCTTGATCACATCGATCGTGTCCCGGGTCGCCGAACTCGCCGGAGCCGCCGGCTCGCCCGACGACGCGCCGGAGGCGATCGGCCGCGAGCTCGACGGCCTGACGGCGATCATGGAATCCCACTTCGCCTACGAGGAACGTGTGCTCGGCGAGGCGCTCGACCGGGGCGTGGCGGACACCGGCTGGACCGACCCGGTGTTCCGGTTCCGCGACCACGTGGGCTGACCGGGGTGCGGCGCGGGCCGCACCCCGGCACCGGGTCAGGACGCGTCGCGGGTACGCGCGGCGTGCAGCGCGCCGGTCCACCACAGCAGGTCGTCGGTGAGCAGTTTCAGGAACGGCTCGGCCGGGGCGAACACCGCCGTGTCAGTCGGATCGGCCTGGTCGCGGGCGGGCAGGTAGATCTCGGGCGCGATGTGCACCGCGTGGCGCAGCGGGGCCATCTCGAACTCGACGGTGACCTGGCGCAGCTGCTCGATCGCCCGCGCCCCGCCGACGCCGCCCCAGCCGACGAAGCCGGCCGGCTTGCGGTGCCATTCGGCGTACGTCCAGTCCAGGGCGTTCTTGAGCACCGCGGAGTAGCCGTGGTTGTACTCGGCGGTCAGGAAGATGTATCCGTCGGCGCGGTCCACCGTCCGGCCGAACCGCGCCACCGCCTCGTCGGCGTACTGCCGGGGGGTCCACATGGGGGCGGCCCCGTCGAAGAACGGCAGGGGGTGGTCGCGCAGGTCGACCAGCTCGAACTCGACCCCCTCGTACTGCCGGGCGAAGTCCAGCACCCAGTGGGCGATCCGCTCGCTGAACCGTCCCTCGCGGGTCGTTCCGTTGATGACCTGGATGAGCATGTCATGGTCCCTTCGTGGCCTCGCGGCATTGATCACCGCGTTTCCCCAGCTTGGCCGGGGTGGGCCCGAGTGGGCAAAACTCGGGTTAGCTACTTACCATGGGTAAGTGACCACGAAGCTCTCCGCCTACGTGCCCGACCACCACGACGCCAGCGACGCCGCCTGCCGGGGCTTCCAGCCGGTCCTCGAACTGCTGGGCCGCCGCTGGGTCGGCATGATCATGCTGGCCGGGCGGCGCGGGGCACGCCGGTTCGGGCACTACCGCGCCTTCGCCGACGGCATCTCCGACCGGGTGCTGACCCAGCGCCTGCGCGAACTCGAACAGCACGGCCTGATCGAGCGGCAGGTCATCCCCAGCACCCCGGTGCAGATCCTGTACACGCCGACGGCCCGCGGCGTCGAACTGATGGACGCGCTGCAGCCGCTGTTCGACTGGACCGCCCGCAACCCGGGCGTGTTCGTCCACCAGGAGTGACCGTCAGCCGGCCTGCTTGACCACCTCGACCACGAGGTGCTTGGTCACCGGCTGCTCGCTCTCGGTGCTCATGTCGGCGAGGCCGCACAGCACGTTCAGCTCCGGCATGTAGCCGGCCGCGTTGCCCGGCGGGACCATGTACTCGACCGCCCGGTAGCCGTACAGGGTGCGCCGGGTGCCGTCCTTGGAGAAGCTGGTCACGTCGATCAGGTCGAAGTCGGACAGTCCCCGGTCGCGCATGTCGTCGGCGTTCATGAAGATGACCGTGCGCAGGCCCTTGACACCGCGGTAGCGGTCGTCGTTGGAGTAGATGCTGGTGTTGAACTGGTCGTGCGAGCGCACCGTGGTCAGCATCAGCCGGCCCTCGCCCGGCTCGACGTCGTCGGGCAGCGGCCCGGACCAGAACTCGGCCCGCCCCGACGGGGTCAGGAACGTGCGCTCCCGGGCGGGCTGGGCGAGCCGGAACCCGTGCGGGCGGCGGGCCTTGGCGTTGAAGTCCTCGAACCCGGGCAGCACCTGCGACATGGTGTCGCGGATGCGGTCGTAGTCGTCGACATAGTCCTGCCAGGGCGTACGGCTGTCGGGCAGGGTGGCGCGGGCCATGCCGCCCAGGATCGAGCACTCCGAGCGCAGGTGCGGTGAGGCCGGGTCCTTCATGCCGTACGAGATGTGCACCATCGCCATCGAGTCCTCGACGGTGACGCCCTGCTCCCCGGCGGCCTGCGCGTCGCGTTCGGACCGGCCGAGGCACGGCAGGATCAGGGCGCGCTTGCCGTGCACCACGTGGCTGCGGTTGAGTTTGGTGCTCACCTGCACGGTGAGGTCGCAGTTGCGCATCGCCTCGAAGGTGCGCGGCAGGTCGGGCGCGGCCAGCACGAAGTTGCCGCCCAGGGCGACGAACACCTTCACGTCGCGGCGCTGCATCGCCTCGATCGCCGCCACGGTGCCCAGGCCGTGCTCGCGCGGCGGGTCGATCCCGCACACCTGCGCCAGCTTGTCCAGGAACGCCGGGGTCGGCCGGTGGTCGATGCCGCAGGTGCGGTTGCCCTGCACGTTGCTGTGCCCGCGGACCGGCGCGGGACCGGCCCCCGGGCGGCCGATGTTGCCGCGCAGCAGCAGCACGTTCATGATCTCCCGGACGGTGTCCACGCCGTGCTCGTGCTGGGTCAGCCCGAGGCACCACGCGATGATGACGCGCTGCGAGGCCAGGTACGACGCGGCCAGCGAGCGGATGTCGGCCTCGGCGATGCCCGAGCCCTGCACGAGGTCGGCCCACGGGGTCGCCGCGACGACCGCGCGGTACTGCTCGAAGCCGGACGTGTGCGTGTCGATGAAGTCCTGGTCGAGCGCGGCCGGGTCGCGGTCGGCCGTTTCGAACACGGCCTTGGCGACACCGCGCATCAGGGCCAGGTCGCCGCCGATGCGGACCTGGACGTTGCGGGTGCCGGTGCGGGTCGTGCGGAAGGTGGCCATGTCGACGAACTCGTGCGGCACGATGGTGCGCCGCGAGGCCGCCTCGATCAGCGGGTTGATGTGCACCAGCGCCGCGCCGCGCCGGTCGGCCTCGGCCAGCCAGGTGAGCATGCGGGGCGCGTTGCTGGCCGCGTTGTCACCCATCAGCCAGATCGCGTCGGCCTGCTCCCAGTCCTCCAGGTCCGTGGTGCCCTTGCCGGAGCCGATGGCGGCGGTCAGCGCCCGGCCGCTGGCCTCGTGGCACATGTTCGAGCAGTCCGGCAGGTTGTTCGTGCCGAACTCGCGTACCCACAGCTGATAGAGGAACGTGGCCTCGTTGCTCAACCGCCCGGAGGTGTAGAACGCCGCCTCGTGCGGGCTGCCCAGGCCGCGCAGAGTGCTACCGACCAGGGCAAACGCGTCCTCCCAGGAGATCGGCACGTAGTGGTCGGTGTCCGGGTCGTAGGTCATCGGCTCGGCCAGCCGGCCGACCGCCTCCAGGTCGTAATCGGTCCACCTGGCCAGCTCGGCGACGGTGTGCGCGGCGAAGAAGTCGCGGTCGGCCCGGGGCGGGGTCATCTCCCAGGTGACGTGCTTGACGCCGTTCTCGCAGATGTCCAGCCGCAGGCCGGTCGGGTCGTCCGGCCAGGCGCAGCCGGGGCAGTCGAACCCGCCGTCCTCCTGGTTCATCACCAGCAGCGCTCGGATACCCTCCACCGGCTCCGGGCTGCGCAGCAGCACCTTGCTGACACTGCGCGCCGCACCCCAGCCCGCCGCCGGGTGGTGGTACTCGTGCCGCGAGTGGTCGCCGTCCGGCACCGGGCCGCGGCCCAGCGCGGCCGCGCCGGGCACGGCTCCCATCATCAGCTGCTCGGTGTCGGCTGCCGGGTCGGGTGACGGTGCCATCGGATCCGCCTTCCTTACGCGCCTGCCGGGACCGGTCGGCGTGCCATGGCTCGGGCCGCCGGGTCGTGACGCCTCCACGGGGCAGCGACCGGCGCAGATGGAGATCATTTTATGCCCGCCGGCCCGGCCCGGGGCGGGTTCGGCCAATCCGCGGCGCGGACCGCACCGGCCGCGCGGTCGGCGGCGTCCGCCCTAAAGTGTGACGAATGGAGCTGACAGGGGAGTACGTACCCGGAACCTGGGACATGTCGGTCAAGCAGGTCGAGACCTACGAGTCGAGCGGCGGCACGAAGGGCACCACGATCATGGGCAAGCCCGTGGTCATCGTGACGATGCGCGGCGCGCGGTCCGGGAAGATCCGCAAGACCCCGCTGATGCGGGTCGAGCACGGGGGCAGCTACGCCATCGTGGCGTCGGTCGGCGGGCGGCCGAGCAACCCCGACTGGTACCACAACATCGTCGCCGACCCCGAGGTGATGCTGCAGGACGGGCCGGACCGCAGGGCGTACACGGCGCACCTGGCCACCGGTGACGAGCGTCGGGTGTGGTGGGACCGGGCCGTCGCGGCGTTCCCGACCTACACCGACTACCAGCGCAAGGTCGCCCGCGAGATCCCGGTGTTCGTCCTCGACCCGGCCTGAGCGCACGCCCTCCGGGACCGCGCCCGGCCCGACGAGCCTCTAATATGGAGCCTTCGTCGGGCCGGGCCGCCGACCGGCGCGGAGGGGGCGTGAGCGGGGAATGTCCGCCGAGCAACGGCTGCACGCGAGCGTGGTGTCGATCGATCTCCCGAACGGCCACCCGGTAGGCGCGGGCTTCGTGGCCGCCCCCGACCTGGTCTGCACCGCCGCACACGTGCTCACCAAGCTGCTGGCCCGCGGCTCCGCGGAGCCCGGCGTGGGCACGCGGATCGAGGTCCGCTTCCGGGCCACCGGCACCACCGGCACGGCCGTCGTCGAGGTGTGGCGGCCCGCGCGGGAGACCGACATCGCCGTGCTGCGGCTGGCCGAGCCCGCGCCCGAGGGGGTGCGCCCGGTCCGCCTCGTGGACGAGCCCGACGCCTGGGGGCACCGGTGCCGGATGTTCGGCTTCCCGGAACACCACCCGGACGGCGTGTGGGCCGTGGGCACGATGCACGGCCGGCAGGGTTCGGGCTGGTTGCAGATCGACGACGACCGCAACGCCGGCTTCTGGGCCACGCAGGGCTTCAGTGGCGGCCCCGTCTGGGACGACGACCGCCAGGCCGTGACCGGCATGATCGTTGCGACGGAGGCGCTGGCCGGGCGGCGTACGGCATACGCCCAGCCCGCGGCCGCGCTGCTCGCCGCGGCACCGGGGCTGGCCGGTTGGGCCGAACCGCCGGGCCGGTGGGACGACAGCCCGTTCCGCGGCCTGGAGCCGTTCCGCGAGCAGGACGCCCCGCTCTACTTCGGACGCGTCACCGAGGCGGCCGAGCTGGCCGAGACCGTGTGGCGGGAGCCGTTCACCGTGCTCAACGGCGCGTCCGGCACCGGCAAGTCGTCCCTGCTGTCCGCCGGGGTGCTGCCCCGGCTGCGGAAGCGGCCCGCCGTCATCGTCGGCCTGCGGGTCGCCGCCGGGGTCACCGCCGAGAGCGTGCTCACCCGCGCGCTTTCGCAGGCGTTCGACCTTCCCGACGCCACTCCCGCAGAGATCGCCGCCGAACTACGGGCCGGCCGGATCGGCGACCTCATCGTCCGAGTTCTCGATCAGGCGTACGCGCAGCGGCTCGTCATCGTCGTCGACCAGCTCGAAGAACTGGTCGGCCACGACCCCGCGCAGGCCACCGAGCTGTTCACGCTGCTGCGGGCGCTGTGGGAGTCGACCCGCACCGTCCGGGTCATCGTCACGCTGCGCTCGGACTTCCTGGACCAGGCCGCGGCGCTGTCCGGGCTCGGCCCGGCGTGGACGCACGCGATCACCTACCTCGCGCCGCTGACCGGCGACGCCCTGCGCGAAGCGGTCGAGGGGCCGCTCGCGGCGGCGGACCGCGCCGCCGAACCCCGGCTGGTGGACCGCATCCTCACCGACGCGGGCGCGACCGCCGGCGCCCTGCCGATGGTCGAGTTCCTGCTGGAGCGGCTGTGGCGGTCCGAACCCGGCGACGTGCTCACCCACGAGACGTACGACGCGCTCGGTGGGGTCGGCGGCGTCATCGCGGGCTACGCCGAGGAGGTGCTGCGCGAACGCGTCCCGCGGGCCGAGCTGCCCGCGGTGCGCTCGCTGATGCTGCGCCTGGTGCAGCCGACCGCTGCCGGGACCGCGCTGCGGCGTCCGGTGCGCGCCCAGGACCTGACCGCGCCGATGCTGGCCGTCGCCCGCGAACTCGCCGCCGCCCGGCTCGTCGTCACGTCGCAGGACCGCGACACGGGGGCGGTCACCTACGAGCTGACCCACGACGCGCTGACCCGCCGCTGGCAGCGCCTGGAGGACTGGCTGAAGGAGTCGGCCGAGTTCTGGCAGTGGTACGAGACCCTGCGCATCAGCCGCGAGCAGGGTGAGCCGCTGCGCGGCGCGCGGCTGGAGGCGGCCCGAAACTGGCTGCGCAGCAACGGCGACGACCTCACCCAGGACGACCGGGACTTCATCCTGGCCAGCCGGCAGCGCAGCCGCCGGTTCGCCTGGGCGTGGCGGTCGGTGGCCGGGGTGCTGGTGCTGCTGTTGGCGGCGACGGCCGTGTTCGCGGTGCGGCTGCAGGAGCAGAGCGACGACCTGCTGGCGCGGCTACGTGACGCGAGCGCGCGCGACCAGGCGGCGCAGGCGCTGCGGTACACCTCGATCGACCTCGACAAGGCGGCGCTGACCGCGCTGGCCGCCTACCACGACAAGCCGTTGCCGGAGTCGACCAGCGCGCTGTTCCAGGTGTACGCGCAACTCCACCAGGTCAGCCGCATCCTGCCGGACACCGCGAACGTGACCAGCCTCGCCGTCGCCGCCGACCCGCCGGCACTGCTCACCGCAGACGGCAGGCTGCGCCGATGGCAGCTCGACGGCAGCGGTCGACCCGTCTCCATCCTGCTCGACGAGTCCGCCTCGGACGTGATCACCGATCGGACCGGCACGCGCATCGCCTACCGCGGCGCGGAAGGCGTGACGGTCATCGACGAGAAAGGTGACCGGAAGAGCCTGGCGCTCGCCAAGTACACGGGCGTGAGGCTCGCGCGCTTCGACCCGTCCGGTCAGCGGCTGCTGCTGCTGGTGAGCCGGCATGCGGACGATCCCGTCCGGGCGATGATCTGGGACCTGCGTGACGACACCGAGACCGAGCTGCCGCCGACCGAGGTGCAGTACGCCTGGTTCGGCCCCGACGCCGACACCGTGCTGCTCAGGTCCTCGGCGACCGGCGACACCGTGGTGTGGGACGTCAAGGCGGGCAGGGCCACCGCGCAGATCGGCGACGACGTCGTGGGCGTCAGCCCGGATGGCAAGCAGCTGGTGCGCTGCCCGAAGTTCTCCGGCAAGGGCACGATGCGGCTGTTCGAACTGCCCGCGATGCGGCAGGTGCGCGAACTGACGACACCGTGCAACGCCGTGTTCGGCAACCAGCTCGGTTTCGACCCCGCGGGCGAGGTGCTGCTGAGCCTGGTGTGGGAGGCCACCTCTGCCAGCCAGGCCATACAGGTCGTCGCGACCGGCAGCGGCGACACCGGCGTGCTGGCGCTGCCGCGACTCGGCGGAGAGGGCCCCGACCAGCGGGTGGTGCCGGTGGCCGTGCCGCACGACGGCGGCTGGCTCGTGGCGTACGCGGCCGACGGCGGCGTCATGCTGTCCGACGTACCGCGCAAAACGCTCACCGAGCTGGGTGCCGACCTCGTCGCGCCCGGCGCGCAGCGGGCGGTCCCGGTCGGCCCGTTCGCCGTTGACCGGCAGGCCACTCCGGCCCGGCTGTGGCAGCTGCCGTCAGGACGCCGTGTGGAGAGCGCACTGCCGCCCACCGAGCGGGTGCTGATCGCCGACGACCGCTACCTTTTCACCGCCGACGCCGGCAACGCCACCCTCTCGCTGCGCGATCTGCACGATCCGGCGGTGGTGCGGCATACGCTGACCACCCCGCCGAGCACGCCCGGCGAGGCCGCGAACGCCCGGCTCGGCTGGGCCTGCGTGGTCCGCAGCGCGACCAAACTGGTCCACTTCAACGGCAGCGTGATCCACCGCTGGGACTATCCGAGCCTGCGCCCCCTGGATCCGGTCGATCTGAGCGGGGAGCCGGGCATCGACACCCGGGCCCCCAACGGCACCTGTGCTTACAACGAGCAGCGGCAGCTGCTGGCGGTGAACACGTCAGGCGGCGTGGTCACGCTGTGGAATGCCGAGACCGGCAAGCAGCACGGTTCCCTGCTCCGGTTCGACGAGTTCAGCAGCGTGATGCAGCTGGCCTTCGACGATCGCGGCGACCGGTTGGCCGTCTCCAGCGAACGGGGCCAGGTCGGCATCGTCGACCTCGCACAGCTGAAGCTAGTCGCGACGCTGGCGCCGCCTGCGAACCCCCAGCTCGCCAACGCCTGCTGCCGGCTGCACAGCTTCCACGGCGACACGGTCTACCTGCAACGCGGCGAGCAGTTCGCGGTCTGGGACGTGACCGGGCCGACGGTGCGCTACACACTGGTGCTGCCCAAGTCCGACGACCTGGACGAGTACCGGCAGGGCGGCACCGCCATCGATGGGGCGGTGACGACCATGACCGTCAGCGGCGTCGAGTTCGGCCTGCGGCGGTTCGCCCTCGACCCGCAGGAGTGGCGTCGGCACCTGTGCGAGGTGGTCGGCCGCGGACTGACCGAAGACGAACGACGCGCCGCCGCGGCTGAACCCGACGACGAGGACATCTGCCCCGGCTGGAAAGGCTGAGCATGCAACCGCTGATCGAAGTGACCCTGGAGGACGGCACCCGGCTGCTGGTCGAGCCGAGCGACGGCGAGCGCGACGAGCTGGTCGAGGCCGGGGTCGGCGACCACATCACCACCGCGCGGGACAGTTTCCAGACCATGATGAGCCGGCTGCGCCCGGTCATCCAGACGGTGACCGACCAGGTCAGCTCGCTGCCCCGGCGGCCGGACAAGTTCACCGTCGAGATCGGCATCAAGATCACGGCCGAGTCCGGCGTGGTGATCGCCAAAGCCGCCAGCGAGGGCCACCTGACCCTGACCATGGAGTGGTCCGGCCCGGAGCGCGGCCAGGTCCCGGGTCCGCGGCTGCCGGGGGAGTGACCGTGGAGGCCGAACCGGCCGCGGCGCTGCGGCTGACCGCGCTGCACAAGGCGTTCGGCGACACTGTCGCCGTTGACCACGTCGACCTGGCCGTGCCCCAGGGCTCGTTCTTCGGGCTCGTCGGGCCCAACGGCGCGGGCAAGACGACGGCGCTGTCGATGGCGGTCGGCCTGCTGCGACCCGACGGCGGCCGGTCGCAGGTGCTGGGCGTCGACGTCTGGGCGGACCCGGACCGGGCGAAGGCGCTCATGGGCGTGCTGCCCGACGGGCTGGCCATGCCCGAACGCCTCACCGGCCGGGAGCTGCTGACGTTCCTCGGCCAGCTGCGCGGCATCCCCGACGACGTCCTGACCGGGCGGGTCCAGGAACTGCTCGACGTGATGGAGCTGGGCGACGCCGAACGCACCCTGGTCGTCGACTACTCCACCGGCATGCGCAAGAAGATCGGCCTGGCCACGGCCCTGCTGCACGGGCCGCGGCTGCTGGTGCTCGACGAGCCTTTCGAGGCGGTCGACCCCGTGTCGGCGGCCGCACTCAAGTCGATCCTGGTGCGCTTCGTCGCCGCGGGCGGTTCGGTGATCCTGTCCAGCCACGTCATGGCACTGGTCGAGCAGCTGTGCGACACCGTCGCCGTGATGGCCAAGGGCAAGGTCGTCGCCGCGGGCCCGCTGGACGCCGTACGCGGCGACGGCACCTTGGAGGAGGCGTTCGTCCGGCTCGTCGGTGTCGACACCGGCGACCGGGAGGGCCTGTCGTGGCTGGCGTCCTGAGCGCCCTGCCGGCCGAGGCGCGCATCCTGATCCGGATGAAGCTGGCGATCATGCGCCACTCCATGACCGGTGGAAAAGCCGCCTGGATGGTCGTCGGCGGGGTCCTCGGGCTTGCGCTGGCGGCCGCCACGATATGGCTCAGCCTGGCCCTGCCTGCCCACCCCACGGTGGTCGCCGACCTGCTCGCCGCCGTGTACCTGATGTGGGCACTGGGCTGGGTGGTCGGGCCGGTCTGGGGCGGCTCGACGCTGCTGCGCGCCGACCACTTCGGGCTGCTGCCCGTGCCGCGTCGGCGGCTCGCCGTTGGCCTGCTCGCCGCGGCCTTCGTCGGCGTCACCGCCTCGGTGACGCTGCTGGCGTTCGTCAGCCTGGTCGGCTACGCGGTCCGGCTCAGCCCCGCATCCGTGGTCGTGGCGCTCCCCGCGGTCGTGCTGCAGCTGGTGTTCGTGGTGCTGCTGTCGAGGGTCGCGACGGTCGTGTTCGGAGTGGTGGCGAAGTCGCGGACCGGCGCGGCGTTCACCGGCATGCTCATCGCGGCGATGATGGTGCTCGCCCAGTCCGGCTGGATGGTCGCTGTCGCGATCCAGGTGTCCGGGGTGCTCGACACCGGCTTCGGACCGGGCTTCGCCCGCACGGTGCGCGCCGTGCCGTCCGGCTGGGGCGTCGTCGCCGTCGAGTCGGCAGCCCGGGGCGACTGGTGGTGGGCGGTCGCTGCGCTGGCCGGGCTGGTGCTGCTGATCGTGCTGCTGCTGCTCGCGTGGAGCCGCAGCCTAGGCACCCCGCGCCGAGCGCGGGTGACCATCCGCGGCTCCCGCCGGGTTGCCGCGCCGCGCCGGGGCCTGTTCGCCGGGCGCACCGGCGCGGTGCTGCGCAAGGAACTGCGCACCTGGTGGCGCGATCCGCAGCGGACGCAGTCGGTGTTCGTGCCGCTCGCCTGGGCGCTCGGCACGACCGCGCTGCCGCTGACGTTCGGGGAGAAGGTGCTGCTGCCGTGGGCCGCGCCCGCGCTCGCGCTGATGGCGGGCGCGTCGGTGGCCAACCTGTACGGGCAGGACGGCACGGCGCTGTGGATGACCCTGCTCATCGGCAGCGAGCGGGCCGACCTGCGCGGCCGTCAACTGGCCTACCTGCTGGTCTTCGGGCCGGTCACGCTCGCGGTCGCGGTAGGGTTCACGGCGTGGAGCGGGCTGGTCTGGGTGTGGCCCTGGGTGCTGGCCCTGGTGCCGGCGATGCTCGGCGGCGGTGCGGGGCTGGGCGCGCTCCTGTCCGTGGTGGCGCTCGCGCCGGGCCCCGACGCCCACAAGCGTCCCGAGAACCCCCTCGAACACGGTGACACGACCGGCCAGGCCAATCTCATGTTCTGGGGCGGACTGCTGCCGGGCATCCCGGCGGCGACGGTGCTCGCCCTCGGCACGGCGTACGACAATGCTTTCCTGCTCTGGGCAGGTGTGCCGGTCGGCGTGGCCACCGGCGTCTTCCTGGCCTGGTGGCTCGGCCGGGTCGCGGTCGGGCGGCTGCGGGCAGGCGGGCCGGAGCTGCTCTTCCTGATGCGCACCGGCCGCAGCAAGCCGGTCCGCGTAGAACTGCCCAAGCGTGCCGAGGTGTCCAAGGGTGCGGCGCGCACCGCGCTGATCGGCTGGACGCTGGGCTCGATCGCGCTGTTCCCGCAGGGGCTCGTGCCGATGATCTTTCTGCTGGTCGGCGTGGACGTGAAGTCCTGGTTCCTGGCCATGCACGTGCCCGGCGCGTACGCGTGGCCGATCGCCACCGTGATGGTCCTGCTCGGCAGCTACCTGTACTTCCTCG
Organism: Catellatospora aurea; assembly: GCF_042663325.1. Classification (NCBI taxonomy): domain Bacteria; kingdom Bacillati; phylum Actinomycetota; class Actinomycetes; order Micromonosporales; family Micromonosporaceae; genus Catellatospora; species Catellatospora aurea. Next base: position 146,901 of record NZ_JBHTAC010000002.1, read on the forward strand.
CCATCAAGGCGAGCCGGAAACCGCGCGCGACGCCGGGCCAGAACCAGCAGCTCGAATCGGTCTGAGCGCGTCGGCGCCGCCCCCGGGCAGGGCGGCGCCGACGGGCCGGTCAAGCCGCGATGAAGCTGCGGATCTGGGTGAGCACGCTGGTGTTGGTCAGGAACCCGATGTGCGTCTCGCACAGCACGTTGTTGTTGCTCGCCCCGGTCAGGCGGGTGCTGGTGTACGGGATGATGATGCCGTCGCAGGCCGAGTACCAGGTGCCGTACTTGGCGCTGCCGGGCGTCTCGTCGCCGTCGGCGAGGTCGAGCAGGAACAGCGAGCCCGGGTACATCTCGATGCACGAGACGTTGATCAGGCACGCGCCGGCGTACGTGGTGCCGTGGTTGGCGCCGGCGATCGAGGCGACGTGGCTGACGTTGGCCGAGCCGCCCAGCTCCTCCAGGTACCAGCGGGTGACCAGGCCGCCCATCGAGTGGTTCACGATGGCGACCTTCGACGCGCCGGTCTGCGCCTTGACCTGGTTCACCTTGTCCCGCAGGCCGGCGGCGCTGAGCTGGTTGGAACCGGCCCAGTTGTAGTCGTACGTGTAGAGCCGGGTGAAGCCGCCGGCCCGGAAGACCGACAGGGCGGTCGTCCAGTTCGACGAGTTGCCGATGAAGCCGTGCACGAAGATCACCGGTGTGCTGGTCGCCGCGTTCGCGGGCGTGGCCGGGGCGACCACGAGTGCCGCGGCGGCGACCAGGGCCGCGCCGGCGGCGATGAGACGTTGGCGGATACGCATGGGGGAGCCCTTCGTCGGGACGGTGCGTGTGGTGCCAACGAGCATCGGAGCAGGGGCCTGCTGTCTGCATCGGTGTAATCGCCGGTCCGGGATCCACCTCACTCATCGTCAGATGACGATGTGTCGACGTATAGTGACGACCGGTGGTACGGCGGCCACTCGCGTTCCCGTGTTTTTGATTCCGTTGATTCGGGATCGAACGTGAATCCACTGATGGGAGACCGCCGATGGGCAACCGTCCCCGCCGCGTCGCCGCCGCCACCATGCTCGCCGTCCTCGCCGGGATGCTGCTCGGCGCGCCCGCGGCCTCGGCCGTGCCGCCCGACTACACCACCAGCGAGGCCGGCAACCCGTTCGCCGACGGCTGGTACGCCGATCCCGACACCGTCGTCTACGGCGACCGCTACTGGGTGTTCCCGACCACCTCGAAGAGCTACGCCGAGCAGACCTACCTCGACGCCTTCTCGTCCACCGACCTCGTCAACTGGACCAAGCACCCCAACGTGCTGACCAGGGCTAACGTCTCCTGGGCGTCCTACGCGATGTGGGCGCCCGCGCCGATCCAGCGCAACGGCAGGTACTACCTGTACTTCGCGGCCAACGACATCCAGAACAACAGCAGCCTCGGCGGCATCGGCGTGGCCGTGGCGACCCAGCCCCAGGGGCCCTACGCCGACGCGCTGGGCCGCCCGCTGATCGCGCAGTTCCAGAACGGGGCGCAGCCCATCGACCAGGACGTCTTCATCGACGACGACGGCCAGGCCTACCTGTACTACGGCGGCTGGGGCCACGCGAACGTGGTCAGGCTCAACGCCGACATGATCAGCCTCGGCACGCACACCGACGGCACCGTGTACAAGGAGATCACGCCCGCGGGCTATGTCGAGGGCCCGCAGATGTTCAAGCGCAACGGAAAGTACTACCTGATGTGGTCCGAGGGCGGCTGGACCGGCCCCGACTACTCCGTCGCGTACGCCATCGCGAACTCGCCGCTGGGCCCGTTCACCCGCCTGGGCAAGGTGCTCGCCCAGGACGCCGCCGTAGCCCGCGGCTCCGGGCACAACTCCGTGGTCAACATCCCCGGCACCGACACCTGGTACATCGTCTACCACCGCCGCCCGCTCAGCGAGACCGACGGCAACCACCGGCAGCTCGCGTACGACCGGATGGTCTTCAACGCCGACGGCACGATCGCCCCGGTGACGATGCGGGTGCGCGACAACTTCGCCGACAACAACGCCTTCGGCTGGCGCACCTACGGCGGCTCCTGGTCGGCGACCGGCGGCCGCTACACGGCGGCGAACTCGCTGGGCGGCAAGGCGCTGCTGGACACCAACTTCGGCAACCTCACCTACGACGCCGACGTGGCGGTGACCTCGGGCGGCGGCGACGCCGGGCTGATCTTCCGGGTCACCAACCCCTCCACCGGCACCGACGGCTACACCGGCTACTACGCCGGCATCAGCCCCGCGGGCCGGGTCGTGCTCGGCCGGGTCAACAACAACTGGACCCAGCTCCAGGCCACGGCCATGACCGTCGCCGTCGGCACGACCTACCGCATGCGGGTGACCGCGATCGGATCCTCGATCAAGGTGTACGTCGACGACATGGCCATGCCGAAGATCAACGTCACGGACGCGACCTACGCCACGGGCGCGACAGGGCTGCGGGTGTTCAACGCCGCGGCGGCCTTCGACAACGTCGCCGTCAGCCCGCACGTCGGCGCCGGGACCAACCTGGCGCAGGGCCGCCCCGCGACCGGCTCCACCGCGTGCCAGGCCGCCGAAGGCCCGGAGAAGGCCGTGAACGGCACCGTCAACGGCGGCAACACCGACAAGTTCTGCTCCGCCGTCACCGGGGCCTGGCTGCGCGTCGACCTCGGCGCGACGCGGACGATCAACCGCTTCGAGGTCGCCCACGCCCAGGCGGGCGGCGAGTCGGCGTCCCTCAACACCAGGGCGTTCAGCATCTCCGTGTCCGCTGACGGGGTGAGTTGGTCCCAGGCCGTCAACGTCACCGCCAACACCGCGGCCACTAGCACCCACCCGGTCACCGTCAGCGCCCGGTACGTCCGGCTGGACGTGGCCACACCGACCCAGAACTCCGACATCGCGACCCGTGTCTACGAGCTGCGCGTCTTCGGCTGACCCGTTTCCGCCCGCCGCGCCTGCTCGGTTGTCCGGGTGGCGGGGCACCCGCGCCCCGCCAGATCCGATCTGGCGGGGCGTCTGGCGCCTACCGGGTGGCGGGGTCGCCGCACCGTGCGAGCCGGCCGCGTTGAGTGGTGGACGAGAGGAATGTGATGGCGGTGAACCGAACCGGCCTGGCGGTGGAGACCTCCGGGCTGGTGAAGACGTTCGGCAAGACCCGGGCGGTGGACGGGCTCGACCTGGCGGTCCCCGCCGGGACGGTGTACGGCCTGCTCGGGCCCAACGGGGCGGGCAAGACCACGGCGGTGCGCATGCTGGCCACGCTGCTGCGACCCGATGGGGGACAGGCCCGGGTGTTCGGGCACGACCTGCGCACCGAGGCCGACGCGGTGCGCACCCGGGTCAGCTTGACCGGGCAGTACGCCTCGGTCGACGAGGACCTGACCGGCACCGAGAACCTGATCCTGCTGGGCAGGCTGCTCGGCTACCGCAAACCGGCCGCGCGCGAGCGGTCCGCGCAGCTGCTCGCGGCGTTCGGGCTGACCGAGGCGGCCGACCGGCAGGTGAAGAAGTACTCCGGCGGCATGCGGCGGCGCATCGACATCGCCGCCAGCATCCTGAACACCCCCGACCTGCTGTTCCTGGACGAGCCGACGACGGGCCTGGACCCGCGCAGTCGCAACCAGGTCTGGGAGATCATCCGGGCGGTGGTGGCGCAGGGCACCACGGTGCTGCTGACCACGCAGTACCTCGACGAGGCCGACCAGCTCGCGGGCCGGATCGCGGTCATCGACGAGGGAAAGGTGATCGCCGAGGGCACCCCGGGGCAGCTCAAGTCCTCGATCGGGGCGGGCACCGTGCACCTGCGGCTGCGCGACGCGGCCCAGCGCCCCGAAGCGGAGCGCATCCTGGCGAAGGTGCTGGACACGACCGTGCAGCAGGAGGCCGACCCGGTCGCGCTGACCGCGCGCGTCGGGGGCTCGGGCGCGGCCGTGGACGCCGCCGCGGCCGGTTCGCGGGCCCTGGCGGAGCTGGCCGGGGCGGGCATCGTCGTCGACGAGTTCTCCCTCGGCCAGCCCAGCCTCGACGAGGTGTTCCTGGCCCTGACCGACAAGGCCGCCCGCACGGAGGAGAAGGCATGAGCACGACGACCGTCGCACCTGAGACGTCGGCTTACACGCCGTCGGCGGAGTCCATTGCCGCGGTGCTGGCGCCGGGGGAGAAGCCGCGCCGGCCGGGGCCGCTGTCGGCGTCGCTGACGTTCGGCTGGCGGGCGATGCTGAAGATCAAGCACGTGCCCGAGCAGCTGTTCGACGTCACGATGTTCCCGATCATCATGACGCTGATGTTCACGTACCTGTTCGGCGGCGCGCTGGCCGGTTCTCCGCGCGAGTACCTGCAGTACCTGCTGCCCGGCATCATGGTCACCAGCGTCGTCATGATCACGATGTACACCGGGGTCGGCCTGAACACCGACATCGAGAAGGGCGTCTTCGACCGCTTCCGCACCCTGGCCGTGTGGCGGCCCGCCGCGCTGGTCGGCATGATCTTCGGCGACCTGCTGCGCTATGTGCTGGCCGCACTCGTGATCATGGGCGTCGGGCTGGTGCTGGGCTTCCGTCCCGGCGGCGGCGTGATGGGCGTGGCAGCCGGCATCGGCCTGCTGGTGGTGTTCTCGTTCGCGTTCTCCTGGATCTGGACCTGGCTCGGCCTCATCCTGCGCAGCGAGAAGTCGGTGATGGGCGTCAGCATGCTGGTGCTGTTCCCGCTGACCTTCCTCAGCAACGTGTTCGTGCAGCCCACCACGATGCCCGGCTGGCTGCAGGCGTTCGTGGACGTCAACCCGATCACCCACCTGGTGGCGGCGGTGCGCTCGGTGATGACCGGCGCGCCCGACGCCGGGGCGATCACCTGGGTGCTGGTCGCGAGCGTGGTGTGCACCGCCGTGTTCGGCGCACTGACCATGTACCGCTACAACCGCAAATGACGGTCCACCGCCCTGGCGGCGCTCACAGCCGCCAGGGCGGTGCCGGGACCGGGTGGTAGCCGCAAGCGTTGCCGGTCGACACGCTCGCCCGCAGATGCGCGGCCAGCTCCGGGTGCAGGTCGTCGAGCCGCCGCAGCGTGTCGCGGATCCGGGCGGTGACCGCCTTGCGGGCGCGCTCGCCGTCGTCGCCGAGCCGCCGCGTGCGCCCGCCCAGGCCCGCCGCCGCCCGCAGCTCCGCGAGCAGCGCGTCGCGTTCGGACTCCAGCGCCCGCCGCCGAGCCGTGTCGTCGCGTCGCGCGGCCGCGTCGAGCGCGTCGTCGAGCTGGTCGAGCCGCTGCCGATAGTGCGCCTTCGCCGTGTCGTCGAGCACCGGGTCCGCGCCCATGCGCCGGGCCACGACCGCCGTCGCGCCGCCCGGTGGGTCGGCCAGCTCCACCGCCGGGATGTCCGTGCCCGGGTGGCTGAGCAGCTCGTGCAGATCGCGCAGGCCCTTGGCGTCGGGCAGGTGCACTGTCCGGCCCGCGTACCGCAGCCGCCAGGTGGCGTCCTCCCGCAGGAATTCGCACGCCGCAGCGGCCTCGGCCTCGCGCGCGCCCGGGTCGCGCAGCAGCGAGGCGGCCGGTGTGTCGCCCGGGGCGTTCCGGGCGGTCAATGCGCGGGCCAGGCCCGCCCGGGCCCGCTCCGCCCAGGGCGGGGCCTGCATCCGCTCGGCCGACTCCGCGGCGGCCGTGTACTCGGCCACGGCGTCATCCCAGCGCCCCGCCGCCGCATCGACCTCGGCCAGCCACAGGTCCAGCGGGCCGCTCACGTCGCAGCCCCACAGCGAGACCGCCCACTCGCCGCGGTACGGCAGCAGCGCCTCCCGGGCCTCGTCGCAGCGCTCCGGGTCCGCCGTCGCGGCGGCCAGCTGCGCCCGCAGGCGCAGGCACAACCGGTTGACCGAGGATGGGTACGGGTCGTGCCTGCTGTACGCCTCCGCGGCCGCCACCAGCCGCAGCGCCTCGCCGACGGCACCGCGCTCCACCGCCGTGATCGCCTGGACCAGCGGCAGGTACGGGTGGTCCTGCGCGTCGAGCGGCGCCAGCAGCCGGTCCGCCTCGGCGAATCGACCGCGCTGCATCGCCAGCGCCCACTCCAGGTGGTACTGCATGAACGTGAAGTCCGCGTGCGGATGGCCCTCGCTGGCGCGCAGCCGTGCCAGCAGCTCCTCCGCCTCGGCGAAGCGGCCCCGCATGGTGTCGATGACGGCCTGGTCGACAAGTTGCGAGATGCGCATCCGCAAGCTGCCGTCGCGCTCGGCCGCCGCCAGGAACACGCTCAGCTGCTCCAGATAGCCCGGGTCGCCCATCTCCAGCAGCGCCACCCACCGGAACGATGCGGCCAGCGCCTCCGTGCCGGTGTCCGCCGCGCGGCGGCTCACCTGCTCCATCTCGGCGGTCAGCGCCTCACGCTCACGGGCGCCGCCCGGCCCCCAGTTCAGATCGTGACGCGCCCACAGGCTGAACATCAGCGCCTCGTCGTCGCGACCGGTGCGGGCCAGCGCCTCGGTGCGGACGATCAGGCTCTGCGCCAGCTGCTCGGGCGTCGCGGCCTCCGCGCCCTCGCCGATCAGCAGCCGGTACGCCTCCCGCAGCAGGCTCTGCCGCAGCTCGGTCCCGCTGCCGCCGGGACGGCCGTGCGGGTGCACCACCAGCGCCACCCAGGCCAGCAGCTCGCCGTCGCCCGTCTCCCGGGCGATCGCGGCAGCCTCCTCGAACAGCCGCCAGCCCTCCGACTTGTCGCCGAGGTGGTAGACGCTGCGGCCCAGTTCGACCAGCACGCGCACCCGCCGGGCGGGCTCGCGCACCCGCTCCAGCGCCCGCCGGTAGTGCGAGATCGCCTCGTCCGCGGCCAGCCGCTCGCCCGCGTCGGCGGCGGCCGCGAGCAGCCGCCGCACCGCGATCTCCGGCTCCAGCAACGGGCCGGCCAGGTAGGCGTGCCGCGCCAGATCCGCGGGCAGCACCTGGACGGCCAGCTCCGGCGAGGCCTCGGCCGCCCGCACCACCGCCGCGTGCAGTTCCTGCCGCGCCCGCTCGGGCAACCCGTCGTGCAGCGCCTCACGGACCAGGTCGTGGGCGAAGCCGTACCGTCCGACGCCGCGCACGGCGACCAGCCGGGCCTCCTCGGCCTGCGCCAGCAACCGGTCCACCCCGGCCTCCGGCGTGCCCGACGCCGCCACGAGGACCTGCCGCGGGAACTCCCGGCCGAGCACCGCGGCCGTGGCGAGCAGCGCGGTGACGTCCTCGGGCAGCAACGCCAGCCGGCGGTCCAGCGCGTCGCGCACCCCCGGCGCGACCGCCAGCAGGCTGCCGCCGCTGTGCCACAACCGCGCCGTCTGCTCCACGAAGAACGGATTGCCGCCGGTGCGCCGGTGCACCTCCTCGGCCAGCGCCGGGTCCGGCGCCCTCCCGGTGGTACGCGCCATCAGCTCGGCTACTTCGTCGCGGCCCAGCCCGGTCAGCGTGACCGTGGTCGCCTTCACCGACAGCGGCACCATCAACGCCCGCAGCGGATGTTTCGGCGCCTCCACCTCGACGTCGCGGTACGCCCCGATCAGTAGCACCCGCTCCGACCACGTGTGCTGCGCGGCGAACCGGAGCAGCCGCAGCGACGCCGCGTCCGCCCAGTGCAGGTCGTCCAGGGCCACCACCAGCGGACGGCGCTGCGACAGCGCCACGAACGCGCTCGTCACCGCGTCGAACAGGGGGAACTCGCCGTCGAACGCCGTGCCGTTCGCGTCCGGCCCGCCCTCGCCGAGCAGCACGCTCAGCCCGGCCCCGCCGGCCTGCCGCGCCGCCGCCCAGTCGGCCTGGTCCACGCCGCGACGCACGGCCCGCAGCACCTGCGTCCACGGCCAGAACCCCGGCGCGCTTTCGGCGTCCCAGCAGGTTCCCGCGACGACCAGCGCACCGGACGCGCGGGCCTGCGCCATGGCCGCGGTGAGCAGGGAGGTCTTGCCGATGCCCGCTTCCCCGGCGACCAGCACCAACCCGCCGTGCCCGGCCATCGCCCGGGACACCTCGTCGTGCAGCACCGCCGCCGGGTGCGCACGCCCGATCAGCCCCGCGCTCACGCCGGCCTCCACACGATCGTCGCCGGCCCGCTGCCCCGAATGCCCATAGACCGACCAGGCTATCCGCCAGGCCGGACATCCTCCCGACAGCGTGGCCGCCACCCGGCGGCGTCGCCGAGCGCCGTTCCCTGTGGCGTTGCCCCGCTGTAGCCCTGATGTAGGGCGAATGTAGGCAATGCCGTCATCGTGAACCGGTCGGCTGTCCAACGGTGGAAGGAAGCCCCATGCCGGTTCGTCACCGCAGATTCGTCCGGGTAACCGCGGTCGCGGCGGTGCTGCTCGCGGGCGGGGTCGCGGCGCCGGCCGCGTCGTCGGCCGCCCCCGCACCGGCAGCGGCCGTGGCCGATCGCGTGCTGCGGGTCTACAACAACAACATCGAGAACCTGGTGACCAACAACTCCGACGGGTCGTGCACCCGGATCTCAGGCCCGGACCACCTGACCTCGATGCTGGTCGACGACGCCGGGCGCACCGCTACCAGCGGCGTCGTCGCGCCCGACATCCTCATCGTGCAGCAGGTCCGCGGCACCGGGCAGGCCTCCGCGTACGCCGATCAGCTGTCGGCCAAGTTCGGTTACCCGGCGGGCACGTACAAGGCGATCGTGGTCTGGGACGACCCCGAGCCGTGGGGCAGCACGCACCGCTGCGACGACCAGTCCCTGGGCGACCTGAAGAAGAAGCAGACCAACGCCATCGTCTACAACACCCAGCGCCTCAGCCTGGCCTCCGGCGACGTCTCCAAGTACTGGAGCGCAGGCTGGCTCAAACCGGGAACGTCCTACAACAACGGCGCGGGCTGCACCCTCTACAAGCCGCCGAACAACGACGACGGCAGCACCAACGAGTGGAAGTGGAAGCGCACGAGCGCGATCGCCGCCCGGTTCACCATCAAGGCGACCGGCACCAGCGTGTTCGTGGCGACCATGCACCTGCCGCAGGAGAACCGGCAGAACGCCTGCGCCGGCGACGGCGACAAGGGCATCGGAGGCACCGGCATCCACCTCGGCGCCGACGCGACCACCCTGCTGAACGCGTCGACGATCCGGATCGTCGGCATCGACGCCAACCGCACCGGCATCCCCGCGAGCACACTCAGCGGCTACGGCATGACCGGCTACGGCACAGCTGCCACCAACGGCTCCAGCAAGATCGACTATCTGTTCGTCCGGGGCACCGTGCAGCCCTCACCCATCGGCCACACCGTGCCCACCACCAAGTCCAACCACCTGGCCCTGTACAGCTTCATCGCCTTCTAAGGAAAGGCAGGGCACCTTCTACATCGCTATGCGATGTAGAAGGTGCCCTGCCCATCGGTTGGCGTAGTCGGAGCTGGGCGGTCAGCCGGCGGCCTGGCCGAAGTCGGGCAGGATCAGCGAGCCGTCCGGGGACAGCGTGAAGCCCGGGTTGTGCGCGATCTCCCAGACGTGCCCGTCGGGGTCGGTGAAGAAGCCCGCGTAGCCGCCGTAGAAGGTCTCCTGGGCGGGCTTGGTGACCGTCGCCCCGGCCCCGGCCGCGACCGCCATGATCTCGTCGACCTCGGCGCGGCTGCGTACGTTGTGCGCCAGGGTGACGCCGCCGAAGCCGTCGCCGCCCAGGTCCGGCACCCCGGCGTCGGCGGCGACCTTGTCCCGTCCCCAGAGCACGACCGCGATGCCGTCGGTCTGGAAGAACACGGTCTGCTCGATCTCCTGGCCCTGCCAGCCGAGCCGCTCGTAGAAGGCCCTGGCCCTGGGCAGATCGGCGACCCCGAGCGTGACGATGCTGATGCGCTGCTCCATCGCAGCACCGTAGCCCCGCCGCCGCCCCGCCGCCCGTCAAGGTCACTCGACTTGCCCGACACCTGTGCGAAAGCGCGTCCAAGATACGCACGTCTGCCGGGCAAGTCGGATGATCTCGGGCGGGTGCGCAGGGGTGGGGCAGTGGGGATGGTCGATCGGGTGGCAGGGGGTCACCTGTTTGGTTAGGGTGCGGGGCGGCGCCCCACCGGGCGAGACCCCCATGGAAAGGCTCGACACATGACCTCCCCCTCCGGTATGCCGTCGCGGCGGCAGCTGCTCACCGGCGCAGCCGCGGCCGTCGTCGCGGGACCGCTGGTCGCCGCGGTCCCGGCCCAGGCGGCCGGGCACGGGCAGCCGCAGACCTACGACCTGACGGTCCTCGGCACCTCGGACACCCACGGCAACGTCTTCAACTGGGACTACTACCGCGACAAGGAGTACGACGACAGCGCGCACAACGACGTCGGCGTCGCGAAGGTGGCCACCCTGGTCAACCAGATCCGCGCCGAGCGCAAGGGCAAGGCCACGCTGGTCCTCGACGCGGGCGACACCATCCAGGGCACCCCGCTGGCGACGTTCTACGCCAAGCAGGAGCCGATCACGTCGACGGGCGAGCGCCACCCGATGGCCCGCGCGATGAACGTCATCGACTACGACGCCATCACGCTGGGCAACCACGAGTTCAACTACGGCCTGCCGCTGCTCGACCTGTGGATCCGCCAGCTCGGCTTCCCGGCGCTGGCCGCGAACGCGGTCAAGGCGCGCTCCGGCAAGCCGGCGTTCACGCCGTACGTCATCAAGAAGGTGTCGCTGGGCCACGGTGCGCCGTCGCTGCGGGTGGGCATCCTGGGTCTGACCAACCCCGGCGTCGCGATCTGGGACAAGGCGAACGTCGAGGGCAAGCTGCGCTTCGAGGACATGATCGCGACCGCGGCGAAGTACGTCCCGATCATGCGCGACCGCGGCGCCGACATCGTGCTGATCTCCGCGCACGGCGGCGACAGCGGCGTGTCCAGCTACGGCGACCTGCTGCCCAACGAGAACCCGACGGCGCTGATCGCCCAGCAGGTGCCCGGCATCGACGCGATCCTGTTCGGCCACGCCCACAGCGAGGTCGTGGAGAAGTTCGTCGCCAACGAGGCGACCGGGGAGCTGGTGCTGCTGTCGGAGCCGTCGAAGTGGGGTCAGCGGGTCACCCGGATGGACTTCACGCTGAGCCGCGAGCGCGGCCGCTGGAAGGTCACCGCCAAGCACGCCACCATGCTGAACACGAACACCGTCGTCGAGGACCCGAAGGTCGTCGCCGCGGTGAAGGCGCAGCACGACAAGACCGTGGCGTACATCAACCAGGTCGTGGCGACCTCGGTGGTGGAGCTGTCCGCGGAGCAGTCCCGTTACGTCGACACCCCGATCCTCGATTTCATCAACAAGGTGCAGACCGACACCGTGACCGCGGCCATGGCCGGCACCCCGCAGGCCGGGCTGCCGGTGCTGTCGATCGCCGCGCCGTTCAGCCGCACCGCGCTGTTCCCGGCCGGCGACGTGAAGATCAAGGACGTCGCCGGGCTGTACATCTACGACAACACCCTCGAAGCCGTGGTGCTCACCGGCGCCGAGGTGCGCGCCTACCTGGAGTACTCGGCCAAGTACTTCCGCACGCTCGCCCCGGGCGCGCCGGTCGACCCGGCCGCGATCAGCGAGCCCACCGTGCCGGACTACAACTACGACACGTTCTCCGGCGTCGACTACGAGATCGACATCAGCAAGCCGGTGGGCCAGCGCATCACGGTCCTCCACCATGCGGGCACGACGACCCCGGTCGCCGACACCGACCAGTTCGTGGTGGCGGTGAACAACTACCGGCGCAGCGGCGGCGGCGGCTTCCCCGGCATCGTCAAGACGCAGGTCTACAACGAGCAGCAGGAGATCCGCCAGCTGCTCATCGACTGGGCCCAGGCCAAGGGCTCCATCGACCCGGCGGACTTCTTCCAGCAGAACTGGAAGCTGGTCCGCGAGGGCGTCCCGGTCTTCTGACCCGTTGACGCGGCGCGCGGGGTGCCACGACACGGCACTCCGCGCACCGCGCCCGGCGGTCCACACCACCGGCGGGCGGCATACTCGACGGGTGAGCGATGCCCCGCCCAGCCCGACCGCCCCGATCGGCTCCCGCAACGAGGTGTTCACCGCCTACCTCGACTACTACCGGACCACCGTCATCCGGACCGTCGAGCGCCTGTCCGAGGCGGAGCAGCGGCACAGCCGGCTCGCCTCCGGCTGGACACCGGTCGAACTGCTCAAACATCTGCGGCATGTCGAGCTGCGCTGGATCATGTGGGGCTTCGAAGGCCGCGACGTCGGCTATCCCTGGGGCGACCGGCGCGACGACCGCTGGCACGTGGACCCCACGGAGTCACTGGCCGAACTGGTCGCCGTGCTGCTGGCGCAGGGCGAGCACACCCGCGAGGTCGTGCTCGCCACGGACCTGGCCACGGTCGGGCAGCCCAGCGAGCGCTGGGACGGGGCCGAGCCGCCCACACTGGAGCGGGTCCTGTTCCACCTGCTGCAGGAGTATGCCCGCCACGCCGGGCACCTGGACATCGTGGCCGAGTTGGCCGCGGCCGATCCACCCGCATGATCGTCTGGTAACGTCACCGCTCACGCGACCGATCCGAGGAGGTGAGACCCATCAACGCGACATCAGGCTGGGTGCTCCCCCTCCGCAAGGCAGCGCGGTCCATCTGACGTAGGTGGCCGCCGGGGCGCCCGCGAGGCATCCCGCGAAAGGCTGACCACTCATGACGACCTACTTCGGCTCCGACGGAGCCGCGCTGCACTACGACGAACTGAACCATGACGGCGGTACACCGGTCGTGGCGCTCGCCGGTGGTGCGGCCCTGCATCCGCGCTACCTGGGCGACCTGGCCGGACTCCCGCAGCGCCTGATCGTTCCCCACCTGCGCGGCGTGGGACTGTCCCCGCTGCCCGAGTCCGTGCAGACGGCGTCGTATTGGCGGCAGGCCGAGGACCTCGAACAGCTGCGCGTCCACCTGGGCCTGGACCGGCTGCTGCTGCTCGGCCACTCGGCGGGCACCCGGCTCGCGATCAGCTACGCGGCGCGCTTCCCCGACCGGCTCGCCGGGCTGGTGCTCGTCACCCCGCCCGCGGGTTACCTGGTCGACGAGCCCTCCGACACCTCGGCGCTGATCGACGCCCGGCGCGGCGACCCGGCCTTCGACGCCGCGGTCGCGGCCTGGTCCGCCGGCCCCGGCAGCACCGACGACGACGCCTTCAACATGTGGTACCGGCAGGCCGCCCCGCTCGGCTACGCGGCCTGGGGCGAGCCGGAGCAGGCCCACGCGGCGACCGCCCGCTACAGCTACGCTGCCAACCGCGCCTACTTCAGCGTCGAGCCGCCCGCCGACCTCGCCCGGCTGCTCGGCGAGGTCACCGCGCCCGTCCTGGTCGTCGCGGGCGCGCAGGACTGCAGCGCCGGGGTCGCACCGGTGCGCGCGCTGTCCGGGCTCTTCCCGTTGGCCGAGTTCGCCGTGATCGACCGGTGCGGACACCATCCCTGGGTGGAGCAGCCCGCCGCGTTCCGCGCCACCGTCGACCGCTTCCTCCGCCGTTTGTGAAAGGAAGGGCACCTTCACATCGCCATGCGATGTAGAAGGTGCCCTTCCCATCAGTTGACCGGGTTCCAGCCGTCGGTTCCGGCCAGGTATGCCTGGGCGGTGAACTGCGGGGCGTCCGTGTCGGGCAGCTGCGGACGGTCGGCGGTGACGGTGGAGCCGGGACCGGTGTTGCGGTACTCGAAGAAGCGAGCGTCCCGCCACGAGAACCCGGACATGTCCGTCCACGGGGCGTCCTTGATGTGCGCGCCCAGCACCGAGTCGCGGAACAGCACCTGCGCGATCGCGTTGACGTCGCCGCTGGGGTGCCAGGGGCGGCCGAGGTGCACGCTCTGCGCGGCGACGTCGGCCGGCGCGGTCAGCGTGCACCTGGTGAACAGGTAGCCGTACGGGTTCGTGAGCGTGGTCGAGGCCGCGGTGACGTACCCGTTGTTGCTGGTCGAGTTGCGGTTGAGGGAGCGGATCTCGCAGCGGTCGAAAACGGCCGTACCGCGGCCGAAGATGAAGTCGACGTCGCCCTCGATGTAGCAGTCGCGGTAGTAGGCCCGGCTGACCGTGGCCGCGTTGGGGGAGCTGGGCTGCAACGTGTCCTGGTTGCCGAGGATCCGAACGTTGTCGAAGACCAGGCGGTCGCCGCGGGTCGTCACGGCGACGGCCTGCTCGGCGCTGTAATCGTGGGCGGCCTCGTCGAACGTGTTCGAGAAGGTGAGGTTGCGGGCGGTGAAGTCGTTGCCCTCCAGCAGCACCGAGGTGCTGCCGGTGGTGCCGTAGGTGCCGCTGCCGTCGGGTTTGGGCGTGCCGCTGGCGTTGTCGTACGTGATGACGACGTCGGCGGCGTTGCCGGTGGTGCCGACGAACGAGACGTACGGCTTGCTCGCGGGCACGGTCACCAGCTCCCGGTAGGTGCCCGGTTTGATGGCGATGGTGACACGGCTGGTGTTGTTCGCGGGCACGGCGTCGACGGCGGCCTGCACCGTGGTGTGGTGGCCGCTGCCGTCCTTGGCCACCACGATCGCGCCGGCCGGCGGCGGGCTCGCCGACGGCGGGGCCGACGGGCTGCTCGACGGCGTGGGCGGAGCCGAGGGGGAGGCGCTGGGCGACGGCGCGGCGCTGTCGGACACGGTCACGTCGTCGAAGGACGCGGCGGCGTAGAAGGTCGCGACGCCGATGCCACCCGTGGCGAACTGCGCGTCGACCGCGGTCAGCGTGGTCGCGCCGTTGACCGTGCCGCGCAGCGCGGTGCCCGCCACCGACAGCGACAGGGTGTACCAGACACCGGTGGAGACGGTGACCGGACCCGTTGCCAGCGTGGTGGACGAGCCGCCGGCCAGCTTCTTCAGCTCGACGGTGTGATTGGACCGCAGGGCCAGGTAGTAGTAGCTGGTGTTCGACTGCGCGCGGGCGATGACGGCGGTGAACCGGTTGGCTCCGTTGAAGGCGGTGGGCTTGACCCGGGCGGTGACGGTGTAGTCCCGCCAGGACGACGACCCGGTCCGGGCGCGGGCGTCGGCGCTGGTGCCGGCCTGCCGCAGCACCTTGCTGCCGTCGGTGGTGACCGTCCAGCTCCCGCCGGAGGAGGTCCAGCCGGACGAGTTGCCGTCCTCGAAGTCGTCGGCGTAGAGCGTGGCCGCCGCGGCGGTCGTGGTGAAGGCCAGCGTGGCCAGCGCGGTGGCCAGGGCGAGGCCCGCGGCTGCCGCGGCGGGTCGCCATCGTGCGCGGCGGGACAGGTCGGTGATGGTCATGTGTCGGCTCCACTCTGTGGGGCGTCGGTGTCCGAGGGGACATCGCACGAAATGGAAAGCGCTTTCCGTCGCAACCTACGTGGCTCGCATCGTGATGTCAATCGATGCGCTTGTGCCCGGTGGGCGACCTGGTTCCGGTCATCCCACGCGGGCGCGCGGGGTGCCGGTGGACCGGTTGCCGACCTGTTCCCGGCCGCGGGAGGCGGCCCGCGCGGGCGTGGCGGATGATCTCGCCCACTGGACGCAGGTGCTGCTGTCAGGTCGTTCCGGGCAGGGCGTATCGTCCAGCACGGTGGCCGATCATCGTTGCGGCGCACCGGTCGACATGGAGGTGTCGGTGACCGAGTCGGTGGCGCACAACGCGCCGGAGAGCGCCCTGCCGGCAGGGCTGGCGGTGAGCCACCAGACGGCCCTGGACATCATGGGCATCGCGATCGTGTGCTACTCCGTCCTCATCGAGCAGGAGGAGGGCAGGCCGTCGCCCGACTTCCAGCGGATGTCGCAGTGGGAGCACGACCTCGAAGCGGTCGCCGAACTGCGCCGCACCCTGGACGCACGCGACACCGAGCGCGTACAGCGCCTCGCGGACGAGCACGCCGCCCTGGTCCGCCGCCTCGACCGGATGATCGACGACCACTGACGCACCAAGACCGCTCGACTTGCCAGGCAACCGCACGTATCTCGACCCCGCGCACGCCCCCCTGCCCGGCAAATCGAGCGATCTTGCCCGCCTCGCGACGGTCCCGCCTCTCCGAACGTCGTTCTCACGCAAGATCGCGACGATCTTGCGTGGGCTTTTGCCGTTTCTCCCGTTGTGGGCGTTTCGTACCACATTTCACGCAAGATCGTCGGCTGGGGTGGGGGCGGGGCATTCCCGGTGGTTCGGCAATGTGGGGGAAATCTGAGTAAAGCGGGGATTGCTCGGATTTCCCGATTTGCTCGGTTAGGCTGGCGGCTCGTGTGATCTCAGCCCACGAATTGCCTTGGGAGGGCGATGTGACGCCGCTGACCGCGGGCGGTCTGCCCCTGATCCGACGTCCGGCGCTGGTGCCGGCCGTGTTGACGCTGGCCGGAGTCGTGCTGGCGGCCTTGACCGTGGTTCAGGTGACGCCGGCCATGGAGAAGGTCCCGTTCTGGGTGATGTCGTTCCTGGCCCTCGCCGCCGCGGCCGTCACCTACCTGCCCGCGTCCGGCCGAGCCACCGGCGCCGTGATCAGTCCGTCGCTCGTGTTCACCTTCGCGATCCTGCTGTGCTGGGACCTGGGCCCGGCGATCGTGGTGCAGGCGCTGGCCGTGGCCGTGATCGCGGTCCGCGCCCGGCAGCCGTGGCGCGACGCCGTGCTCAGCGCCGCCCGGTACGCCGTCGCGTTCGGCGCGGCCTACCTGGTGCTGCTGGTCGGCGAGCCCAACCCGTTCCACAGCGTGGCGCTCGCCGACCTGCTCAACGACACCCTGGCGGTGGCCGGCTCGGCGCTGGTCTTCGTCGGCGTGTACGGCTGGTCGGTCGTCGTCAGCCAGCGGCGCGAGCGGTCCGCCGGTCGCGCCAAGCCGCAGGAGAGCCTGCGTGAACGGCTGACGGCCATGCGCGATCCGGTCGTGCACCTGGCCGCGCTGACCATGCTGAGCCCGGTGCTCGCCGTGACCGGCCACGTCAGCCTCGGCTTCGTGCCCCTGGTGATCATGCCGCTGTACGCGGTCGAGCGCATGGCGCGCCTGTCCACCGAACGCCAGCGGGCCGCGCTCACCGACCCGCTCACCGGCCTGGGCAACCGGGCCAGCCTGCAGTCGGCGTACACCGACGCGCTGGCCGAGCCGCTGCGCCGCGGACAGGGCCCGACCCTGCTCCTGCTCGACCTCGACGGCTTCAAGTACGTCAACGACTCGCTGGGCCACGAGACCGGCGACCAGCTGCTCACCGCCGTCGCCGAGCGGCTGCGCGGCGGGCTGCCGGCCGGCGCCCTGGTCGCCCGCCTCGGCGGGGACGAGTTCGGCGTGCTGCTCGACGAGGCCGACGCCGACCGGGCGCTGCAGGCCGCCCGGCGCATCAGCGCCGCCGTCAACGGCCCGGTCCGGCTCAGCGGCCTGGAGGTCGAGGTCACGGCCGCGGTCGGGGTCGCGGTCAGCCCGCAGCACGGCGATGACTTCGCCACCCTGATGCGCCACGCCGACATCGCGATGTACGAGGCCAAGCGCGACAGCGTCTGCGTGGCCCTCTACCGCCCCGGCACCGACCGGCACCCGCAGCGGCTGGCCCTGCTCGACCAGGTGCGCCACGCGATCGTGACCGAGGACCGCGAGCGCATCGCCGTGCACTACCAGCCGCAGGCCGACCTGGCCACCGGCCGGATCGTCGGCGTGGAGGCGCTGCTGCGCTGGACCGACCCGACCGGCCGGCCCGTCTCACCCGCCGCGATCATCTCGGTGGTCGAGCACACGCCGGTGATGCACCAGCTCACCGACCGGATCATCGACGACGCCGTGGCCCAGGCCGGGCGCTGGCGGGCCGCCGGGCTCGACCTGCGCACGTCGGTCAACGTCAGCATCCGCGACCTGTTCCGCGACGACCTGGTCAAGCGGCTGCGCGACCGGCTGGCCGAGCACCGGGTGCCGGCCCGCATGGTGCAACTGGAGATCACCGAGAGCGCCCTGATGGCCGATCCGGCCCGCGCCATGCGTACCATCGCGCAGCTGCGCGACCTGGGCGTCGGCCTGGCGCTGGACGACTTCGGCACGGGCTTCTCGTCGCTGCAGCACCTGCGGATGATCCCGCTCGACGAGATCAAGATCGACCGGTCGTTCGTCTCGGGCATGACCTCCGACCAGCACGACAGCGCGATCGTCTCGTCGGTCATCGCGCTGGCCGGCACGCTGGGGCTGCGTACCGTCGCCGAGGGCATCGAGGACGCGCAGACCCGGCGGCAGCTGCGTGCGGCGGGCTGCTCGCTGATGCAGGGTTACCTGCTGTCGCCGGCGGTGCCGGCCGAGCGCATCCCCGCGCTGGTCGCCGACGCGGCGGCCGCGTCCGTCGCGGACGAGCTCGCCACGCGGCCCGAGCTGCCGGTGACGCCCGCTCCCGCGCTCTACCCGGAGCAGGCCGGCGCACGCTGGTGACACCGGTCCGGGGCGGGTCGGCGGGGCGGATCAGAAGCTGCTGAGCAGCTTCACGAAAGCCTCGTCGATCTTCTCCGGGTCCCTGGCGTCGAACGCCTTGCCGCCCGTGGCGGCCGCGATCTTCTGCAGTGACACCAGGTCCGAGCCCTTGTCGAAGGCGATGCAGAAGACCTTCACCGGCCGGTCGGGGTCGAGCTCGATGTCGCGCAGCAGCTTGGCCAGGTCGTTGTCCTGGGGGTACTCGTTCTCGCCGTCGGTCAGCACGACCACCGCGTTGATCCGGGTGCGGTCGTAGTTGTCGAGCAGGTGCCGCTGCGCGGCCCGGACGGTCGTGTACAGCGCGGTGCCGCCGCCGGAGCGCACCGTGTCCAGTTTCGCGCCGAAGCTGCGGCCGTCCAGCCGGGACAGCGGCAGCTGCTCGCGGTAGGGCAGCTTCGCGCCGTCGAACCTGGACGAGAACGCCCACAGCCCCACCCGGTCCTCGCTGTTGAGCAGCTCGATGCCCTTCTTCGCGGCGGCCGTCGCGTACGCGAGCCGGGTCTGCGCGTTGCCGACCTTGTTCGCCGTCATCGAACCGGACACGTCGACGGCCATCAGGATGTTCGCCTTCTTGCGCAGCGTCGCCCAGCCCGCCTTGATGCCCTGCACGACCTCTGGCGACGGCGGCTCGAACAGGGTGCCCGGCGCCTTGCTGCCGCCCACCACCTTCACCAGGTCGTCGGACGCGGCCCGCTCGTGGTCGCGGAACCCGATGGCGGCGAAGTCCCGCTGCTGCCGGTCGTCCTGCAGGAAGGCCAGGAAGTCCGCGGCGGCGGCGCGCTGCGCGGCGTCGGCCTGCGGCAGGACCACGTACGGGTGGTCCAGGTTGAAGGTGCCCTCCTTCGGATACAGCGCCACCAGCGGCTCGTTCGGCTCCCGCCCGCCGCTCAGCTCGCCCTTGTTGTAGAGGTAGACCAGCTCCTCCTGGGTGACGATCGCGCTGAGGTCGGAGGCGGCGGCGTCCCCGGCCAGGTCGGCGGCGGCGAGCCCGCGCAGCAGGTCGACGACGTCGTCGCTGTAGTGCGAGACGTTCGCCTCGATCTGGCGGACGAACCGGGTCACCTTCGGGTCGCGCAGGTCGGCGGTGGTGAGGTCGCTGGAGGTGTTGGTCGCGGCGTAGTACGTCGCGATGGTCGCGGCCAGGCCGGAGGTGGACAGGTTCGGGTTGTCCTTGCCGAAGGTGAACCGCTTCCACTCCGGCTTGCCGAACTGCGCCCAGCCCTGCTCGCCGGACATGCCGAGGATGTCGCCCCAGCCCAGCGGGCCTTTCTGCTGCAGGTAGCGCGCCTTGGCGGCGGGCATCGCGATTACCAGCGGGCTGTTGGCGATCGACTCGTACTCCCCGCCGGTCTGCACCTGGTGCCCGGCGGCCTGGTCGAGCAGCTGCAACTGGCCGGTCCACAGCGTCGACGTCGGCAGCCACACCTGCGGGCGCGGGCTGCCGGTGCCGGACAGCGCGCCCCAGTCCCCGGCGAGCGCCTGCATGGCCTGGCCGGAGGTGAGGCCGGTGACCGCGATATCGGCGCAGCGGTCGCCGAACCGCCGCCTGCTGCCGTTGTACCGCTCGGCGAGGTCCTTGACGAGTTCGCTCTTCTCGGTCGAGGAGACGACGTCGAGCACCACGCAGCCGCTGCGGTCGCCCGCGACCGTGGACACGTACGTGTAGGAGCCCGCGATCAGGGCGAGGCCGACGGTCGCGGCGAAGGCGACCGGCAGCCACCGCTGGGTCCGGCGCGAAGCCATGGCATTCCTGCTTCCTACTTGCCGCTCGTTACTGAGCGGTTCGGATAGTTCGCTCTCCGCCCGGCAGGTGCCTGGCTGGAGTCCTGGACCGGCAGTCTGGTCCGGTGGCGATTAGCCCGCGCCTGCAGGATCTGCTTCACCGCGCGGTACGGGGTGTGCAGGGTGGTGTCGGGATCACCATGTCGTTGCAGGACGTTGATCGCGGCGTTCACGTCGGCCTGCCACACCACCCCGCACACGGTGCAGTGAAGCCGGTCCCCGCTGCGATCCCCAAAGGCACCACAACCGGAACAGACTTGTGAGGTGTAGGCGGCGTTGACGTGCACGAGCACAGAACCTCTGCGCTCCGACACGTTCTTCAACGCCTCGGCGGTGACCCCCTTGGTCCACCCGGCGAGACGTCGGTTCATGTCCTTGCCGAGCGGCTTGCGCCCGGCGAAGGTCTTGGTGAGGTCTTCGGCGACGACCGTGGAAGCCTTGTCGACCACAGCGTGCACGGCGGTGAAGATCTCCGTACGAACCCGGGCCCGGTGCTTGGCGGCCTGCCGGTCGCGCTTGGCGGTGCCCAGGTTGTGCCGGCGGATCCGCTCAGACTTGGCGAAATTTCCTCGGGTGGCGGCGCTGTTGGCGATCGAGCGCAGCGTGGCCCGGCGCCGGTTGCGTTCCTTGATGCGGTCCGACTCCGCAGTCAACAATGCGCCCAGCCCGGTGCCGTGATGTACGCCGTCAGAGTCGGTGAGAGCCTCGGTGTAGCCCTTGTCGACACCGACGGTGCTGGTGCCGCACGGCCGCTGCGAGGTAGGCATGGCCGCTGGGTCGATTTGGTAGTGGATCTCGACCCGGCCGTCGCGCAGCACCAGCCGCAGCGTGCCGGTCGGGGCGACCGTGGTGTTCAGTGGGATCTTGACGAGTCGGCGGAGGTGGAGGCTGGGTATGGCCAGCCACAGCCTGCCGTGTTTGTCGGCGCGGGTGTTGTGCTGGTCGGCGCGCACGACGATCTGGTCGTGCGTATGGTTCTTGCCGCGCTTGCGATGCTTGCGCATCTGCCGGGCGAGATAGCGGTCTTCGGCCCACCTGTCGGCCCGCAGCAGCGTGAACAGCCGCTTCTGCTCGGCTGGGTCGCTGGTGTGCCTGCGGATCGCCTCTCGCACCGCGACCTTCGCCGCGGCACGGTTCGCGGCGATATTGGTCATCGCATCGCGGACCGTTTCTTCCCACGCGTTGGCCAAGACCTGAAACCGCTGGTGGGTGCCATCGGCCAGCCATCGGTCCCGGACTTGCCGGTCTGTCAGACCGGCGCCTGCGACCGAGCCATGACGCTGCCACACCGCCGAACGAACCTGGCCCAACCGGCGGGCCTGCTCGGCCAGCGCAGCGTATTTACCAGGGTTGAGACGGTCCGAGTGAGCGATCCGGGTTACCTTCATCGGTTGCTTCGATCCACCAACCAGGTGCGACCGTTCCCCATGCATCACGTGTCAGACCCGCCGTCGTCGAGCGCGACGGCGGTGAACAGCCGGACCAGGTACACCACGGCGAAGACGCCGCCGCCGACGGCCGCGCCGGTGCCGGGCTGCCCCGAGGGCACGTACCCGGCGGCGAAACCGCCCGCGCCCAGCACGAGCGCGGTGGCGATGCCGAGCGGATCGCCGACCTGCCGCGCCAGCCGCCGCGACCGGGGTGCCCGGTCTTCGGCATCCGGCTGCGGCCCGGCCTGTCGGTCACCGCCCGCCGGCTGCTGTGGGACCGGGGGAGCGGTCCTGGTGGCCGGGGGCTGCGGCACCGTCGGCACCTGCGGCGGAACCGAGTTCGGATCGGTCGGCAGGCGCGGCGCGGCGACCGTGGGCGGGCTCGCCTGCGCGGCGGTCGCGGTGGGTGGTGCCGGGTGCGTGGCGGTCGCGGTCAGGGTCGGCTGCGGCGCGGTGACCGTCGGCGCGGGCGCGGGCGCGGTGGGGGAGTCCGTCCCCACCTGGAGCAGCGAGGTCGCCGCGTCGCTGCCTTCCTGGAGCGCCTCGACCAGCGGCACCGGCGCGGCCGGGGTGGCCTCGTGGCCGAGCAGGCGCATCAGCACCTGCTGCGCGGTGGGCCGGGCGTGCTGGTCCTTGGCCAGGCAGGCGACGACGAGTTCCCGCAGCGTCCCGGTCAGGTTGTCCAGGTCGGGCGGGTCGGTGAGCACCCGGGCCATCACGGTGGCCATCGAGTCGTGCCCGAACGGGCCACGCCCGGACGACGCGAACCCGATGGTCGCGGCCCAGCCGAAGATGTCGCATGCCGGACCGACGTCCACATTGTGGAAGCGCTCCGGGGCCATGTACGGCACCGTGCCCATGACGTGGCCGGACATGGTCTCCGCGCCGAGCGCGCGGGCGATGCCGAAGTCGATGACGCGCGGCCCGTCGCCGCCGAGGATGACGTTGTCGGGTTTGAAGTCGCAGTGCACGATGCCGGCCTGGTGGATCGCGGCGAGCGCGGTCGCGGTGCCGACGGCGAGCCGGTAGAGCGCGTTGCCGGCCAGCGGCCCGTGGTCGCGGACCTGCTTGTGCAGGGTCGGCCCGGCGATGTACTCGCTGACGACGTACGGCAGCTCGGTGTCGATCTCGGCGTGCAGGATCTGGGCGGTGCAGAACGGGGTGACCCGCCGGGCGGCGGCGATCTCCTTGGCGAACTGCGCCTTGGCCCGAGGGTTGTGCTGCAGGTCGATGTTGATCGTCTTGACCGCGACGCGGCGCTCGCTGCCGTCGGCCCCGAGGTAGACGACGCCCTGGCCGCCCTTGCCGAGCCGCCCGAGCAGCCGGTACGGGCCGAGCGAGCGCGGGTCGTGGCTCGTCAGCGGGCTGACGCCGGTGACGGGGTCGTCTGCCGAGCCGGCCATCTGCCCTCCTGAAACCCGATGATCCATCAACGAGCCGCAAGGATAGCGCCGCCGATCCAGCATCCATACCCGGAGGTGAGCCGTCCTCACGGGATGGACGGCCGATCCGAATAGGAAACCAATCTTGCCTATCGACGGATTGTCAGTTAAGAATGTTTACGAACGGTTTCACCAGGTGGTCCTGGAGGGGCAGAACCCGTTCCTCGCCCCGCTATGCACGAAACCGGAGGACCCGTCGTGCCCAGAACACTGCAGACCACCGTCAGATGGTGGCTCGCCGCGCTCGCCGCCCTGCTCACCGCGATCACCGCCACCGTCGTCGCCGGCCCGGGCACCGCCCAGGCCGCGCCCGCGTTCAAGGTGCTCGCCTTCTACAACGGCACCTGGGACGCCGCCCACATCGACTTCGACAAGGAGGCGCTGACCTGGTTCCCGCAGGCCGCCGCCCAGAACAACTTCACCTGGGAGGCGACCACCGACTGGAGCCGGCTCAACACCGGCAACCTCGCCCAGTACAAGGTGATCATGTTCCTCGACGACGCGCCGCCGTCCGGGCAGCGCGCCGCGTTCCAGCAGTACATGCAGAACGGGGGAGCGTGGATGGGCTTCCACGTGACCGCGTTCAACACCGACCCGAACACCTGGAGCTGGTACTACAACACCTTCCTGGGCACCGGCGCGTTCGTCTCCAACACCTGGGGCCCGACCAGCGTCACCATGCGCACCGAACGCGCCCACCCGTCCACCACCCGGCTGCCCGCGACCTGGACCTCGGCGGTGAGCGAGTGGTACTCGTGGCGCAACGACCTGCGCAACAACCCGAGCATCGACATCCTGGCCTCGATCGACCCCGGCAGCTACCCGGTCGGCACCGACCCGAACCAGACCTGGTACAGCGGCTACCACCCGCTGATCTGGACCAACCGCGACTACAAGATGCTGTACGCGAACTTCGGGCACAACGCGATGAACTACAGCACCAACACCCGGCTGTCCTCGACGTTCGCCAGCGAGGTGCAGAACCGCTGGCTGATCGACGGCCTGCTGTGGCTCGGCGGGGTCACCCCCGGCCCCAGCCCGTCGGCCTCCCCGGCGCCGTCGGCGTCGTCCGGGCCGATCTCGCCGACCGCCTGGTACAGCCTGGTGAACCGCAACAGCGGCAAGTGCGTCGACGCCCGCGCCGCGGGTTCGGCCAACGGCACCGCGATCCAGCAGTACACCTGCAACAACACCACCGCCCAGCAGTATCGCTTCACGCCGACCACCGGCGCCTACACCCACGTCGACATCCGGCTCAACAGCGCCCGCTCGCTCGACGTGACCAACGTGTCCGCGGCCGACAACGCGCCGATCCAGCTGTGGACCTACAGCGGCGGCCTCAACCAGCAGTGGCAGCCCGTCGCCGAGGGCGGCGGCTACTACCACCTGGTCAACCGCAACAGCGGCAAGTGCCTGGACGTGCCCGCCGCGTCCACGGCCGACAGCGTCCAGCTCGTGCAGTACGCCTGCAACGGCACCGGCGCGCAGTCGTTCCGGCTGGTGCAGCAGCCCTAGACCTCGGGGGAGGGCGAGCGGGCCGGTGCCACGCGCACCGGCCCGCTCCGTCGTTACCGGCCGCGGCGACCCCGCCGCGTTCCGCATGCGAGCGCCACTAGAGTGAGCGCGCACCTGGATCGACCGCAACGCATGCCCCCTCCCTGCGTTCAAAGGAACTCCAGCTCATGGCCCGTCGAGTGACTCTCCGCGCCCGGATGCGCTACTGGTTCGACAACACCATGTCGCGCGGCACGACCGGGCTCATCGGCTGGCTCGCCGTCGCCTCCTTCGGCCTGGTGCTGCTCGTCACCGTGGCCATCGAGATCGTCGACCCGTCGGCCATGAACGGTGATCCGCTGCGGGTGCTGTGGAGCACTTTCGTCACCGCGTTCAGCCTTTCCGCACCGACGGAGGCCGAGTGGGTCGTCCTGCCGATGTGGTTCGTGCTGGCGCTGGGCGGCATCTTCGTCGCCAGTGCGCTGATCGGTCTGCTCACGAACGGCATCAACCGCCGCCTGGAGCAGCTGCGCAAGGGCCGCTCGGCGGTGCTCGAACGCGACCACACCGTGGTGCTCGGCTGGTCCGACCAGATCTACACGGTGATCACCGAGATGGTCGAGGCGAACGCGAGCCGCCGCAAGGCCGCCGTGGTCGTGCTCGCCGAGCAGGACAAGGTCACCATGGAGGACCGGGTCGAGCACCGGATCGGCGACACCGGCCGCACCCGGCTGATCTTCCGCACCGGCAGCCCGCTGGACCTCAAGGACCTGGAGATGGTCAACCTCAACGAGGCCAGGTCGATCATCGTGCTGGCCCCGGACGGGGCGAGCGCCGAGGACGCCGACGCGTACGTGCTCAAGACCCTGCTCGCGATCAACAAGGGGCCCGCGTTCCGGGGCCGCCCGCACCACGTCGTCGCGGCGGTGCGCGACAGCCGCAACAGGGCCGTCGCCAAACTGGCCGGTGGCGACGCGATCGTGCTCGACGGCGACGACATCGGCGCGCGGCTCATCGTGCAGACCGCCCGGCAGTCCAAGCTGTCCGTGGTCTACCACGACCTGTTCGACTTCGGCGGCGACGAGATCTACATGACCGTCGAGCCGACCCTGGTCGGGCGGCCGTTCGCGCAGGCGCTGCTGGCGTACAGGCAGTGCTGCCCGCTGGGGCTGCTGCTGGCCGACGGCAAGACCGTGCTCAACCCGCCGCCCGGCACGATGATCAGCCCCGGCGACCGGATCGTGCTGCTGGCCCGCGACGACTCGATGATCAGCCTGGCGACCGCGCCGTTCGCCGTCGACGACACCGCGATCGTGCACGGGGTGCGCGGCCCCGCCGCCCCGGAGAGCACCCTGATCCTGGGCTGGAACCGGCGCGCCGCCCGGATCGTCGAGCAGCTCGACGTGTACGTCGCCGCCGGCTCGACGGTCGACGTGGTCACCGACCGGGCCGACGCGACCCCCGCGGTGGGGCGGCTCGTGCCGCGGCTGCGCCGGCTGGTGATCCGGTCCAAGGCGGGCGACACCCGCGACCGGGGCGTGCTGGAGACGCTGGACGTGGCGTCGTACCACAACGTGATAGTGCTGTCCGACGACGACCTCGACGCGCTCACCGCCGACTCGCGGGTGCTGGTGACCCTGCTGCACCTGCGCGACATCCTGGCCGGGCGCGGCCCCGGCTCGATCGTCAGCGAGATGCGCGACGACCGCGACCGGGCCCTGGCCCAGCTGACCAAGGCCGACGACTTCGTGGTCAGCGAGCAGCTGGTGAGCCTGCTGATGACGCAGATCTCGGAGAACCGCCACCTGGAGTCGGTGTTCGCGGACCTGTTCGACGCCGACGGCGCGGAGATCTACATCCGCCCGGCGAGCTACTACCTGCGCGCCGGGGCGACGATCACCTTCGCGACGGTGGTGGCGTCGGCGGCCCGGCGCGGCGAGGTCGCCATCGGCTACCGGGTCAGCGACAGCGGCGACGGGCACGGGGTGGTCCTCAACCCCGACAAGGAGCAGGTCATGCCGCCCATCGACCGGGTCATCGTGCTGTCGAGCAGCTGACCGGCGCAGCCCTGCCGGGGTGGTCCAGGTGACCGGACATCGACAGATCGAAGCCGGTGACCGCATGCGCGCCTACTGTGCTCAACGTGACGGCCCCCCAGCCTTCGTACCCGACATCGCCGCAGGCAGCGCCCTCCGGACCGCCGGCCCAGCGCGCCGGTGAGCCGGCCGGTCCCGTGTCGGGCGCCGGTCCCTCCGGCGGCGAGGGCGCGGTCGGTCTGCCCACCATCAACCTGCCGCAGGGCGGTGGCGCGGTGCGCGGGCTCGGCGAGAAGTTCGCGGCGAACCCGGTGACCGGCACCGGCTCGCTGTCGGTGCCGCTGCACCTGAGCAAGGGCCGGGCCGGGTTCGGCCCGAACCTGTCGCTGTCCTACGACTCCGGCCAGGGCAACGGCCCGTTCGGGCTCGGCTGGGGCCTGTCGCTGCCGGCGGTGTCCCGGCGCACCGACAAGGGGCTGCCCGAGTACACCGACGACGACGTGTTCCTGATGACCGGCACCGAGGACCTGGTGCCCGTGCCGAACCCGGTGCCGTCGGGCGACTACCCCGCCGGGTACACCGTGGACCGGTTCCGGCCGCGGATCGAGGGCGCGTTCAGCCGGATCGAACGCTGGCGGCGCACCGCCGACGGCGACGTGCACTGGCGCTCGATCACCCGCGACGGCGTCACCACCGTGTACGGCGGCGACGGCGGCTCCCGGATCGAGCACGACGGCCTGGTCTGGTCGTGGCTGATCAGCTCGGCGCACGACCAGCACGGCAACGCCGTCGAGTACGAGTACCTGCCCGAGGACGGCCGCGGCGTCGACCTCACCAGCGCGCACGAGCAGCACCGCACCGCCGCCGACCGGGGCGCGCAGCGCCACCTCAAGCGCGTCCGCTACGGCAACCGGGTCAGCCTGCTGTCCACCTCGGAGCAGCCGCAGAGCTGGCTGTTCGAGGCCGTGTTCGACTACGGCGACCACGACCCGGCGCGACCGCTGCCCGCGCCCGACCGGGACTGGCCGGTGCGCCCCGACCCGTTCTCGGTGTACCGGCCCGGCTTCGAGGTGCGCACCTACCGGCTGTGCCGCCGGGTGCTGATGTTCCACCACTTCCCAAGCGAGCCCGGCGTCGGCGCGGACTGCCTGGTCAAGGCCACCGAGTTCGGCTACACGGCGGACGAGGCAGCGGGATCGTTGCTGGCCTCGGCGACCACCCGGGGCTACCGCCGCGACGGCGACGGCTACGCCGAGCGGGCCATGCCACCGGTGGAGTTCGGCTACCGCCCGGCGACGCTGCGCGGCGAGTTCGGCGAGGTCGACGCCGAGAGCCTGCGCAACCTGCCCGCCGGGCTGGGCACCACCGGCTGCCGCTGGGTGGACCTCGACGGCGAGGGCCTGGCGGGCATGCTGTTCGACGCCCCAGGCGGCCTCTACTACAAGGCCAACCTGGGCGGCGGCCGCTTCGACACCGCGCGGGCGCTGCCCGCCGTACCGAACCAGACCGGCACCACGCTGGTCGACCTGGCCGGGGACGGGCAACTCGACCTGGTCTCCTACGGCGGGCCGCTGCCCGGTTTCGTGGAGCGCGCCGACGACGGCTGGGCCCCGTTCCGGTCGTTCGCCTCGCTGCCCGCGATCGACTGGCGGGACCCGAACCTGCGCTTCGCCGACCTCGACGGCGACGGCTTCCCCGACCTGCTGCTGGCCGGGGACACCGGGCTGACCTGGTACGCCTCCCGCGCCGAGGAGGGCTTCGGCCCGGCCCGGCACGTGCTGAACCCGCCGGACGAGGCCGACGGGCCGCGGCTGCTGTTCACCGAGGGCCGGGCCGCGGTGCACCTGGCCGACATGACCGGCGACGGCCTGCTCGACCTGGTCCGGGTCCGCAACGGCGAGGTCTGCTACTGGCCCAACCTGGGCCGCCGGTTCGGCCGCCGCGTCGTCACCGACAACGCCCCC
The DNA here is from genome assembly GCF_042663325.1 of Catellatospora aurea. Taxonomy (NCBI): domain Bacteria; kingdom Bacillati; phylum Actinomycetota; class Actinomycetes; order Micromonosporales; family Micromonosporaceae; genus Catellatospora; species Catellatospora aurea. The sequence continues at coordinate 175,381 of NZ_JBHTAC010000002.1, forward strand.
CGCTATGCCACCGAGGAGCTGTTCGACCCGCGCCGGGTGCTGTTCGCCGACGTCGACGGCTCCGGCGTCACCGACCTGGTCTACGCCGGGCCGCGTGAGGTGACCCTGTACCGCAACCGGTCCGGCAACGGCTGGGCCGACGGCGAGCTGCTCACCGCGACCCCGCAGGGCGAGCTGACCGTGGCCGACCTGCTCGGCGCGGGCACCGCCTGCCTGGTGTGGTCGGCGACCCTGCCCGGCCGCGAGCGCCGTTGCCTGCACTACCTCGACCTTTACGGCGGCGGCAAACCGCACCTGCTCACCGAGGTCGTCAACAACCTCGGTTCCCGCATCACCGTCGACTACGCGCCCTCGACCCGGCACTACCTGGCCGACAAGGCCGCCGGGCGGCCGTGGCACACCCGGCTGCCGTTCCCGGTGCACGTCGTCGACACGGTCACCACCGAGGATCTGGTCGCCGGCAGCGTCTTCACCACCTCGTACGCCTACCACCACGGCTTCTTCGACGGCGCGGAGCGCGAGTTCCGCGGCTTCGGCATGGTCGAGCAGTGGGACGGCGGCCGGATCGGAGCGGTCGCCGGGGACCTGCCCTCGGGTCCGCGCACGCTGACCCGGACCTGGTACCACACCGGCGCGTTCGCCGACGGCGGCGAAACACTGTCGGCCGGGTACGCCGGCGAGTACTGGCCCGGCGACCCCGAGTTCCGGCTGCCCGACACGGTGTGGCCGGACGGCGACCTCGACCCCGACGACCTGCGGGAGGCCTGCCGGGCGCTGAAGGGCCTGATCCTGCGGCAGGAGGTGTACGCCGAGGACAGCCCGCTGCCGTACACGGTCACCGAACGCGACTACGCCGTCGACCTGCTCCAGCCCAAGGGCGCCAACGCGCACGCGGTCTGCTTCGCCCGCCCCCGCGAGACGCTGCAACTGCACTACGAACGCCGCGAGTACGCCGTCGAGGCCGGCGGCGTCACCACCACCGTCATGGACCCGCGGATCAGCCACGAGCTGGTCCTCGACACCGACGACTTCGGCAATGTGCTGCTGTCGGCGACCGTCGGGTACGGCCGCCGCCACCCCGACGCCGACGTGGACCCGATGCTCGACGCGGCCACCCGCGAGGCGATCCGGGCAGCGCAGACCGGCGTGCGGGTGAAGGTCACCGCGAGCACGTTCACCAACCCGGTGCAGACCGCGGCGGCGTTCCGGGCCCCGCAGCCCGCCGAGGTGCGCACGTACGAGCTGGTGCACGTCACCCCGCCGCCGGGCGGCCCGTTCGCGCTCGCCGACCTCAAGGAGCGGGTGCTCGCCGCCGCGGAGGTGTCCTACGAGCAGCCGCCCGTCGCCGGGCCCTGCCGCAGGCTGCTGGAGCACACCCGGGTCCGCTACCGCCGCGACGACCTCACCGGCCCGCTCGGGCCCGGCGTGCAGGAGCCGCTCGGGCTGCCGTACGAGAGCTACCGGCTCGCGTTCACCCCCGGGCTGCTGGAGCGGGCCTATCGGCGCGGCGCGGAGAACCTGCTGTCGCAGCCCGCCCTGGTGCTCGGCGTCGAGGGCGGCCACGTGTACGCCGACGGCGGCTGGTGGATCCCGTCGGGCCGCCTGCTGTACTCGCCCGGCGCGGCCGACACCGCCGCGCAGGAGCTGGCGTACGCCAGGGAGCATTTCTTCACCGTCACCCGGCACGCCGACGCGTTCGGCGCGGTCGGTTACGCCCGCTACGACGGCTACGACCTGCTGCTGCTGGACACCGTCGACACCGTCGGCAACCGGATGTCGGCCGGTGAGCGGGCCAAGGCGGCGACGTCCGACGCGGAGGCGCTGACCCCGCGGCTGGACTACCGGGTGCTCGCCCCGGCCGTGACCAGCGACGCCAACCGCAACCGCACCGAGGTGCTGTACGACGCGCTCGGCCTGGTCACCGCGACCGCGCGCCGCGGCAAGCCCGAGGAGGCCGTCGGCGACACGCTCGCCGGGCTCGACCCCGAACCCGATGCCGCCGCCTACCTCGCCGACCCGCTCGGCCAGGCGGGGCTGCTCGGCGGCGCGACGACCCGGTTCCTGGTCGACGTGGCCGCGTTCCACCGCACCCGCGACGACGCCCGGCCCGCGCCCGTGGCCACCGCCCTGCTGAGCCGGGAGACCCACGGCACGAACCCGGGACGGGTGCTGCACCGGATCACCTACAGCGACGGCTTCGCCCGCGAGATCCAGGTCAAGACCCAGGCCGAACCCGGCCCCGACGGCCCCCGCTGGGTCGGCTCCGGCTGGACGGTCTTCGACGACAAAGGCCGCCCGGTCCGCCGCTACGAGCCGTTCTTCACCGGCACCGCCGCGTTCGAACTCGCCTACACCGTCGGCGTCAGCAACGTCGTCGCCTACGACCCGGTCGGGCGCGAGGTCGTGCTGCTCGCCCCGGACGGGACCTACAGCAAGACCCGGTTCGACCCGTGGCAGCACGAGGTGTGGGACCCCAACGACACGGTGCTGCTCGACCCGCGCACCGACCCCGACGTGTCGGCGCTGCTCGCCGCCCACTTCGCGACCCAGCCCGCCGGTTGGCAGACCTGGCACCAGCGGCGTATCGCCGGCGGCCTCGGCCCGCGCGAGCAGCGCGCCGCGATCGAGGCCGCCGTGCACGCGGCCACGCCCGGGGCCGGGTACGCCGACGTGCTCGGCCGGACCGTGGTCACCGTCGCCCACGACCGGCACACCACGCCCGGCACCGGCGTCGTCGTCGACGAGCGGCACGCGGTGCGCGACGTGCTCGACGTCGAGGGCGCGCGGCTGTCGCGGACGGACGCCCGGGGCGTGACGACCGCCGAGACCGTGTTCGACGTCGCCGGGCGAGCCATCGCCACCCGCAGCCCCGACTCGGGCGAGCACTGGTACGTCCCCGACGCGGTCGGGGCCCCGATCCGCCGCTGGGACTCCCGCGGCTTCACGGCCCGGCACGCCTACGACGCCGCCCGCCGCCCGGCCCAGCTGTGGATCACCGCGCCGGGCTCCGTCACCGAGATCCTGGCCGCGCTGACCGTGTACGGCGAGGCCGTCCCCGCGGCGGCGGCCGACAACGTGCGCGGCCGGGTCCGGTACACCTGCGACGGCAGCGGGCTGCTCACCGCGCACCGGCACGACTTCAAGGGCAACCTGCTGGCCTCCCGCCGCCAGCTCGCGAAGGCCTACGACACCACCCCCGACTGGTCGGCGCTGGCCGGGGTCGCCCCGGCCGGGATCGAGGCCGCCGCGCTGCCGCTGATCGAAGCCGAGCCGCTGGCCACCGCCACCGACTACGACGCCCTCGACCGGCCGGTGATGCAGGTGCTGCCCGAGGGCACCGTGCTGCTGCCCCGCTACAACGAGGCCGGGCTGCTGGAGTCGCTGTCGGCGCGGCTGTCCGGGGCGGTGGCCGAGACGGTGTACCTCGCCTCGGCCGACTACGACGCGGCGGGGCGGCGGGTGCGGGCGGCGTACGGCAACGGCACGGTCACCGAGCACCGCTTCGACCCGCACACGTTCCGGCTGCGCGGCGTCGTCACCCGGCGCGGCACGAGCGCGCTGCAGGACCTGTCATACGTGCACGACCCGTCCGGCAACACCGTCGACGCCGCCGACGCCGCGCAGCGCACGGTGTTCTTCGACGGCGAGGTCACCTCCGGCGACAGCCACTACGTCTTCGACTCCCTCTACCGGCTCATCGAGGCCACCGGCCGCGAGCACGCCAGCCTCGGCGTGCAGCCCGACGGCGCGAACCTGGCGAGCCGGCCGATCCCGCACCCCGACGACGTCGACGCGGTGCGCGCCTACACGCAGCGCTACACCTACGACCCCGCGGGCAACATCCTGATCATGGCGCACGTCGCCGGGGTCGGCAGCTGGACCAGGAACTACACCTACGCGACCGGGTCCAACCGGCTGCTGTCGCACACCGTGCCAGGCGGGGCGGGCAGCGTCTCGTTCACGCACGACGCGCACGGCAACCTGACCGGGCTGCCGCACCTGGGCGCGATCGGGTTCGACCACCACGACCAGATGGCGTCGGTCGACCTCGGCGGCGGCGGGAACGCGTACTACACCTATGACGGCGCGGGCAACCGGGCCCGCCGGGTGCTGCGCCGCAACGGCGGCGTCACCGAGGAGTTCGTCTACCTCGGCGGCTACGAGGTGTACCGCCGCCGCGTCAACGGCCAGGTCGTCTTCGAGCGGCAGACCGTGCACCTGCTCGACGGCCCGCGCCGGGTGGCGACGGTCGAGCGGACCACCGTGGACACCTGGCAGCCGCAGCAGGCCGGGACACTGCGGCACCGGTTCCAGTACGACGACCAGACCGGCTCGGCGCGCCTCGAACTCGACGACACCGGCAAGGTGATCTCCGTCGAGGAGTACCACCCGTACGGCACGACGTCGCTGTGGCTGAACGCGCCCGAGGTCAGCGCGCGCCGCTACCGGTACACCGGCAAGGAGCGCGACGACGAGACCGGCCTGTCCTATCACGGGGCCCGCTACTACGTGCCCTGGCTGGGCCGGTGGAACAGCTACGACCCGGAAGCCCACCGCCCCGGTGAGAGCACCTACATGTACGTGCGCGGCAACCCGGTGCGCTTCCACGACCCCGACGGCGCCGACTGCAAGGAGGTGACCGAGCAGAAGCTGCCCTGGTGGAGCTTCCTGCTCCCGGCGCATGCCGGGTACGCGGTGCGCCCGCAGCTCAACCCGTGCCTGAAGGACAACCCGGGCTGGCAGAAGTGGGAGGCCGAGGGCCGCCGGGACATGACCAACGGGGCGCTGTCCGGCCAGGTCGTCGGGATGGGCGTGGGCACCGGCATGGCCGCGGTCGGCTCCATCGCCACCGTCGGCCTGGTGTACGGCGGCATCGCGCTGGGCTCGCTGGCCATGACCGCCAGCGAGTCCGCGACGTTCTGGCTGCTGGCGAACCCGGCCAAGGCCGCCGTGATCAGCGTGCTCGGCCAGTTCGCGGTCGGGCTGGTCGACCCGCACCCACCGGGCATGTCCCCGCTGGACGCCAATCCGCTGATGGCCGCCGGGCACGCCACCGGCGCCGAGGTGCGCACCCTGGCCCAGGTCGCCGGGGCGGAGGACCTGGTCGTCAAATCGGTGCGGATGCTCAAGCCCAAGCAGTTGATGGACGCCATCCGCGAGACGTGGGCGCTGGACAAGGAACCGCTCGGTGCGGTGTGGCGGGGCACCGTCCTGGAGGGGGCGCTGGCCGGCACCCGCTACCGGCTCCTGGAGTGGGTCGGGCGGCTCAACGGCGGCTTCTTCAAGACGTTCGACTTCTACGCCAAGGAAGCCAAGCTCGGCATCCAGCTCAAGACGCTGCAGAGCGTGCCCAGCGTGTCGGCGTACAAGGTGTTCATCGACGAGCTGGCCGCGGCGAAGAAGGCCGGGGTGATGCAGGACGGGCGGGCGCTGTCGAACGTGGCGCTCGACATCGCCACCCCGGCCGGTTACGCGGGCCCGGCGGGCCTGGCGGCCGAGTTCAAGGCGGCCATGGACGCGATCAAGAAGTACGGCGCGGAGAAGGGCGTGATCGTGCGGGTCATCGGCCTGACCGAGGAGGAGATGACCAACGTGGTCGTCTCGCCCAAGTAGTGACCCGCGCGGCAGTTCCCCGGACACAGGCAGGAGAAGGACGCATGCAGATCAGCGGTCGCGCCTATTTCGACGACGGGCGGCCCGCCGCGGACGTGACGCTGCGGTTCGTCGACGTCGGCTTCAACGGCCGCGCCGACGTCCTCGCCGAGGCACGGACCGGCGGTGACGGCGCGTACTCGGTGACGGTCGAGCGCGACGGGCCGGTCAACCTGGAGGTCCGCGCGGTCACCGACGGCGAGGACGGGCGGCCGGTGCGCCGGGCAGCCGAGCCGGAGACCGGCGAGGAGCCGACGGTGCGCCTCGACCCGCACGTCGTGGAGCGGCTGCAGGTGTCCGCCGTCGACACGTCCGGGCACGACGCCCGGCAGAACCTGCGCCGGGCCGGGCAGGTCGAACAGGCGTCGCAGCTCGGCGCGACGAGGCAGGACCGGCTGTCCGTTCCGCGGCAGGCCGGCGAGGGCGGCGAGATCCGGCTGACCGGGGTGCGGCACGGGCTGCGGGGCCGGTTCGACGGTCCGCTGAACGTGGTGGTGCCCGCCCGGCTGCGGCCGATGGCCGGCGAGTACGAACGGCTCGACTCCGACGTGCGCCCGATGCTGGGTGACGCGCGGCTGCGCAGCGCGGTCGAGGACGGCGTCACCAACGACCTGACCCTGCTCGCCTCGGCGACCAGCTGGGACGCGCGGCTGCTGGCGCTGGCCGCGACCGCAGACAAGCTGTCGCGCGGCACCGGTGTGCAGCCGCCCGCCCTGTACGGCATGCTGCGCGCCGGGTTGCCCACCGACCCGGTGCAGTTGGCGCGCGTGGACGCCGGAGCCGTGGACCGCGCGTTGCGCGGCGCGGTCGAGGCCGGGGTGGTCGGCCTCGACGAGGAGCAGATCCGGGCCGCGGTGCAGGCGCACGAGGCGTACGCGGTGAAGATCCGGCGGCGGATGGTCGGCGCGGGCACCGTGTCCAGCTGGGGCGACGTGCTGGCGACCACGAAGCTGCCGCAGGAGCAGACCTCGGTGCTGGAGACCCTGTTCACCGAACACGGCCGGGACCGGGACGTGGACGGGTTCTGGGACGCCGCCGAGCGGCGCGGCCTGCCCACCGACACGCTGCGGGTCAGCGCCCGGCTGGCGCACCTGACCCTCAACAACGCCGACCTGATCGGCGACCTGCAGCGCGGCGTGGACGGCTCCGCCGACCTCGGCCCGGCCCTGGTCCGCGACGGCCTCTACCGGCCCGACCGCTGGTCCGAGCGGATCACCGCACTGTCCGGCCAGGACCCCGAACGCCTCGACGCGCTCATCCCGCCCGCCTACGACGGCGCGGACACCGCCGAGCGGCTCACCGCCTACGCCGCCGACCTGGCCCGCAAGGTGCGGCTGTCCTACCCGACGCAGGTCGTCGGGGACATGGTCGCCACCGGTGCGCTCGCGCTGCGCCACGACGAGGTCCGCGACGACGTCGCCCGGGTGCTGGACACCGCCGCGAACCGGCACGGCTTCGCGCTGGGCCGCACCCCGGTCAACACGTTCCTGGCCGAGCACGGCGGCGAGCTGTTCGCGGGTATGGGCGACGACCAGGTCACCAAGACGACCGCGCAGGTCAAGACGCTGGCCCGGCTCTACCAGGTGACGCCGGACGACGAGTCGATGCAGGCGATGCTCGCCGCCGGATTCGGCTCGGCGCTCGACGTCACCGCGGTGTCGTACGAGACGTTCCTCGACACCAAGGCGCACCTGTTCGCCGGGCCGCAGATCGCCGACCGGATCTACCGCAAGGCGCAGCAGGTCACCACGGTCGTCTACAGCTTCCTCGGGGTGGTGCAGCAGGCGGGCGCGGAGGTCGTGCTGCCGGTGGCGAGCCCGCCCGCCGAAGCCGTCGCGGCGGCCAATAGCGAGCTGATCAAGCAGTATCCGACGCTGGAGACACTGTTCGGCTCGATGGACTTCTGCGAGTGCGACCACTGCCGCTCGATCCTCGGCCCGGCCGCGTACCTGGTGAACCTGCTGCGTTTCCTCGACCCCGCACCGGAGGCGTGGGCCAAGCGGCTGGCCGACTGGAAGACCGCGCACGGCGGCGCGCCGTACCCGTACGCGGACATCCCGGCGTGGCAGGCCGACGGCGAACCCGCGCCGATGACGCCGTACGAGGTGCTCACCCAGCGCCGCCCCGACCTGCCGAAGCTGCCGCTGACCTGTGAGAACACCAACACGGCGCTGCCCTACCTGGACATCGTGAACGAGATCCTGGAGCAGTACACCGCCGAGGGCACCCTGACCGGCATGCCGGTGTACGACACCGGCAACGCGGCCGGCGAGAACCTGATCGCCGAACCGGCGAACCAGCTCGCCAAGGCGTACACCACGCTCCAGGCCGCCCGCTACCCGCTCACGCTGCCGTTCGACCTGTTCCTGACCACGGTGCGCGAGTTCTGCGACCACTTCGACGCGCCCCTGTGGACGCTGCTCGACACGCTGCGCCCCACCGACGCGCTGTACCCGGCCGGGACCGAACCCTACGGCCGGGCCGCGGTGTTCCTCGAACGCCTCGGGCTCACCCCCGACGAGCAGCGCCTGCTCACCGCCGCGAACCCGCTGCCCACCTGGACCACGCTGTACGGCTACGACGGCACGGTCACCGAGGCGCAGGCGCTCACCGAGCTGTCCGGCGCGGTGACCCTGTCCCGGCGGCTCGGCGTGACCTACCGCGAGCTGGTCGCCCTGGTGCGCACCGGGTTCGCCAACCCCGGCCTGGCCGGGCTGGCCACCCTGCGCCGCCTCGACCTGAGCATGGAGGACGCGCTGCGCTACCGGGCCGCCGCCGGGCACGCGCCGTTCACCGCCGAGGAGCAGGCCGCCCTGGAGGCCAAGCTCGGCTCGGCGGGCGTGACCTGGCTGCAGGGCGTCGACCTGACCGCCCTCGGCAGCGTGCTGGTGCTCGCCGACCCCGGGGCCGACCCGGGCTTCACCAACACCGTGCTGCGCCGCCTCGACGGCACCTCCGCCCAGCCCTTCGACTTCCTGCTGCTCAACCTGTTCGTACGGATGCAGCGCCGGCTGCGCCGCCCGATAGAGGACCTCGACCGGGCGCTGCTGACGTTCCTGCCGACCACCCCCGATCCCCGCACGGCCGGCACGATCGGCGCTGCGCTGCGCAGCGCCCTGCTCGGCCTGGCCCACCTGGACGTGCTCGCGGCCGACCTCAAGGCCGGCAAACGCGGCCGCACCGACCTGCTCGCCCTGTGGGCCGACCTGGACGACCGGCACTACACCGAGCTGTTCCGGTCCGGCGCGCTGCCGACCGCCGACCCGGCGTTCGACCACCCCCTCGGCGACTACGTGTCGGACGCCTCGGTGCTGCTCAAAGCGCACCTGGCGGCGGTGCAGTCGGCGCTGCGGCTGACCGCCGACGACATCGCGGCGATCCTGGCCGCGGCGACCGCGCACACCGTCGACGACGCACCGCTGACCATGCCGGTCGTGTCGGTGCTGCACCGACACGCGCTACTGGCCCGGCTGCTGAAACTGCCGGTCGCGGACCTGCTCACGCTCAAGGGCCTGACCGGCCTGGACCCGTTCACGCCGACCGCGGCGGCCCCGATCGCCGACCTCGCCGACGACCACGCGTTCACGCAGACCATGGCGTTCGTCGACGCGGTGCGGGCGGTCAAGGACCTGGGCGTCGAGCGGCTGAACTTCCTCCTGCGGCACCGGTTCGACCCGCTGGGCCCGCACCGGGCCGCCGCCGAGCCGCCGTTCGCGCTGCTGCGCGGCCTCGCGGCGGAGATCACCCGGATCCGGGCCGAAAACGCGGTGCCCGCCGACCCGGCGCTGTTCACCGACGACGTGCTGCGCGCCCGGCTCGCGCTGGTGTTCCCGGCCGACGTCACCGAGGCCCTGTTCGGCATGTGGACCGACACCGTGCCGCTGCGCGCGGTCCGGCCCGCCGCCCCGGCCGCCGCCCTCGACCCGGCCGACTTCGCCGCGCTGCCACAGGTCACCGTCGTGTACGACCCGGTGCGCCAGGAGCAGCAGCTGGTGCACCGCGGCGTGCTGCGCGACGGCGAACGGGCCGCGCTGCTCGCCGCGGTCACCGGGGCGCAGCCCGCGTATCTGGCGGGGCTGCTCGACGACGTGCAGGCCCAGGGCCGGGCGCTGTTCGACCGGCACCTGCTGCGAACCACGGTTCCCGGGGTCGGCGAGACCGGGTTCCTGGCGGCGGGCGACTTCGACACGCTGTTCGCCGCGCCGCCGCTGACCGCCGCCGCGGACCGCGACCGGCGTGCCCTGCTCGCCGGGGCGCTGCTGCCGTACCTGCGGGACCGGCTGATCCGGCAGGCCGTGATCACGGCCGTGGCCGCCGACCTGGGCACCGCGTCCGCGTTCACCGAGTCGCTGCTCACCGACACGGCGCTGCTGGACCGGCCCGACCAGCCCGGCCAGGCGCTGCTGGGCGCTTACGCGGCCGCGGCCGGGCCGGGCCTGAGCACCGACACCGCGGGCGGTGCGGTGACGCTGACCGGTCATGTCGAGGTGCCCGCGACCGGGCCGTACCGGTTCACGGTCGCGGGGCTGCCCGCCGGCACCCTGGTGTCGGTCCGGTTCGGTCACCTCGCCGATCCGCTCCTGCACACCACGACCTCGTCGGCCGCGCTTGAGCCGTCGGCGTTCACCGAGCTGGCGGCCGGGCAGCCGTACGCGATCACCGTGTGGGCCGCCGGGACGGTCACGCCGGTGCTGCTGGTGCAGGGCGAGACGGTGCCGCAGGGGCCGGTCACGCAGCTGATCACCTACCCGCGTGACGGGGTGGAGGCGCTGCACCGGGCGCACCTGCTGCTGGGCAAGACGACGGAGCTGCTCGGTGTGCTGGGTCTCGACGCGGCCGAGGCCAACTACCTGCTCACGCACCCGGCCGACTTCGACGGGCTGGATCTGGGGGAGCTGCCGACCAGGGCCGCCGACGACACCGACGTGCGGGCGCGCAAGCTGTTCGCGCAGGTGCTGCGGCTGTGCGCGTACGCCCGGCTGAAGGGTGAGCTGGGCGCGGACCTGACGCCGCTGCTCGCCGCCGCCCGCCGCGCCTTCCCGGCCGACGTGACGGCCGCCGACGCGCGGGAGCAGACCCTCGCCGGTCTCGCCGCGGCGGTCGGCGCGGTCACCCGCCGCGACCCGGCGGCGGTGCGCGCGGCGATGGACCTGCTCGGCGTCACCGCCACCGCCGGTGCCGGCGACCCTTACCCGGTCGAGGCCACCGCGCTGGCCGACGAGCGCGGCCTGGCCCGGCTGTGGCGGCTGCTGCAGCTCGCCGGACGGTTCGGGGTGAGCCCGGCGGTGCTGTCGGGCTGGGCCGACCCGGAACCCGACGCGGCCGTCGCCCAGGGGATACGCGACACCCTGCGCGCCCGCTACGCGCCCGAGGTGTGGCGGGCCGTGGTCAAGCCGATCGCCGACCGGCTGCGCCAGGCCCGCCGCGACGCGCTCGTGGCGCACCTGCTGCAGACGATGGACCTGGACCGGCTGGAGCAGCTGTACGAGATCTTCCTCGTCGACCCCGGCACCGAACCCGTCGTGCAGACCTCCCGGCTGCGCCAGGCGATCTCCTCGGTGCAGCTGTTCATCCAACGCTGCCTGCTCAACCTGGAGCCGAAGGTCAGCCCGTCGGTCATCGACGCTGCGCACTTCGCCTGGATGAAGCGCTACCGGGTCAGCGAGGCCAACCTGAAGATCCTGGTGTGGACCCCGAACTGGCTGGAGCCGGAGTTCCGCGACGACAAGACGCACCTGTTCCAGGAGCTGGAGAGCGCGCTGACGCAGACCGACCTGACCAATGACGACGCCGAGGACGCGCTCTTCGGCTACCTGCGCGGCCTGGACGAGATCGCCCGCCTGGACATCCGCGCCGTGTACGTCGAGCAGGCCCCCGACCCGTCCGACAACGTCGTGCACGTCGTCGGGCGCACGTTCGCCGCGCCGCACAAGTACTTCTACCGCACCCTGGCGCACCGGTCCTGGACGCCGTGGTCGCCGGTCACCGCCGAGATCGAGGGCGACCACGTCGCCATCGCGAAGTGGCGCGACCGGGTGCACATCTTCTGGGTCACTTTCGTGCCCGAACCCGGCAAGCCCGACCCCGGCCCGCTCGCCGGCGAGGGCGCGGCGACGCTGACGTTCGGCCAGCTGTCCGGGCTGTCGGCGCTGCTGTCGGTCAACGTCAAGCTCGGCTGGACGCACCGCTTCGGCCGCGAGTGGAGCCCGGCCGGTTCGAGCGGCGTGCTGAAGGTGCCGCTCGGGGCGATGGTGTCGTTCGACCCGAAGGAGGAGCACGTGCACGCGACGACGGCCGCCGACGGGGCCGTGTGGGTCCACCTGACCGGGCGGCTCAACACCGCGTTCCGGGTCGTCAGCAGGCACGCGACGCCGACGCTGAAGACCGCGGCGCAGCCGCCGCGCCCGCCGTTCGCCGAGATTACCGACGGCGACCAGGGCCGCTGGGACGCCACGGGCACGCTGTCGTCGTTCTACGTCGACAAGATCACCACGAAGAACGGCGTGCAGCAGCCCGCCTGCCCGACCAAGCTGGCCATCCTCGGCAAGATCTCCGAGTACACGCTGGTCACCAACGGCACCCCGATCGGCGGGCTGCCCTCCGACGTCGGCAACCTGGTGCTGCCGTTCTTCGTCGCCGACGAGCACGCCACCTTCTGGGTCGAGCCGCAGCTCACCGAGCGCACCATCGAGCAGGGCGACCGGCTGATCTTCACCACGCCGCTGATCGAGCCGCACTTCGAGCTGCCGCCGCTGGTCGCGCACGTGCCGGTGCCGCCCGGCCCGCCGCAGTGGGAGGTCGATCCCCGGGTGCTGTACCAGATCGAGCCCAGGTTCGACGAGATGACCGCGCTGGGCAAGACCGTCGCGTTCGGCGACACCGTCATCGGCCCGCAGGGCGGGCACTTCTTCTCCGGAGGCGCGTTGTGATCGCCAAGGACCAGCTCGTCCAGCAGTTCCACGGGGGCAGCGCGCTGGCGAGCCAGCTCGGCGCGTACAAGATAAACCGGACGACGGTCGTCGAGCGGGAGCTGGCGTACCGCTTCTTCGGCCACTTCCACCCGTACGTGCACGAGCTGATCCACGAGCTGGTGGAGCGCTCGGTCAGCGGCCTGCAGGCGGCCGACACCGACTACCTGCGCACGCCCGACGGCAAGGTCAAGACCCTGCCCGACGGCCGGCCCCGGCCGCGCCTGTACGAGGAGTTCTTCGCCGCGTACGCGCCCAGCGCCCGGGTCACCGGCGACCACCCGGTCAAGGACCTCGACTTCACCGCCACCGGCGCGTACTCCTGCTACAACTGGGAGCTGTTCTACCACGTGCCGATCGCGATCGCGACGCACCTGATGCGCGCCCAGCGCAACGAGGACTGCCAGCGCTGGCTGCACTACGTCTTCGACCCGACCGCGACCGGTGTCGACCCGTCGCCGATGCGGTTCTGGAAGGTGCGCCGCTTCCACGAGCTGGAGGTCGTCAGCATCGAGAAGGTGCTGGCCAACCTGTCCACCCAGGCCGACAAGAAACTGCTCGAAGACACCCTGGCCGCCATCCACGACTGGAAGGACCACCCGTTCCGCCCGCACGTGGTGGCCCGCTGGCGGCAGAGCGCCTACATGGTCAAGACCGTCACGCTCTACCTGGACAACCTCATCGCCTGGGGCGACCGCCTGTTCGCCGAGGACAACGGCGAGTCGATCGGCGAGGCCACCCAGCTGTACGTGCTCGCCGCGCAGCTGCTCGGCCCGCGCCCGCAGGCGGTGCCGCGCAAGGGCTGGCAGCAGCCGCAGTCCTACGAGTCGCTGCGCCCGAAACTCGACGCGCTCGGCAACACGTTCACCGAGCTGGAAGTCGACATCCCGTTCGACAAGCTGCCCCCGCCCAGCGCCCCGTCGGACGCGGCCGCGCTGCAGACCGTCGCCAGCATCGGCGGCGCGCTGTATTTCTGCGTGCCGCCCAACGAGAAGCTGCTCGGCTACTGGGACACCGTCGCCGACCGCCTCTTCAAGATCCGCAACAGCCTGAACCTGCAGGGCGTGTTCCGCCAGCTGCCCCTGTTCGACCCGCCGATCGACCCGGCGCTGCTGGCCAAGGCCGCCGCCGCCGGCCTCGACGTGTCCTCGGTGCTGGCCGGCCTGCACCAGCCCGCGCCGCTGGTGCGCTTCTCGGTGCTCGTGCACAAGGCGGCCGAGCTGGCCCGCGACGTCAGCTCGCTGGGCGCGCACCTGCTGTCGGCGATCGAGAAGCAGGACGCCGAGACGCTGTACGCGCTGCGCGCCCGGTACGAGCGCAGCCTGCTCCAGCGCGCCGAGCTGGTGCGCTTCCAGCAGTGGCAGGAGGCGGTCAAGGCCCGCGAGGGCGTGCAGAAGTCGTTCGCGTCCGCGCTGACCCGCTACCGCTACTACGAGTTGCAGCTCGGCAAACCCGACGCGGAGATCGTCGTGCCCGGCCTGGACGACCTGGACCGGGCCGCGATGGCGACCCTGAAGTTCACCTCCGGCGAGGAGCCCGGCCCGCAGCCGCGGCCGCTGGAGGTCGACATCGCCAAGAACCTGGCCGACGCCGACGGCAAGCTCGTCTCCTCGTACGAGGCCAAGGAGCTGGAGTTCCTCAAGCTGGCCCAGTCGTCGCGGGACAAGGCGATGGACGGCGACTCGCTGGCCGCGATGCTGAGCATGATCCCGACCTTCGGGGCGCGCTTCGAGCCGTTCGGCACCGGCGGCACCATCTCGTTCGGCGGCGGCAACCTGGCCGCCGGGGTCTCCTGGAACGCGTCCTACGACAAGCAGACCGCCGAGTCCCGGTCGCACACCGCCGCGGTCGCGGGCAAGGTCGGCTCGTACGCCCGCCGCCAGCTCGACTGGTCCTACCAGAGCAACCAGGCCCTGGCCGACCTCGCGGTGACGCTCAAGCACTGGCGGGCCGCGCAGATCCGCGAGGCGTTGAGCGAGCAGGAGTTCCGCAACCACCAGCAGCAGATCGCCGAGGCCGAGCAGATCGAGCAGTTCCTGGCCGGGGAGAAGGTGGACGGCGCGACCAAGACCAGCACCGCCGCCCTGTACACCTGGCTGCGCCGGGAGATCCGGGCCCTGTACAACTCCGGGCTGAGCCTGGCCGTCGAGGTGGCCCGCAAGGCCGAACGGGCGCTGCAGTACGAACTCGGCGACCCCGGGCAGTCGTTCGTGCAGCCCGGCTACGCCACCGGCAAGGAGGGGCTGCTGGCGGGGGAGCGGCTGCTGCTGGACGTCAAGCGCATGGAGCACGCCTACCACGACCTGAACCGGCGCGAGCTGGAGCTGACCAAGAACGTCAGCCTGCGCCAGCTCGACCCCGGGGCGCTCATGCGGTTGCGCACGTACGGGTTCTGCGAGGTCATCCTGACCGAGGACCTGTTCGACCAGGACTATCCCGGGCACTACTTCCGGCGGCTGCGCGCCGTCGGGGTGAGCATGCCGGCCACCGCCGGGCCGCAGACCACCGTCGCCTGCACCCTTACCCTGCTGCACAGCAGCATCCGGGTCACCCCGCAGCTGGCCGACGGCGCGTACGAGCGCGACGGCGAGGACACCGAGCGCTTCCGCGACAGCTACGGCCGCGTCGAGTCGATCGCGACCAGCAACGCGGTCGGCGACTGGGGGACCTTCGACGGCCCGAACGGCCGCGATGAGCGCCTCGGCCCGTTCGAAGGCCAGGGCGCGATCGGCACCTGGCGCATCGAGCTGCCGAAGCTGCGCCAGCACGACTACCTGGCCATCCCGGACGTGATCCTGCACCTGCGGATGACCGCCCGCGACGGCGGCCTGCCGCTGCGCCAGGCGGCCGAGACGGCCCTGGCCGAACGCATCGCCGCGGCGGGCGCGGTCGGCAACGTGCGGCTGTTGTCGCTGCGCCAGGACTTCCCGACGGCGTGGGCGAAGTTCCGCTCCGCGCCCGCGGCGGCCCGCACCCCGTTCACGGTCACCCTGCGGCCCGAGCACTACCCGTTCTGGGCCGACACCGGCAGCGCGGTGCTGCGCCGGATCGAGGTGTACGCCCAGCCGGGCGCGGCCACCACGGTCACCGTCACCGCCGACGCGGCGGGCACGCAGCCGGTGCTCGCGCTGTCCGCCGACGGCGCCCCGCCCGGAGTGCTCTGGGGCAGGCTGCCCGACGCGGTGACCCCGCCCGCCGCGCTGGGCGCGTTCACCTGGCACTTCGACGACACCCGCCTCGAAGACGCCTGGCTGGTGCTCACCTGGGGCACCGAGTAGGCCCCGCGGAGCAGTCGTGGTCGGACACCGGCGGCCCGGGTCCTGTCCGGACCCGGGCCGCCCGGTCATCGCCTCCTGGCGCGTGCGCCGACGCGGGGGTCAGTGGTTGCGCGGGGCCTGCGGCCCGCCGGACGTGTCGCCACTTGACTTCGGCTCGTTCGCCGGGCCGCCCGTGGTCGGCGGCAGATTCCTGCCGCGGCTGCGGGACTTGTACGACGAGTCCGACGACGAGTACTTCGCGGCCCGCGCGATCATGCCCTGCTCGGTCTGCTCGGCCAGATACCTCAGCGACGACGCCTCCTCGTCCAGGTCGGCGCGCAGGAAATCGGGGGCGTCTTTCAGCACGTCGTCGACCGCGCGCTGCGCCTGGCGGATCTCGTCGAGCGCCCGGCGGACCGAGCTGGCGCTCAGGTGCGCCGAGGCGCGGCGCTTGATCTTCTGAACCTGCAGGTAAACCAGCTCGGTGCGGACGACCGGGTCGGGCACTCGGCCCGCGGCCTGGTCGCCGGGCACCACGTTGACGTGCAGCGGCACCGTCACCGTGTGCTGGGTCAGGCTCGGCAGCTCCACCCAGGTGAACTCGCACGTCGCGACCTGCGCCAGGCCGAGCGCCGCGATCGCCGGGACGTCGAACACCAGCAGCAGCTTGCGGGTCTCGTCGGCGTAGAACGCGCCCAGCTCGGCCAGCATGGTCTTGCCCGTCGCCGTCACCGGCAGGTCGTTGAGGATCTGCACCGCCCGGACCTCGGGCGACAGCGTGATCTGCAGTGACGCGGCCTGCGCGGTCTGCGACAGCAGGCCGTCGACCTCCCCGGCGATCTGTGCGGAGGCGGTGTCGGCCTCCTCGGCGAACAGCTCGTTGCCCATCCCGCCCCGGGCAATCGCCGACATCAGCCGCTCGTCGTAGCCGAGTCCGAACCCGAGCGTGGACGAGGTGACCCTGTCCGCGTACGCCTTGGCGGCCACCCCGCCGAGCGCCTCGGGGTCGGTGACGCCCGCGTTGGCGTGCCCGTCCGACACCAGCAGCAGCCGTGCTCCACCCTCTCCGGCGACCCGCTTGGCCTCCTGCAGCCCGCGCAGGTATCCGGCGGACAGGTCGGTGCCGCCGCGGGCGTGCAGGCCCGCAACGGCCCGTTTGACCGCGAGCTTGTCGGTCAGCTTGCCGGCCGGGACGGTCAGCTCGACCCGGTCGTCGAAGGCGACCAGGCCGAAGTTGTCCTGCGGGTCGAGCCGGTCGATCAGCCCTAGCAGCGCCGTCTTCGCGCCGTCGAGGCGTCCGCTGTCCATCGAGCCGCTGCGGTCGAGCACCACCTGTAGCGTCTGCGGCGGGCGGGGACCGGCGGCGGCCGGGGCGGGCGGCGCGGTCAGCTCGATGAGCACCGACAGCTGGTCGTCGGTCTCCACGGCGACGACGTCGACGTCCAGATGCGCGGTGATGTGCATGAAATCTCCTTCGGACGCGGTGACGAGGACCGAACTGCACTTTCGGGGAAACTGCATCAATGGACGGCGATTTTCGTGCGCCTTCCCTGAAAGTGCAGAGGGAACGCGTGCACAGTAGGCGGTGGCGTCCAGCGCGGCGAGGTTTCGCCGCCGTCAGGCCGGGAACTGACCTGGCCATGGGGGAACAGAAGAAACTTCGCAAAGGCGACAAAGTGACCTGGCGGAGTCACGGGCAGACCGTGCACGGCACCGTCGAGGAGAAGATCACCGACCGCACCGAAGCCGCCGGACGCGAGGTGGCCGCCTCGGGCGACGACCCGCAGTACCGCGTGACCAGCGACAAGACCGGCCGCGACGCGGTGCACAAGCCGGAGGCGCTGCGCCGTGAACGCTGACGAGCGCGACCAGACCTACCGCGACTTCGGCGACGCGGTCAACATGACCCCGGCCGCACTGGAGAAGTGGCTCGACAGCGCGGACTCCACCGCGGTCGGGCAGAAGAAAGGCGGCGGCGAGTCGACCGGGCACGCCTCCGGGCGGCGCATCGTCGGGCTGCTGCGGACGAAGAAGGCCGACCTCAGCGACGCGGACCTCGCCCACATGCGCAAGGTCGTCGGATACGTGCACCGGCACCTCGCCCAGCGCCCGTCCGGCGACGTCACCGAGACGCCCTGGCGGTACTCCCTGATGAACTGGGGCCACGACCCGCTGCGGTAACGCCTTTGCGCGATCATGATCACGCGCTCTAGGGTGCGTGCGTGCGTGACATACCCCGGGTCGTGTGGATCCTCGCTGTCGGACGATTCGTCAACGCCGCCGGGTCGTTCGTCTTCACGTTCCTCTTCCTCTACCTGACCGGGCCCCGCCAGCTGCCCCTGGAGCAGGCCGGCCTGATCAGCGGCGCGCTCGGCGTCGGCCTGCTGGCCGGCAACTTCACCGGCGGCTGGTTCGGCGACCGGTACGGCCACCGCCGGGTCATGCTGCTCGCCTCGACGGTCGCGGGCACCGTCACCCTGCTCGTGCCGTGGACGCCGGTGGCGCTGCTGGCCGTGTCCACGGCCCTGCTCGGCTACAGCGGCGCGACCGCCGGCACCTCGCAGGGCGCGCTCACCGCGCTGGCGGTGCCGCCCGGCGACCGGCGGCGCGCCGTGGCGATCAGCCGGGCCGCGTTCAACGCCGGCTGCGTCATCGGACCGCCGGTCGGCGCACTGCTCGCCGTCGAGCACTTCACCGCCCTGTTCGTCATCGACGGCCTGGTCATCCTGGCCGTCCGGGCGGTCACCGCCGCGCTGCTGCGCGCCGAACCGGAGCGGCAACCCGCGCCCGCCGGCGCCGCGCCCGCCGGGCTGTGGCGCAGCGTGCTCGCCGACCGAGGCCTGCTGATGCTGCTGCCCGCGATCGTCGTGGTCGACGTCGTCTACCGGCAGCTGTATTCGACCCTGCCCGTCTACCTGCGCGACAACGGGCAGCAGCTGACCGTGTACGCCGCCGTGCTCGCCGTCGGCTCCGGGCTGATCCTGCTGCTGGAGATCCCGGTGACCATGCTGCTGCGGCGGCTGCCCGCCACGGCCATCATCGCCGTGGGGTACACGCTGGTCGGGGTCGGCATGGCGGTGTTCGGGCTCGGGTCCACCGCGGCCGTGGTGATCGCCGCGATGGTGGTGCTGACCGCCGGGGAGATCCTCTACAAGACCACCGCCACCGCGCACGTGCTCGACCGTGCCCCGGCCGAACTGACCGGCCGCTACCAGGGCCTCTACACCGGAGCCGCGACCAGCGGAACCATGCTGGCCGCCCCGCTCGGCGCACTGCTCTACGGGCTCGCCCCGGGCGCGCTGTGGCCGGTGTGCGCCGTGCTCGCGGTCGGCGCGGGACTGCTCGCCTGGCGATCGGGCCGGGCCGTGGTCCAGGCGGAGACCGCAGCGGCAGAGCCGGCTCCCGCCTCCGTCTGACGACACCGGACGGTGCGTCGGTCCGCGCGCTGCGGACACCCACGCATGCCGGCGATGCGGGATGATCGAGGCATGCCGTCCGCCTCCCTCGGCCGCACCTTCGCGGCCGCCGGGTTCGCCGCCGTCGTCGCCGGGGTGCTGGCCGTGTCCGCCCTGCACGTGCTGCCGCCGACCGCCGCGATCAGCCCGATCCGCCGCACCATCAGCGAGTACGCCTACTACGAGACCGGCTGGGTGTTCAACCTCGGGGTGCTGATCCTCGCCGCGGGTTCGCTGGCCGTGTTCGTGGCGCTGGCGTACGCGAAGCTGATCCGGCCCGCGTCGTTCGCCTCGCTCGGCCTGCTGCTGTGGTCGGCGGGCCTGGCCGCGGTGGTGTACTTCCCGAAGCACGACTGGTCGGTCGGGCCGTCGCTGCACGGGCACATCCACCGGATGGCGAGCCTCGTCGCGTTCCTCAGCCTGCCCCTGGGCGCGCTGCTGGTCACCGTCATGTGGCGGCGGGAGCGGCGCTGGCGGCGCAGCGTCTGGCTGACCGCGATCCCCGCGCTGGCCGCGCTCGCCTTCTTCAGCGTCATCATCGGCGCGTACCTGCTCACGCCGTACACCGGCATGCCGTGGTGGGATGTCATCCCGCTCGGCTTCGTGGAACGCGGCCTGGCCACCTTCGAGGTGCTCACGGTGCTGGCGCTGGGCCGCTGGGCATGGCGTGCCTCATCCACACCGGAGGCCGCCGCGTCTTCGGCGGACCGCGGACCCGAAGCGCTACCATGATCCGTTTTTGTGGACGCCCGACGCTGCTATAGCGACGTTCAGCGACCACAGACCGGATCATCGGACCCCGCTGGGCATCCGGACCGGCCAGAGCGGGCTATCGTGCCGCCATGTCTGACGTAGAGCAGCCGCAGGTGTTCGTGAACCGCTTCGGTGACGCGGCCGGTCCTGGCGACCCGGAGTCCGCCCGCGATACCTGCCGGTGCATGGCGCAGCCCAAGCAGGAGAAGCGCTTCCACCGCGACCGGCAGGACACGCGGGCCCCGGGCTGGCTGCGGCTGCTGGACCTGATCAATCAGGCGGCGGCCGACGGCCGGGAGAAGTTCACGCCGCTGGCGGAGCTGAGCGCGCAGGAACGGCGGCAGGTGGTCACCCTGCCCGCGTCGATCGGCACGTTGACCGAGGTGAAACACCTGGTGCTGTACGGCAGCAACCTGGTGCGGATCCCGCCGCAGATCGGGCTGATGCGCAACCTGAAGGTGTTCGAGCCGTACACCTCCTACCGGCTGCACTGGTTCCCGTACGAGCTGACCCGGTGCCCGCAGCTGGTCGACAGCACGGTCAGCACCCGGGCGGTGTACGGCAACTACAAGACGCGGCTGTCGTTTCCGAAGCTCGCCGAAACCGGCCGACCGCCCGCGACGCCTGATCCGGGCCGGTGGGGCGCGGACGAGATCCTCTCCTGCAGCGTGTGCGACCAAGCCCTGACCGACGGTGAGACACGCCAGGTCTGGATCTCACGAGGCGTCGGCTCCGACGTGCTCCCGCTGCTGGTCAACGCGTGCTCTCAGGCGTGCGTGGAGGCGCTGCCGAAGCCGGCCGCCAACCACGTTCCCATGGTGCACACCGGCGGTCGCGAGGTGGCGCAACCCGCGACCCAGTGGTGAGCGGCCGCGTCAGGCCTTCGTCGCCGCCGGGGTCGCCGCGACCGGTGTCGGGGCCGGGACGGCCGAAACCGGTTCCGCCACGAGGTCAGCAGCCGCGGCGGTGCTCGCGCGGTTGTCGGCGCGGCGCAGGAACGCCCAGGTGGTCAGGCCGGCGGGGATGACCAGCCAGCAGGACAGCAGCCGGTAGCCGAGCACGGTCGCCGCGGCGGCGGCCGGTTCCGCGCCCGCGGCGGTCAGCGCGGCGAGCAGCGTCGCCTCGATGACGCCGATGCCGCCGGGTGTGATCGGAATCTGCCGGACCAGCTGCGCCGCCACGTAGACCGTGCCGAGCTGGAGCAGGTCCAGCGGCAGGTGGAAGGCCTGCGCGACGGCGACCAGGCAGGCGAGGTCGGCGAGCCAGTTGAGCGCGGACAGCCCCAGCGCGGCGGTGCGGTACCGGCGCGGCATGGTCTCGGCGACCGCGGCCACGTCGCGCATCAGCTGCCCGAGTCGGCGCAGCTGCGTGCGTACGAGCCCGGACCGGGCGGGTCGCCCGGCGTCGGCGGTGTCCGGGGCGGTGGCCAGGAAGTCGAGGTCCTCCTCGTCGACCGGCCCGTCGATGGTCAGCGAGGCGCGCGCCCGGACCCGGTGCCGCACCAGCAGGGCGGCCGTCGCGGCGCTGACGCCCAGCACCGCGGGGGTCAGCACGGGCTGGTCGCGCCAGGTCGACACCGGCGAGGCGAGGAAGGTGAGCAGGAAGCCCGCGACATACAGCAGTGCGAGGGCGACGAACGAGCTGACGCCCGACATGATCATGACGGCGGTCGCCGCCTCGCGGCTCGCGCCCCAGCGGCGGAAACGCTGGTACGCGTACCCGGCGGACACCGCGGTGCCGGCGGGCATGCTGATCGACAGCGCGGAGCGGGTGTAGGCCAGGGCCAGCGCGCCGCCCAGCCGGGCGGTCACCCCGACGCCCTTGAGCAGGTTCGTCTGCTGGCGGGCGAACAGCGACATCGACAGGATCTCGGCGAGCAGCGCGACGCCGATCCAGGCGAGGTCGCCGTCGGCGACGACCGGCTTGATCTGGTCGAGGCCGGGGATCTGGTCGCGTACGGTCACCAGCGCCAGCACGACCACGGCCACCGGCAGCAGCCCGCGCAGCCAGCGCCGACAGACGGGAGCGGGCGCTCTGAGCGCCGCGGACGTGCGCGGGGATGGCTCCTCGGGCGGGCGCGGGTGGCGACGGGCCGCAGTCCGCTGCCCGGGTATCGCGGCCTGCCGGCGCGGGGACCGGTAGGGCCGGGCCTGGCGTCGGCAGATCCTCGGCGCGCTACGTCGGCGAAGTGCCTTCACGATCACGGACCATACCGCTCGCGGGTCGCATGGCGAGCGACTCGTAACGCTGCACACAGCGCAAAGTTTGCTGAAAGCCGAGCGCGTTCGGCCGCCGCCGGGGCAGGCATGCCGCTACGCGAACGGCTCGGCGGCGCGGTCCAGCCCGGCTCGCACGGCCACGGGCAGGGCGGCCCCGCCACCCTGCTCGACCCACAGCCCGAACACGGTGCGCAGCGCGGTCATGAAGACGGCGGCCAGCACGCGCGAGCGCATCGGCTCGTCGGCGTGGCCGGGGTCGCGGGCGGCGACCTCGGCGGCGAGTTCGTGTTCCAGCAAGGTCTGGGCGGCCGCCTGCTGGGCGAGCAGGGACGGGTGGCGGCGCAGCAGCCGGGTCTGCGCGACCCAGTTCGGGTCGACCTCGCCGATCTGCTCGAAGTGGGTGACCGCCGCGTTGGTCAGCGCCTGCCACGGGGTCTCCCCGGCGGGGCGGGCGCGCAGCAGCTCCAGCAGCGCGTTGACGCGCATCCGGTCGCCGTACAGGAGGGCGTCCTCCTTGTTGGCGAAGTAGTTGGAGAAGGTGCGCCGGGACACGTTGGCCTCGTCGGCGATGGCGTCCACGGTCACCGCGTCCAGGCCGCGTTCGACGGCCAGGCGCAGCACGGCTTCGTGCAGGGCCTGCCTGGTCGCTTCCTTCTTGCGTTCGCGCAGGGTCGGCGTCGGCTCGCTCGTCGGCTCCACGAGCAGGAGACGATACCGGTCGGCGTGGCGAAATGCACATCGGGAAACTTTGCACACTGTGCAAATTCAGTGCCATATTCGATGCCATGAGCAACCCCGGCCACATCCCCCGCCACCTGCGCATGGGCCACCGCGAGATCCTGGAGTCCCTGAGCGGGCTGCTGCTCGTGCTGTTCGTCGCCATGATCAGTTCGACCATCGTGTCCACCGCGCTGCCCCGTATCGTCGGCGAACTGAACGGCACCCAGACGCAGTACACCTGGGTCGTCACCGCGACCCTGCTCGCCGCCACCGCGACCACCCCGGTCTGGGGGCGCCTGGCGGACATGTTCAGCAAGAAACTCCTGGTCCAGATCGCCATCGTGATCTTCGTGATCGGCTCGCTGCTCAGCGGGTTCGCCCAGGACACCAGCCAGGTCATCGCGGCCCGCGCGGTGCAGGGCATCGGCGTCGGCGGCCTGCAGGCCCTGGTCCAGATCGTGATCGCGGCGATGATCCCGCCCCGCGAGCGCGGCCGGTACAACGGCTACCTCGGCGGCGTGATGGCCGTCGCCACGCTGGCCGGTCCGCTGCTCGGCGGCCTGATCGTGGACACCTCGTGGCTGGGCTGGCGCTGGTGCTTCTTCATCGGCGTGCCGATCGCCGCGATCGCCTTCGCGCTGCTGTGGCTGACCCTGGACCTGCCGCACGGACACCGGGTCAAGGCGAAGATCGACTACCTGGGCGCGGCCCTGATCGCCATCGGCGTGAGCACGCTGCTGGTCTGGGTGTCGTTCGTCGGCAACTCGTTCGACTGGCTGTCCTGGCAGACCTTCGCCATGGTCGGCGCGGCGCTGCTGGTGCTGGCCGCGGCGGTGTGGGTGGAACTGCGGGCGGAGAGCCCGGTCGTGCCGATCACCGTGATCAGCAAGCGCGTCCCCGCGCTGTCGATCGTCGCCAGCCTCGCGGTCGGCATGGCCATGTTCGGCGGCTCGGTGTTCCTCGGCCAGTACTTCCAGATCGGCCGCGGCTACACCCCGACCGAGGCCGGCCTGCTCACCATGCCGCTGATGTTCGGCGTGCTGGTCTCCTCGACCGTCACCGGCCGCATGGTCACCAAGTCCGGCAAGGTCAAGCCGTACATCGTCACCGGCGCGATCGTGCTGGTCGCGGGCTTCCTCGGGCTGTCGTTCATCGACCATGACACGCCGCTGACCGTGATCAGCGTGGGCATGCTGCTCGTCGGCCTCGGCGTCGGCATGACCATGCAGAACCTGGTCCTCGCGGTGCAGAACACCGCCGCCATGAAGGACCTCGGCGCGGCCACCGGCTCGGTGACCTTCTTCCGCTCGCTCGGCGGCACCATCGGCGTCTCGGTGCTCGGCGCGGTGCTGGCCAACCGGGTCCAGTCGATCATCGCCGACCACCTGGCCGCGGCGGGGCTGCCCGCGGGCTCGGGCGGCGGCTCGCTGAACCTCAAGACGCTGCCGCCGATGGCCCAGACCATCGTCCGCGAGGCGTACGGCGACGCCACCGGCCACATCTTCCTCATCTCCGCGGCCATCGGCGCGGTCGGCGTCATCGCCGCACTGCTGCTGCCCGACATCGTGCTGCGCTCCGGCGCCCCGGCCCCGGCACCCGAACCCGTCGCCCCCGCGCCGGCGGCCCCGGTCCCGTCGCACGCCGACGCCCGCTCCCACGCCCCGGCCCCCGCCTACGCCCCGGCCCCGGCACCGGCACCGGCACCGGCACCGGCACCGGCCTACGCTGCGCCGTCGCACGCCGACGCCCGTGTGCAGGCACCCGCGTTCGCGTACGCGCCGTCCACCCCGTGGCCGTCACACGCCGACGCCCCCGTGCGCTCGCAGGCGTCGGCGGGCGGGCTCGGCGAGTCGGCTCCGGCGCTGGGCCGGGCCTGAGCAGGGCGGCCGAATCGTGGACCTGCCGCAGCAGCGCACCGAGCACTACGGTCCGGCGGCCGCCCCGTGCGCTTTCGAGCGAGGCACCGACGGCCCGCGAGTGATCATGGTGGGCGTGGACGGCAGCCCGCCGTCGGAGCGGGCCGCCGCGTACGCCGCGGGCCTGGCCCGCCGCCAGCGCAGCCGCCTGGTCGTGGTGTTCGTGGGGGAGTCGGCCGGACTCGTCGCCTCGATCTACGGCCAGGCCGCGGCGGCGGCGGTGCAGACCGCCGAGGAGCTGGCCGACGAGCTGCGCGCCCAGGTGCGCCAGGCCGCCGAGGAGATGGGCCTGCCCATCACGTTCACGGTGCGCCGCGGTGATCCGTACGCGGAACTGCGCGCCGCGGCCGACGAGCTGAAGGCGGACATGCTGGTCGTCGGGGCGTCCGCGCAGGCGGGGCACCGGTTCGTCGGCTCGGTCGCGACCCGGCTGGTCAAGCAGGGCCGCTGGCCGGTGGTGGTCGTTCCCTGACCAGCCGGCCGGTCGGCCAGAACTCCGCCAAAACGGGCAAATGCTAGTAACTTGGAGGGGTCCTGGGGGTTCGACGGGGGAGTCTCACATGTCCGACACGCTGGCCACGAACGTCCTGACATACCCGTTCGGCAACTCCGGACTCGACCCGCTGCTGCCGGACCTCGGCCCGGACGGCGTGGGCCGGGTGCGGCTGCCCACCGGCCAGCAGGCCTGGCTGTTCACCCGGCACGAGCACCTGCGCGAGCTGCTGCGCAGCCCGGACTTCTCCAGCGACTTCACCCGGCCCGGGTTCCCGCTGATCCGGCCCATCCCCGAGGACATGCCGCGCCGCCCCGACGGCTCGCTGATCCGCATGGACCCGCCCGAGCACACGAAGTTCCGCCGGATGCTCACCCCCGAGTTCATGATCAAGCACATCCGGACGCTGGAACCGCTGATCCGGCAGACCGTCGTCGACGCCTTGGACGAGATGCGTGCCGCCGGGCAGCCCGCCGACCTGGTCGAGCACTTCGCGCTGCCGGTCCCGTCGATGGTGATCTGCCACCTGCTCGGCGTCCCGTACACCGACCACGACTACTTCCAGGAGCGCAGCCGCATCCTGCTGGCCTGGTCCAGCACTCCGGAGCAGGCCCGCGACGCCATCGAGGAACTGCGCGACTACCTGACCCGGCTGATCGCGGCCCGCCGCGGCGAGCCGGGCGAGGACCTGATCAGCCGGCTGGCCGCCGAACGCGTCGCCACCGGCGAGATGACCGAGGAGGAGTTGGTCGGGCTGTCCGTGCTGCTGCTCATCGCCGGGCACGAGACCACCTCGAACATGATCGGCCTGAGCACGCTGGTGCTGCTGGAGCACCCCGCACAGCTGCGCCGGCTGCGCGAGCGCCCCGAACTGATCGACGACACCGTCGAGGAGCTGCTGCGCTACCTGACCATCGTGCGCACCGGGCTGACCCGGGTCGCGGTCACCGACACCGAGGTCGGCGGGCACCGCATCGCCGCCGGGGAGGGTGTGATCGCGCTGCTGTCGGCCGCCAACCGCGACACCGACGTGTTCCCCGACGGCGCGGAGTTCGACCTGGAGCGCGGCTCGCACCAGCACATGGCGTTCGGGTTCGGCATCCACCAGTGCATCGGCCAGCCGCTGGCCCGCGCCGAGCTGCGCATCGCCCTGTCCGAGCTGATCACCCGCCTGCCCGGCCTGGCCCTGGCCGTGGACGCCGACGACGTGCGCTACCGCGACGCGGTCGTGTTCGGCGTGCAGCGGCTGCCGGTGACGTGGTGAGCGCACGGCTGCGGGTCGCCGTCGACCGGGACGCGTGCTGCGGCTCGGGCAACTGCGTACGCACCGCGCCCGAGGTCTTCGACCAGGACGACGCCGACGGCCTGGTCGTCCTGCGCCAGGCCGAACCGCCCGAGTCCGAGCACGACGCGGTTCGCGAGGCCGCCTACAACTGCCCCGCCGCCGCGATCGACGTCACCGAAGGCTGACGGTTACTCGCCGGGCGTTACATCTATTTAGATGTGATCACATCAAAATAGATGTAACGCCCGGCACCGATGCCTTCCGTCGGCTTGTCTTAGTACAGCCATCGGTCCAGCACCGCCGGCCAGAACAGCCGGTCATGGCGCCCACCGGCGACGGCGGGCGGGTCGAGCCGTCCGATCCGATCACGCAGCTGCGCCATCTCGCCCTGCGCGGCCTCTTCGAGCTCTCCCGACTCATCCCAGTGCGCGACCGCATGCGACGTCGCCAGCAGCAAACCCAGCCAGTGCAGCGAACACAACCAGTGGTTGACCGAGGAGTTGACCAACCGAACCTCATCGTCTCCGTCGTTGCGCTGGAAGACGCGTCCGGTGTCGGGCTCAGCGGTGAAGAACCACGCCGACGTGTCGGGTGACGTCTGGGCCAGCCGGTACCAGCGCTGCTCCCGCTGGAACACGACGTCCTCGACGATCCAGTCCAGGACGGGGACCCCGGATGAGACGAGCGCGTTCAGCTGCTCCGCCGGCAGCCGCCAGGACGCCAGCCCGCCGATGGTCGCCCGGACGACGCGTTGCGGCCCAGCCCAGCTGCTCAACTCATCGAACGTCGGCACTGCGGGAAGTCCTGCTTCGTGCATGGCAAAGAGTCTGCGGCCGGAGCCGCGACCGCGACATCCGGGGTCCGAGGGCCGGCTTGGCGCGCCGGGTCAGCACCAGGGGAGGCGGAGGGTCTCGAGTTCCGGGTCGGCGAGCAGGGACTCGATCAAGGCGGGTGGGCCGGCGACCTTGGTGCCCCACAGGTCCCAGTCCGACCAGGTCACCCAGGAGCGGTCGGCGGGCCACAGGTTCGCCGGGGAGCCGCTGCCGCGCTCGTCGTCGTAGAGCGCCTTGGCCTCGCCGAGCGGTCCGGCCAGCACGTGTGCCTGCTCGTCGGGCGCCGCGCCCCGGGCGATGTACGCGAAGCACGGGGTGTCCGGACCGGACCAGGCCGTCAGCAGGTCGACCAGGCGAGACCAGCCCTCCCGGTCCAGCGAGCCCTCGCCGGGCGGTTCGATGCTGGCGGGCCAGCTGCCGTCCGGATGGGAGCCGGGCAGGCTGCGGAAGTCCGGCGCGCTGCCGGGCGGGACCACCGGCTCGTCGGTGCGCCCGGCCAGCTCCGCCCAGCGCAGCCGCCGCCAGCCCGGCCCCGGGTGCTGCGAGCGCCCGATCGCCCCGCCGGTGTCGACGAC
Organism: Catellatospora aurea; assembly: GCF_042663325.1. Taxonomy (NCBI): domain Bacteria; kingdom Bacillati; phylum Actinomycetota; class Actinomycetes; order Micromonosporales; family Micromonosporaceae; genus Catellatospora; species Catellatospora aurea. The sequence continues at coordinate 203,507 of NZ_JBHTAC010000002.1, forward strand.
GCCCCACTCGTCGAGGTTGATCCCGCCGATCAGCTCCGGCTCGACCAGGTGCGCGTCCAGCAGGCTGCGGCGCAGGTCCTGGTGGGTGGTGCGGGTCGCGCCGGACTCCCACTCGTACATCGCGTGCAGGATCCAGACCGCGTCGGGCCGCCCGCCGGGATCGTAGCCGGTCAGCTCGCCGTCCGGCCGCAGCTGCGCCAGCCAGTCCGCCTCGTCGCCCGCCACCTCGTGCCAGCCGTCTCCCATGGCTCATCTGACCACATGATCCACCCGGACGCGGGGCGGCCCGCTGGGGATGTCGCGGCGACCGGCCATCGTGGACGCCACGTTCGGCCGGTGGACTCCCTCGCTGTGATCGCGATACTGGACCGATGCCAGCAATTCTCGCCGATGTCGCCCCCCAGCCCGATTACGCGGGCCTCGGCCTGGCCGCGGTCTGCGTCTGCCTGCTGTTCGCCGCGGCCGCGGTCGTCCTGGTCGTCGTGCTGGTCAAGCGCTCGCGTAAATGAGCCCGGCGAGCACCGAGGCGGCGTTCGCGGCGATCGCGAGCACCGCCAGCAGCCGATCACGCCGCCGCAGCCACCAGGCCAGCAGCATCGCCTCCGCGCCGCACACGACGGCCTCCGCGAAGACCACGACCAGGGGGTACGCGGAAAGCCCGGTCCACGGCGCGAGCAGCCACCACAGCAGCGGGTGCGTCGCCAGGTTCACGCCCAGCGCGCACAGCGCCGCCCGCCGCCAGGACACCGCCCAGCCCCAGCGCAGCGCGGCCACGTACACGGGGATCTCGACGGCCAGCGTCAGCGCGAGCGCGGCCGGGTATCGGAGCATCGCATGACGGTAGCCACCCTGCCCGCCCCGCGCACCCCCGCGCCGCCGCGCGCCGCCGCCCTCGCGCTCGGGTTCGCCGCCTGCGCGGCCGTGGCGCTGGCCGCCGCGCTGCGCGCCCCGCTGGCGACCACCGTCCTCGGGCTGATCGCGTTCGGGGTGCTGCACAACGTGCTGGAGCTGCGCTACGTCGCGGGCCGGTTCGCGCACATCCTCACCGGACGGCTGCTGTGGACGGCGCTGGCGCTGGTCAGCGCGATCGTGTTCTGCCGCGTGCTGGGACTGCGCATCCCCGAGGTCGTGCTCTGCTACGGCGTGCTGGCCACCGGCGTGTGGCACGCGGTGCCGCGCCGGTGGCTCGTCCCGGCGGGACTGGGCCTGGCCGGGGCGGCGGCGGTGTCGCTGACCTGGCCCGCGTACCACTTCGTGGTGCTGGCCCACCTGCACAACGTGGTGCCGCTGTTCTTCCTGTGGGAGTGGTCGCGGCGGCTGGCGGGGCGCGAGCGGACGCTGTTCCGCGCCGCCCAGCTCGGCTGGGTGCTGCTGGTGCCCGCGCTGCTGCTGGCCGGGGTGTTCGACCCGCTGCTGGCGGACGGGTCGGCCGCCGTCGTGGCGTTCGCGGGCACCCCGGAGTCGATCGCCGCCCCGGTCAGCCCGCCCGGCCTCACCGCCGGGCTGCGCTTCCTGGCCGTGTTCGCGTTCCTGCAGGCCATGCACTACGTGGTGTGGCTGGGCTTCCTGCCCCGGTTCGCCCCCGACGCCGCGGCGGAGTTCGAGCAGCGCGTGCCGTGGCTGGCCGGGTGGCGGCCGTGGGCGCTGGGCGCGGCCGCGGCGCTCGTGCTCGGCGCGCTGTTCCTGGTCGACTACGGCCAGGGCCGCACCCTCTACCAGGCCCTGGCCAGCTACCACACGTACCTGGAGTTCCCGGTGCTGCTGGCGCTCCTGTTCGCCCGCCCGCGCCAGGCCTAGGTTCCCGTCACTGGTCGGGACTGCTGGGCCGCCCCTCCAGCAGCGCCATGCCGAGCGGCGCGAGCCTGTGCTCGACGCTGCTGCGCCGCCGCTCGCTGTACACCAGCCCGGCCTGGCGCAGCACGGCCAGGTGCTCGCTGGCGGTGCTCGGCGACTGCTTCAGCCGCGCGGCGATGGAGCTGGTCGAGCCGCCCTCCGCGCACAGTTCGAGGATCGCCGCCCGGGTGCGGCCGACCAGCGCCGACAGCGCCGCGTGCTGCCGGGCCGCGACCAGCCCGGTGCCGCGGTCCACCTGGTACACCAGCACCGGCGGCAGGTCGTCGTCGAGCAGGGTGATCGGCCGGGTGGCCCGCTTGAAGAAGGACGGCACCAGCACCAGTCCGCGGCCGCCCAGGTGCAGGTGCCGGTCCCGCGGGTAGTCCGCGATCCGCAGCACGCCGTCCTCGAAACTCACCGACGGGTGCAGCGAGTTCAGCAGCGCGCCCGGGCCGCCGGCGGCGACGGCGCGGCTGCGCGCGGCGTGGTCGGCGGCGAAGGAGGCGGTCACCCAGCTCCACTGCGGCTGGACCACGGCCTCGAAGTACTCGCGCATGCCGGCGGTCAGCTCGCGCAGCGCCGCCGCGCGACCCGCGCCGAGGTCCTGGGCGGCGGCGGGCAGCGTTCCGTGGCCGGCGGCGACGACCGCCACGTCGCGGCGCAGCTGGCGCCGGCAGGTGCTGCCGACGGCCTCCAGCCCGTCGTCGACACCGCCGTCGCGCGTGCGCGGGGTGAGGAAGTCCGGGAAGTCGCCGTGCGACAGGTTGACGCCGAGGAACAGGCCGGCGCGCTCGCGCAGGCCGGAGCCGGCCCGCAGCGACTGCTGCGCGGCCCGGTGCCAACCCAGCAGCAGCGGATCCTCGTTGCGCCGACCCAGCAGGTGGGAGCTGAGGGTGATCTCCCACAGCGGGTCCGGGGCCGTGACGATCCGCGTCTGCATGAGGTCGCGTGAGGTGAAGTGGATGGAGTACACGACGATCCGCCAGACCCTCTCCCGCCACGGCTTGTCCGCTTCGGGGCAGGTTAGTGGTTGTCATGGATCCAACACCAGCCCCACGTCCATGATCAGACGTGCAGCGCCGGCGGGAACCCGGTCCAGCGCAGGCGGTCGGGCAGGTGCGCCAAGTCGTTGAACGACACCAGCGACGGCGGCCGCCCGGCCCGGTAGAGCAGCACCGTGATCCCGCAGTTGGCCTGGTTGATGCCGATCCAGCGGGCGGGCGGGGCGTCCAGGGCGTGCCGCACCAGCCAGCCGATCAGGAAGTTGTGCGTCACCACCAACTCGTGCGTGTCGGTCTCGGCGACCGCGGTGTAACGCGCTTGCGCGGCCTCGATCAGGGCCGCGCCCTCGGCGATCTCGGCGGGGGAGTAGCCGTCCAGGAAACCCTTGGCGAAGGCGGGCAGCTCGTCGTCGGGCGGCAGGTACGGCACGTAGTCGCCGGCCAGCGGGGACTGTTCGACCGGCACCCCCGGCAGGTGCGCGGTGATCAGCGCGGCCGTGTGCGCGGCCCGCCGCACCGGGCTGTGCTGCACCGACGCGAACGGCACCGACGCCAGCCGCTCGCCGGTAAGCCGGGCCTGCTCCAGCCCGGCCTCGGTCAGCTCGCCGAGCGTGTCCGCCTCGCCGTGGCGGACCAGGTACAGCAACCGGTTGCCCGTCATGCCCGCTCCCGCAGCTGCGCGTACTCGGCGGAGGCCAGGAACTCGGTGATCGCCAGGGCCGTGCCCGGCGTGAACTCGCGCCCCTCGAACACCTGCTCGGCCGGGGTGAACACCATCGCCGCGCCTTCGCCGAGCACCACGTCGTCCTGCACCGCGGAGGTCATCCCGTAGAAGTAGTGCTTCACCCGGTGGTGTTCGGGCACCGGCTGCACCAGGAACAGCCGCAGCGGGGAGTCGGGGCGCAGCGACGCCTCCTCCATCAGTTCGCGCGGCGCGGCCTGCTCCGGCGTCTCGCCGGGCTCGATGTGCCCGCCCGGCAGCGCCCACATGTTCGGGAAGTTCGGGGCGTGCTCGTCGCGCAACTGCAGCAGCAGCTCGCCCGCCCGGTTCACGAGCATCACCACGGCCAGCTGTACAGGGTTGTCGTCCATTCGGCCCACCCTAGATCACCCTTGATCGGCTTGCGGGCCCCTGTCACAGTGATGGCCCACATCCGGCACACGGGGAGAGCAGACAATGGCAGAGGGCGTACGGCTGAGATCGCGCAGCGTGGCACTGAGCGCGGCGTTCCTGGGACTGGCGAGCGGCTCGGTCGCCTGCGGGTTCGGATCGAGCGCCCCGGACGACCCGGTGTACCAGCCCAGCGCGATCGACTACCAGCAGCCGTCGTACGTGCCCCAACCCGTGGTCGTGCCCTCGCCGACGCCGGTGACCACGCTGAGCCCGACGCCGGTGGCCAAGCCGTCGCCGGTCCGCACCACCGCCGCGCCGGTCGTCGTGCAGCCCGTCTACGAGGACGCCTACGTCTTCTACTGCGTCGACGAGTACGAGGTCGTCGTCGACCCGATCCAGTGCGACGGCGACCAGGCGTACGGCACCGACTGGCCGTACTACCTCGCCTACTCCACCGCGTACCCGCGCACCCTGCGCATCGGCGACCGGGTGCCCACCGGCGGCGACATGTTCAGCGCCGGCGACACCGCGACCCGCAGCCAGTGGGGCCTGCCGTCGCGGGTCACCAACGGCAGCACCGTGCGCTCCGGCATCGTCGGCGGCACCGGCTCCGGCACCACCGTGGGCAGCTGAGCGGTGCGTCGCGTCAATCATGAAGCACCCAGGCCCGGCTGGGCGGAGACCAACCGCTCGCTGGGCCTGGTGTTCAACGACACCGTGGCCGAGGACGGCTCCGCCGTGTCGTACTGGCGTGAGGGCCCGTTCTACGACTTCGACCTCGACGAGATCCTGCTGCTGGAGCAGTCCGCCGCGACCCTGCACCGCATGTGCGTGGCCGCCGGCGACCACATCGTCGAGCGCTGCCCGCGCACCGACCCGCAGGTGCGCCGCGAGGCCTACCTGACCTCGGTGTGCACCCCGGCCACCTGCCTGCTCAGCCGCACCGGGGTGCCCGAGTACGTGCACGAGCAGGTCATCCGCACCTGGTACGACAACAGCCCGCAGACCTGGGCGCACGGCGACAAGGACCTGTTCGGCACGCACGCGCACACCCGGCAGAGCCCCGACTTCTCGCCGAGCGTCTACGGCCGCTTCGACATCTGGTACGGCGGCCGCGGCACCACCCCGAAGCTGCTCGAATACAACGCGCAGACGCCGACGTCGCTGCTGGAGGCGGCGGTGGTGCAGTGGCGGTGGCTGGAGGACACCGGCCACACCCACCACTTCGACCGGCAGTGGACCAGCATGCACGAGCGCCTCATCGAGGCCTGGCGGCGCAACCTGGGCGAACTCGTCGCCGCCCGCCCCTGGCTGCCGCAGCGCCCCACGGTGTACTTCGCCTACGACGGCACCGAGGCCTCCGGCGAGGACGCCATGAACGCCGGCTACCTCGCCGAGACGGCCCGGCAGGCCGGCTACCCGGTCGAGCTGATCGAGGTGGCGCAGATCGGCGTCGACATGGCCGACGGCCGCATCGTGTACGAGCCCAGCAAGGGCGCGCCCGCGACGCCGATCGACGTCATCTTCCTGCTGTACCCGTGGGAGTGGCTGTGGCACGAGGAGGGCGGCCGCCCCATCTTCGCCAACATGGCCGACCCCACCAAACGTGGCACCGTCTGGATCGAACCCCCGTGGACCGCCGCCCTCTGGTCCAACAAGGCACTGCTCCCGGTCCTGTGGGAGCTGCACCGCGACGACCCGGCCCACCGCGACCTGTTGCTCCCGGCCTACTTCGCCGACCAGCGCCCCGCCGACCTGACCAGCTACGCCCGCAAGCCGATCTGGTCCCGCGAGGGCGCGAACGTCGAACTCGTCCGCGACGGCGCGGTCCTGGCCGCCACCGGCGGCGACTACGGCGACACCGGCATGATCGTCCAGGGCCTCGCCGAGCTGCCGACGTTCGACGGCCCCGGCGGCCCGTACCACCCGGTCCTCGGCGTCTGGATGATCGACGGCGAACCGGCCGGCATGGGCATCCGCGAAGGCACCGGCACCGCCGGCCTCATCACCCGCAACACCGCCTCCTTCGTCCCCCACACCATCGCCTCCCACCGTTGAAAGGAAGGGCACCTTGCACAACGCATGCGTTGTGCAAGGTGCCCTTCCCAACGCTCAGGCGGCTCCGTGCTGCCGTCGGTGCAGATCGCGGACCGTGTCGGCGAGTTCGAGGGCCGGGCCGTCGACCGGCACGCCGGGCGCGACGTGCTGGATCGGCAGTGGCAGCACCGGTCCCGGGGCCAGGCCCATCTCCTGCCGCCACGCGGTCAGCTGCGCCGACGAGGCGGCGTACACGATGCGCCCCAGCCCGACCCAGGCATGCGCCGCCGCGCACATCGGGCAGTGCTCCCCGGAGGTGTACACGGTCGCGGCAGCCCGCTGCCGAGGCGTCAGGTGCTCGGCGGCCCATCGGGCGATCTCGAACTCCGGGTGCCGGGTCTCGTCGCCGGAGGCGACGTGGTTGTGGTCCTCGAACAGCACCTCGCCGTCTTCGTCGACCAGCACCGACCCGAACGGTTCGTCGCCGACCGCCAGCGCCAGCTCCGCCAGCTCGACGCAGCGCCGCAGGAACACCAGATCCGTCTCGTCAACCACGACCACTCCCGACTGCTCGACACCATCGCGCAGCAGCCTACCGACGCGCCGGCCCCGCAACCGTCCCCGGTGATCATGGTACGGACGACGCCGCAGGTCGCGTGGCACAATCCGGCCCATGGAATTCAAAGACGTGATCCGCCGCCGGAGGATGGTCCGCCACTACACGGACCAGCCGATCGCCCCCGAGACCGTCGAGCGCATCCTCGCCAGCGCGCTGCGCGCGCCCTCGGCCGGGTTCTCGCAGGGCTGGGCCTTCCTGGCGCTGACCGAAGCGGCCGACCGGGCGCGTTTCTGGCCGTTCGTGCCGACCCGGATGGCGCAGACCCCGACGATGCAGCTCGCGCCGCTCGTGGTGATCCCGCTGGCCCACAAGGCCGCCTACCTGGCCCGGTATGCCCAGGCGGACAAGGGCTGGGAGGACCAGGCCGAAGCCCGCTGGCCGGTGCCCTACTGGCACATCGACACCGGGATGGCCTCGCTGATGATGCTGCTGTCCGCCGTGGACGAGGGGCTCAGCGCCTGCTTCTTCGGCATCATGCCGCAGCAGGGCCCCGACTTCGACGCGGTCGTCGAGGTCCCGAAGCACACCGACGCGCTGCGCGCCGAGTTCGGCATCCCCGCCGAGTACGTGCCGATCGGCGGCATCTGCATCGGCTACCGTGCCCCGGACACCCCGGCCCAGGGCGCGCACGTCGCCGACCGCCGCCGCGGCACGGCCGACGTCATCCACCGCGGACAGTGGGGCGTGCACGCGGAGTAGGCGTGTGTACGGCGCGACCGGCGGGCGGAGTCGTCAGCCGATGCCGGGCGATCACCTGGAGGTGCGGGCGGCGGTGTAGACGACAGTCAGCCGCGGGTCGTCGACCTGCCCACCCAGGTCGTCGATGATCGCGGCGAGCCGGGACAGGAACTGCTCGCGGTCGTCCGGGGCGAGTTCGGCGATGTTCGGGAACGTCGACCACAGGTCGCGTGCCGTGGCCGGGGTCAGCGTCTGCTGCCAGGTCAGGACCTCCACGGCCACGTCGCCGAACCAGCCGCCCCCGGTCAGCTGGCGCCGCCACCGGTCGGTGTCGAGCACGTACGAGCGGCTCTGCCGGTAGCCGGGTTCGCCGGGCAGCAGGTCGCGGTACACCTCGTCGAGCCGGTCGCGGAACTCGGTCGGCCGGTCGCGGTCGCCGAACTCGGTCCACCAGGCGGCCAGCCACCCGCCCGGCCGGACCAGTCCGCCGATCTTCGCCGTCGAGGTCGCCGGGTCGAGCCAGTGCAGAGCCATGGCCGCGACCGCCAGGTCGTACCCGCCGGACAGGTCGGCGGTCTCGAAGTCGGCGACGGCGACCTCGAGCCGGTCGCACCCGTGCGCGGCGACGAGGACCTCGGCGAGGTTCGCGCCGGGCTCGACCGCGGTCACGTGCGCACCGGCGGCCAGCAGCGGCCCGGTGGCCAGCCCGGTGCCCGCGCCGATTTCCAGGACCCGGGCGCCCGGCCGCAGCCCGCAGCGGTCGGCCAGCAGCTCGAACACCGCATCCGGGTACGGCGGCCGGCCCCGCTGGTAGGTGGTCGCGGCGCTGTCGAACGACATCCGCCGTCTCGGGCGGGCGGCTTCGCGATCGAGGCCGTCACCCGTTGCCTGCGCCGACCAGCCCGTCGCGGCGACCACGTCGGCGGCGATGTCGGTCACCGACCGGCCGTCGGTGCCGATCCGCACCACGTCGGCCGGGACGTCGCGGTCCAGCCGTGCGGCGGCGCGGGCGCTGCGGGCGACGTGCACGTCGTATCCGCTGCCCAGCTCGCGCCCGGCCAGCCGCTCGTTGGCGACCTCGTCCGAGGCGGTGAGCAGCACCCGCACGATCTTCACCGGCGCGTCCAGCGCCTCGGCGAGCTCGTCGGCGTACAGCACGCTCACGGTGTTGGTGTAGACCAGCCGCCGGTAGCCGAGCGCGGCGAAGTTGCGCCAGACCGCGGCGAGGTTGTCCAGCACGATCCGGGACCGGTCCGGGTCACTGAGCGGCGGTGGGAAGACCTGCCCGAGGAAGTCGCCCTCCAGTTGCGCATGGGCGATCCCGGCCGCCTCCAGCTGTACGCACACCTCCGCGGCGACGGTCGACTTGCCGACGCCCGAGCGACCACCGATGAACAGCACCTCTACCTGATCCGCACCCATCGCCCCATGATGTCCGCAACGCGATCCGATGTCGTGCGGGTTTCGGCCGCGTCCGCATGGTGGGGTTGTCCCTACCATCACCTCGGCGGGCAGCGGGATGGGAACCGGCAGGCCGGGCGCATAACGTCATCTGACATGACGATCCTTCGCCGCCTCGGGCGCGACGCCGCGTACAACCTGCTGGGCCTGCCGCTCGCGGTCGTCTCCTTCGCGCTGTGCGTCGCGCTGTTCGCCGCGGGCGTCGGCACCCTGGTGACCTTCTTCATCGGGGTCGCCGTGCTCGGCGCCGCGCTGGTGGTCGCGCGCGGGTTCGCCGACATCGAGCGGCTGCGCCTGCAGAAGCTGTACGACCGCCCGGTGCCCCGCCCCCGCTACCAGCCCGCACCCGAGGGCGCCGGCTGGATCCGCCGCCTGACCAACCCGCTGCGCCAGGGCCAGAGCTGGCTCGACCTGCTCCACGGCATCCTCAACCTCCCCGTGGCGATCATCGCGTTCGTGTTCACGGTGACCTGGTGGGCGATGGCAATCGGCGGGCTGACGTACTGGATCTGGGGCCGTTTCGTCCCGGAGGAGGACGGCCAGAACATTGTCATCGAGAAGCTGCTCGGCTCGGACACCGAAGCCACCCGCACCCTGTTCAACACCCTCGTCGGCGTGTTCGCCCTGCTCACCGTGTACGGCGTGCAGCGCGGGGTGGCGGCGCTGCACGCCGGGTTCGCCTCGATGCTGCTGACCCGGCTCGCCCAACTGCAGGGGCGCATCGACGACCTGGCCGAGGGCCGGGCGGCGGCGGTGTCGGCGGAGGCGGTGGCGCTGCGCAAGCTGGAGCGCGACATCCACGACGGCCCGCAGCAGCGGCTGATCCGGCTGGCCATGGAGCTGTCCCGGGCCCGCCGCCAGCTCGCCGACGACCCCGACGCCGCCGGGCACACGATCGAGGACGCGCTCGGGCAGGCCAAGGAGACCCTCGACGAGCTGCGGGCGCTGTCGCGGGGCATCGCGCCGCCGATCCTGGCCGACCGCGGCCTGGCCGCCGCGCTGACCTCGCTCGCCGAGCGCTCGACGGTGCCGGTGACCCTCGACCTGGCCGTCGAGGACCGGCTGCCTGCGGCGACGGAGAACGCCCTGTACTTCGCCGCCGCCGAAGCCCTGTCCAACATCGCCAAGCACAGCGGGGCCGCCACCGCCCGCATCGAGGTCACCGAGCAGGATGGTCGCGTATACCTGATGGTGACCGACGACGGCGTGGGTGGCGCGCACCTGGCCAAGGGCCACGGCCTGGCCGGGCTGGCCGACCGGCTGCGCGCGGTGGACGGCGAGTTCGCGGTGGACTCCCCGGCGGGCGGCCCGACGATCCTGGTCGCGCAGGCCCCGTCGACCGTGCCGGTGGCGTGACCTGATGCGTGTCGTCGTCGCCGAGGACAGCGTGCTGCTGCGCGAGGGCATCGTCCGGCTGCTGATCGAGGCCGGTCACGAGGTGGCCGCCGCGGTGGGGGACGGGCCGGCCCTGGTCGAGGCCGTCGCCGCGCACGCGCCCGACGTCGCGGTGGTCGACGTGCGCATGCCGCCCAGCCACACCGACGAGGGCCTGCGCGCCGCGGTGCAGGCCCGGCGGTCCGCACCCGGCACCCGGGTGCTGGTGCTGTCGCAGTACGTCGAGCTGGCGTACGCCGACGAGCTGCTCGCCGACGGCCGGGGCGGCGTCGGCTACCTGCTCAAGGACGCCGTCGTCGACGTCGACGGCTTCCTGGACGCGCTGGAGCGGGTCGGCTCGGGCGCGACCGTGCTCGACCCGCAGGTCATCGCCCAGCTGATGCTGCGCGGCAGGAGGGACCCGGTGCAGACCCTGACTCCCCGCGAGCGCGAGGTCCTCGAACTGATGGCGCAGGGCTACTCCAACACCGCCATCGGCCGGGCCCTGGTCATCGGCGACGGCGCGGTCGAGAAGCACATCGGCAACATCTTCGCCAAACTCGACCTGGCCCCCGACGCCGACCAGCACCGCCGCGTCCTGGCCGTCCTGACCTACCTGCGCTCCTGACCCCCGCCCGGTCGCACGTCGGCGCTGCAGTTTTCAGGAAACTGCGCGAAAGTCCGCCCTGATTCCTGCAGTTTCCTCGAAAGTGCGGATCAGGCCGGGAGTTTGGCGGCCAGGAGGTGGACGGTGCGGATCTCGGGGGGCTTGGCGAGGAGTTGGCCGGCGTGGCCCATCAGGGCGCCAGCGACGTCGCCGTCGAGGTGGGCCTGCAGCGCGGCCTCGTCGGCGAACGCGTCGAACAGGCCAAACGTCGACTCGTCGATGCGGAAACAGAACCAGGCCACGGTGCCCTTCTCGGCTTGGACCAGGGGCAGCCCGCCGGTGAGGAACGAGGCCACCTCATCCTCCATGCCAGGGGCGGCGTGCAACGTCGCCATGAGGCCGATCGTGACCATGTGTGCTCCTGTCGCGGGGCAGGGATCGGGCGTCATCCCAGGCGAGAGTATCGAGAATCGGCGGTCCGATATAGCCGATTACTCCAGTAACGGCGGGATCGTGCCGTCGCTGCCGAATCCGCCCTGCTCGCCGGGCTGACGGCTCTACTCTGGGCGTATGGTCGGGCAGGCCGGGAGCAGTCGGCGGGTGCTGGTCACCGGGGCGACCGGGTACATCGGCGGACGGCTCGCCCCGCGGCTCATCGAGGCGGGGCATCGGGTGCGCTGCCTTACCCGGTCGGCGGTCCGCCTGCGCGACGTGCCGTGGGCCGCGCAGGCCGAGATCGTCGAGGCCGACGTCCTGGACCACGCCTCGACCCGGCGCGCGCTGCGCGGCGTCGAGGTGGCGTACTACCTGGTCCACTCGCTCGGCTCGCCGGGGTTCGAGGACATCGACCGGCGGGCCGCGCACACCTTCGCCGACGCGGCCCGGCAGGAGGGCGTACGGCGCATCGTCTACCTCGGCGGCCCCGCCCCGGACCGGGCCGACGGGGCGTCGGCGCACCTGCGCTCGCGCGACGAGGTCGCCCGGATCCTCACCACCTCGGGCGTGCCCACGGTGACGCTGCGGGCCGCCGTGATCATCGGCTCCGGCTCGGCGTCCTTCGAGATGCTGCGGCACCTGACCGAACGGCTGCCGGTGATGGTGACGCCGCGCTGGGTCGGCAACCGCATCCAGCCCATCGCGGTCCGCGACGTGCTGCACTACCTGGTCGGCTGGGCGAGCGTGCCCGGCGACGTGAACCGCTCCTTCGACATCGGCGGCCCGGACGTGCTCACGTACCGGGAGATGATGAGCCGCTACGCCCGGGTGGCCGGGCTCAACCGCCGGGTCGTCGTGCCGGTGCGCACCCTGTCGCCATGGCTGTCGTCGCTGTGGGTGGGCCTGGTGACGCCGGTGCCCGGCGCGATCGCGACCCCGCTGGTGGAGAGCCTGGTCCACGAGGCGGTCTGCCACGAGCACGACATCGTCAAGTACGTCACCGACCCGACGGGCGGGTTGAAGCCGTTCGACGAGGCGGTCCGGCTGGCGTTGCTGCGCATCCGCGACGCGGAGGTGGAGACCCACTGGTCGACGGCGTCGTGGACGCGGGCCCCGGCCGAGCCGCTGCCCACCGATCCGGACTGGTCCGGCGGCGACCTCTACGTCGACGAGCACACCGAGCGGGTGAAGGCCCCGCCGTCGGCGCTGTGGGAGGTCGTCTCCGGAGTCGGCGGCGACAACGGCTGGTACTCCTCCGACCTGGCCTGGACCGCTCGCGGGCTGCTCGACCAGGCGTTCGGCGGGATCGGCCTGCGGCGCGGCCGCCGCGACCCCGCCGCACTGCGGGCCGGGGAGACGGTGGACTTCTGGCGGGTCGAGGAGGTCGAGCCGGGACGGCTGCTGCGGCTGCGGGCCGAGATGCGGCTGCCGGGCCGCGCCTGGCTGGAGATGCGGGTCTGCGACGACCCGCGGGGCAGCCGGTACTCCCAGCGCAGCGTGTTCGCGCCCCGCGGCCTGGCCGGGCACCTCTACTGGCGGACCATCGCACCCCTGCATTCGCTGGTTTTCGCCGACATGGCCCGCAACATCGCCCGCGCCGCCGAACGCGTCTGAGTCACCTGCCGGCCAGCAGCTCACCGAACAGGTCGACCAGGGCTGTCGCGCACGATCCGTCAGGGTCCTTCGCGGCGTTGTAGCAGCCGACCGATACTCCGGCCAGGGCGCCGGACGCGGTCAGCGGCCGCATCAGCTCCCGCAGCTCGGCCAGGCGCAGACCGCCCGGCATCAGGTAGTCCGTGGCGGGAAAGGCGTCTTGATCGAGCACGTCGACGTCGAGGTGCACCCAGTACCGCCCGCCCTTCGCCAGCGCGTCGCGGGCCGCCGCACCGGCCTCGGCCATGCCCTGTCCCTGCAGGTCGGCAGGGGTGGATTCGGGCAGGTAGCCGAGCTGCTCAGGCAGCACCGAGCCGTACTCGACCGCCTCGGCGCGGTCGCGCGGCCCGAGCAGGCGCAGCCGGTCCGGCGCGACCAGCGGGCCGCCGACCAGGTCCACCCAGTCCACCGGCCCGTGCCCGGTGACCACCGAGATCGGCATGTCGGCGGGCTCGCCGGTGGGGGAGGTGCGCCCGTCGTAGAGGTCCAGGTGCCCGTCGAGGTAGGCCAGGCCGGTGCCGCCCAGCGCGTCGCGCGCCCCGGCCAGCGCGGCGGGCAGCAGCGTGCAGCAACCGCCGACCACCAGCGGCAGGTGGCCGGCCGTGACCAGCTGGTGCACGTGGCGGCGTACCACGTCGGTCATGGTGCGCACCGAGGGCCAGGCGAGCACGCCGGTGCGGTCGTCGCGGACCCGGCCGACCAGGCGCACCGGCAGGTCCCCGCCGTCGCGGCCGCCCACCGCCGCGACCAGGCCCGCCTCGCGCAGCACGCCCGGCGCGAGCTCGGTCCCGAACGGCGGGTCGCCCGCCTCGGGCACGCCGACACAGTCGATCGGCACCCCCACCATCGTGATCACGGGTCGAGTCTCACCGCCGCCGGCGGCACCGGCAAGCAGGCACGCCGCCGGTGGAGGCCGGGTGCCGTCCTCATGACCGGCCGCGGCGGCGGTCGTCGGCCAGGAACAGGGCCAGGCCGGCGAGCAGCAGCACGACCGCCACCCATACCGCGCGATCTCCGACCCTCGCGGTGACCAGGCCGCCGAGCAGCGCGCCCGCCGCGAACGAGCCGATGGCGGGCCACAGGCTGCGGGCCTGCGCGGCCGCGTCGCGGTCGTGGCGCACCACCGCGCCGTACACCGCCTGTGCGGCGTTGCGCAGGTTCGTGGTGGTGACGGTGGTGTTGAACGTCCACCGGCCGATCAGGCCGAACGACGTGATCTGCACCGACGCCACAAAGGCGATCATGACGGCCACCAGCTCGTCGGAGCCGCCCGACGGCATCAGTCCGACCAGGACCAGCACCAGGATCTCCAGCACGAGCGCGGCGCGCACCGGCCACCGCAGCACCGCCGCGACCCGGGGCAGCCGGATCGTCTCCGCCGTCCACACCCCGATCACGAACGCGACGATCGGCGGCAGGTGCCGCAGCGCGTCGGCCCACTGCGCCTGCGCCGCCTGCACCCCGAGCAGCACGACGTTGCCGGTCTGCGCGGTCGCGAACACCCCGCCGCGGCCGAGGAAGGTGTACGCGTCCAGGAATCCGGCGGCCATCGTGAGCAGCACGATCAGGCGCAGCGACCGCGACGTCCGGTACGGGACGCCGCCCGGTTCCGTCATCGCCACCCCCTGTCGCCGCACCCTGCCCACGATGTTTCCGGGTCACCGCCCCGCGCGTGTCCGGAATGGGCAGCCCGTCGCCGGTGCGCCGTGGATGTCGGCACGAGCCCCTAGACTGCGCGGCCATGGCGATGGTGACCTTTGTCGACGAGACGACGGCGGGCGACCGCGGCACGGCGGCTGGAGATGTCCGAGGAGCGGCCGACGCTGCGCGAGATCATCCGGCGGCGGGTGTTCAGGAGGTCGCTGAGCACAACGCGGCCGGTGGCGACCACTTCCGCGGCCTGGTGCAGCCCGGCGGGACCGAGCAGACGCGCGACGGGTTCCGGATGGGCAAGCACCGGCAGGTCGACGCCGAGGAGCAGTTCAGCCGGGCGGTGGAGGCGTTCTCCCGCAACGGGTTCGTGGTCCTGCTCGCCCGCGACACCGCCATCACCGACCCGACCATCACCCGTCAGATCCGCATCTGAGCGAGCACGTGACGCCCGGCCGGGTCAGCTCCTCTGATCCGGCCGGGCGCCGAAGACCTCGGCGAAGAACTCGTCCTCGGTCTGCCCGCTCTCGGCCAGCAGCTCCGCCATGGCCTGCCGGCTGCGTTCCTCGCGCACCGACCGGGCCGAGAGCGGGAACGTCGCGCTCACCCGGGGCAGCCAGCGGACGCACTCGGCAGGGTCCTCGTGGTTCCAGTCCACGTCAGCGGGGTCCGGCGACGACCCGCCGCCGTGCCCGCGCTCCTCGACCAGCTCGAAGAAGCCCTCGTCGTCGTCGGCACACCCGGTGACCCGGCGGTAGGCCTGCGCGGCGACGTCGTCGAGGCCCTCCAGGCTGGGCCACGCGCCGTCGGCCCACTGCGTGGTCCGCTCGCCGATGTCGGCGGTGACCAGGGCCTGGACCGCGGGCACCGTCGCGAGCGCGTCCGGGTCGGCGACGACGAGGTCGAACGCCTGCCGCCCGAGGCCGACCAGCCACAGCTGGAAGTACCAGAAGCCGTCGTCGGAGCACAGCCCGTCGCAGATCTGCAGCGCGGCCGCCCACATGAGCCAGGTGTCGGCCCGCTCGCGCTGCTCGTCGAGGCGTACGTCGAAGTCGATGATCTCGTCGACCGGCAGCCGGCTCAGCTCGTCGGTCAGCCAGTCCAGCCGATCGACGGGGTCGTCGGTCGCGGCGGCGGAGCGTTCGATCAGCGACCAGAAGTCTGCGGTGTCCATGACGCGGGACTATCGCACGGTGCTCCGACGATTCGGTCACTACCTCGGCGCGCGGTCAGCGTTCGATGAGCGCGCTGAGGGTCTCCTGCGGCAGCGGCCGGTCACCGTAGAGCAGCCGGATCGCGGCGGTGTCGGGATTGCCCGCGTCAGGGCCGCGCCATATGCGGCGCAGGCCGGTCCGCTCGACGGCACGGGACGACCGGTCGTTGCCTTCGAGCAGGTACGCGGTGACGGCAAGGTCGGGGCGAAGCCTGCCTGCGGCATGGATCGCGGCCGCGCTGACCTCCTGGGCGTACCCGCGTCCCCAGTACAGCGGGCGCAGCCGAAAGCCGAGGTTCCAGGCGACGCCGTACCGGACGAAGCAGCCGCCTATGCCGACGAACTCATCGCGGGCCCACGCGGTCCACATGCCGAGGCCGTCGCGGTCCCAGGCCGCCCGCCAGTTCCCGATCATCCGCTCGGTCTGCGCGGGGTCGTCGTGGCGCGACAGCGGGTCCGGTTCCCAGACCAGCGGGTCGGAGTAGAGGCGGTACACCCGGTCCAGGTCGGCCTGCTCCGGGACCCGCAAGGCCAGCCGCGCCGTCGACCTCACCGGAGGTTCATCTGGATCACTCACGAGGACGATGATGAGCGACCGCCCGCCGCACGGCACACGGTTTTCCACGGAGGGCCGCACCGGCCATGCCGAAGCCGATCCGCCTGGGCGCAGGAAGGGCACCTTCACATCGCCATGCGTTGTAGAAGGTGCCCTTCCCAACCTGGTGGCCGAGCGGTGACGCATTGCTCGGACGAAGACCGCCGTTTCCGGTCACGATGCGGGGTCTGACCGCAGAGTGACCGACAACAGCGATCTCCACCCAACGCGCCCGGCCCTCCCTCGGAACGCCCACCGATCGGCCAAGATCGCCCGACTTGCCAGGCACGTGGGCGAAAGCGGGCTCAAGATACGCACAGGTGCCAGGTAAGTCCGATGGTCTTGGTGTGCCCCGCGCCCCGTATGAGACGTCCGCGACGGCGTCCGTGCCGAATCGGTCAGGAATCGAGAAGCGTGGGCGGGGTGGCCGCGAATAGCGTGCCCCTACCGCACGTCGCGAGGGGCCCGGGTCCCGTCCTGCTCAGGAGGTCGCCATGAACTGGAACAAGGGGATCCGCCAGGTCCACCGCTGGCTGTCCGTCATCTTCACCGTGAGCGTCATCGCCACGTTCGTCGCCCTGGCCCAGCGGGAGCCGATCGTCTGGGTCTCCTACGTGCCGCTGCTCCCGCTCGCCCTGCTCATGCTCAGCGGCCTCTACCTGTTCGCGCTGCCGTACCTGGCCAAGTGGCGCGGGGGGCGGCGGCCCGCGCCGGGGGCCTAGCTCAGGGCTTCGCCGCCGAAGTATCGGTCCCGGTGGTCCTGGCAGAGCTTGCGGACGAGCTGCTCCTGCACGTCGGTGGGGGAGTCGTAGCGGACGTTGAACTGGTACTCGAACTCCGCCAGCTCGTCGAACGGCCAGACGCCGCGCACCCCGTGGGTTAAATTACGCATGTCGGACATATTCCAGCAGAGGTCGCCCTCGCTCAACGTGCCGTCCAGCACACAGGTGTACAGGTGGTCGAGGTACGCGCGGGCGCCCAGCTCCTCGGTCAGCGGTGCCAGGCCGGTCTCCGCCAGCGCCGCCGGCCATAGCTCGGTGGCCAGTTGGTAGTCACGCGCGCCCAGGCCGGCGAGCTCGCGCAGCGCGGGTCCGTTGTGGCCCGCGGCCAGCCAGTCGGCCGCGATCCACGGCAGTCGCTCGGAGGGCAGCTGCCCGTTGGCGTGCAGCGCGGCGGCCAAGAAGGGGGACATGCGCGTGAGGCTAACCCCTGATGATCGTCCGGCGCATGCCGGTTTCGGCCGCTCACGGCCCGTTCGGGACCTAAAGTGATCATGTGGTACGAGGCTCCGCGCGGGTCTGGGCGCGCGACTCGGTGGAGTTCGGCCGGGTGACCGCGTTCAGCGACGGCCTGTTCGGGATCGCGATGACCCTGCTCATCGTCGAGGTCGGCGTGCCCCGGCTGAGCGACGTCGAAAGCGTTCACGAGCTGCTGGCCAAGCTCGCCGACCTGCTGCCGGAGTTCGCCGGCTTCTTCCTGTCGTTCGCGCTGATCGGCCGGTACTGGCTGGCCCATCACAAGATGTTCAGCGTGCTGCGCGGGGTCGACTACGGCCTCATCGCCCGCAACATGCTCTACCTGGCGTTCATCGCGTTCATGCCGTTCCCGACCGCGCTGCTCGGCGACTACTTCGGCAACCCGCTGGCGGTCAGCGCGTACGCGGTGACCGGCGCGATCGTCAGCGGCCTGGAGGTGGTGCTGCTGCGGTATGCCTGGAAGGCCGGTCTGCTGCGGGTGAAGGTGACCCCGGCGATCATGCGCTGGGGTTCGATCATGGCGCTGTCGCCGGTCGTGGCGTTCCTGCTGTCGATCCCGGTGGCGTTCTTCGTCGGCACGGCCCTGGCCGCGGCGATGTGGCTGCTGTCGATCCCGTTCGGGATCTTCATGAGCCGGCACGCCCCGGCCGGGGCCGACGTGCTGGAGTAGGTCAGCGGGCCGGGGTGAGCGCGGGCTCGGCGTCGGCGGGCGCGGCGGCCGGGGTGCGCTTGGCGACCCAGCGCTCGAACAGCAGCCCGAGGAACGGCGGGATCGACGCCGCGCCGCCCACCACGAGGCGGGCGAAGCTCCAGCGGTGCACGCGGGCGGTCCACAGCAGGGTCACCAGGTAGAAGACGAACATCGCGCCGTGCACCCGGCCGAAGACGAACACGCCGATGTCGTTCTTGACCACGATGTACTTGAAGAACATGCCGATGAGCAGGCCGACCCAGGAGAAGGTCTCGGCGATGGCGGCGTAGCGGAACCAGCGGCCTGCGGTGCTCGACATGAAATCTCCAGGAGGTCGGCGGTGACGGAGCCGATCATAGAGCCGCGCCGGTGCCCGGGTCCGGGCTTGCCACGCTGCTGTGATCGGCGTGACCCTAACGGTCGATCCACGAAGCAACCTGGCAGAGGTGTGAAAACCGGCTGAAGATCCGCCCTCCAGGTGAGGATCCGCTGGTCGGCGGGGTGTTCGAAACATGGCATTGACTCGATGGACAGCGAGTTCTAATTTGAACATGTGTTCAGAACAGATGTTCAGAATCGTGATGCGCCCGTGGGGTTCTCCCGGACGCCGCCCCTCACCCGGTCCCGTGACCTGCCTCGACGCTGCGACGTCGCGGTGCTCGGCGGCGGGCTCGCGGGGCTCGCCACCGCGCTGCGGCTGCAGGCGGCGGGCCTGTCCACGATCGTCTTCGAGGCGCACGGCCACGCCGGCGGCTGCGCGGGCTACTTCCGCCACCGCGGCTTCTCCTTCGACGTGGGCGCCACCACCCTGGTCGACTTCGCGCCCGGCGGCGTCGGCGACGAGCTTCTCACCACCACGGGCGCGCCCGCGCTCGACGCCGAGCAGCTGCCCGGATACGTGGCCTGGCTGCCCGACCGGGTCGTCACACTGCACCGCGAGCAGTCCCGCTGGCATGCCGAGCGGCTGCGCACCCTCGGTGACACCCGGGCACACCGGCGCTTCTGGGCCGAGCTGGACCGGCTCGCCGAGGTGTTCTGGGCGGCCAGCCGGTCCGGCATCCGGTTGCCGGTCCGTACCCCCGCCGACGCGCTGCACGACCTGCGCGCGGTCGGGCTGCGGCACCTGCCCATGGTCCGCCACCTCGGCCGGACCATGGGCGGCGCGCTGCGGGCGCACGGGCTGCGCGGGCAGGACTCGCTGGTATCGCTGCTCGGCATGCTGGTCGAGGACACCGTGCACAGCACCGTCGACCGTGCCCCGCTGATCAACGCGGCGCTCGGCGTGACCATCCGCGGGGCGGGGCTCACCCGCCACCGCGGCGGCATGCACGGGTTCTGGCGGGTGCTCGTCGGGCACTACCGCGCGCTCGGCGGCGACCTGCGCACCGGCTGCCGCGTCCAGCGTGTGACCACCCGCGCCGGACGGCAGCGGGGCAGCCTCCTAGGACAGCGTAGGGGTGGTGACGCCGGCGGCTACACGGTGCACACCGCGCGCGGCGACGTCGAGGCCGCCGCCGTGGTGAGCGCGCTGCCCGCGCCCGTCACGGCGCAGGTGGCGGCCGGCACGCCGGTCGCGGCGGGGCTGCGGCCGTATCTGGAGCGCGACGAGCCCGACCTCGGCGGTGCGGTGGTGGTGTTCCTGGGCGTGCCCGAGCACGAGGTCGCCGGGCAGGAGTTCACCCACCACCAGCTGATGCAGGACTACGCGCGGCCGCTCGGGAAGGGCAACAACATGTTCGTGTCCGTGTCCTCACCCGGCGACGAGGTCAGCGCGCCGCCCGGCCACCGCGCCGTCATGATCTCCACCCACACCGAGCTGGCCGGCTGGCAGGGGCTGTCCGAACCGGAGTACGCGGCGCGCAAGCAGGAGATCGGGCAGCGCCTCATCGAACTCGCGCGGCGGGTCTACCCGCGACTGGGCGAGCAGGCCGTGGTCCGGCAGGTCGGCACACCGCGCAGCTACGAACGGTTCACCTGGCGGCCCCACGGGGCGGTCGGCGGGGTGCGGCAGACACTGCGCAACTCCAACCAGTTCGCCGTGCCGCACCGCACCGCGCTGCCCGGATTCTGGCAGGTCGGCGACACGACCTGGCCGGGGCTGGGCACCGTGGCTTGTGTGCTGGGCAGCCGCCTGGTCGCCGAGGACGTGCAACGCTCGGCGGGGGTGCGGGCATGAGCGAGCAAAGCGAGCGAATCAGCTGCCTCCGTGATGCCGCCGACGAGCGCAGCGAGGAGAAGGCATGAGCGCGAAACTGCCCAGCCTGAGCGAGGTCGGCACGGATCTGCTCGCCGTGTCGCCGTGGCGCACCCGGGTCGCGCTCGTGCGGCCGTACGCGATGATCGGGGTTTTCGCGCTGGTCGCGTGGGCCGGCTGGTGGTGGCTGACGCCGCTGGTGGTGTTCGGGGTGTTCGTGTCCGTGGTGACCGTGACGCACGACGTGGTGCACCGCGCCCTGGGCCTGTCCGCGCGGCAGACCGAGTGGGCGCTGTTCTTCACCGGGCTCGTGCTGCTGGAGAGCGGGCACGCCTACCGGTCCACCCACCTGCAGCACCACCGGCTGTTCCCCAGCGACGAGGACCCCGAGGGCTACCCGGCGAACCTGTCGCTGCTCGGGGCCGTCCTCTACGGACCGGTGTTCCTGGCCCGGCTGTGGTGGTGGTCGTGGCGGCGCGCCCGCGGCGACCGAGGGCTGCGGACGTGGCTGTTCGTCGAGGCGGCGATGCCGTTCGCCGCGCTGACCGGGGGAGCGCTGCTGTGGCCGGTGACCCCGGCGCTGCTGGCGTACACGGTGATGGCGATCGTCGGGAGCTGGGTCTACCCGCTGCTCACCGTCTACCTGCCGCACCACGACTACGGCGACGAGCCGCTCACGCAGACGCGTACGCTGCGCGGAAGGGTCATCCCCGCGATCTTCCTCGAACTGACCTACCACCTGGAGCATCACCTGTACCCGCAGATCCCCAGCCACCGCCTGCCCGAGCTGGCCCGCCGCCTCGACCCGCACCTGTCGGCGGCGGGCGTGCGCCCGGTCCGGGTCATCTGATGCCGCCTCGCGCCGACACCCGTGCGCGGGTGCTGCATGCGGCCGCCCGGACCCTCGCCGCCGAGGGGTACGGCCGCTGCACCGCCCGCGCCGTCGCCAAGACCGGCGGGTTCGCGCCCGGCGTCATCTACTACCACTTCGCCGACATGGACGACCTGTTCGTCGCCACGTCGCAGTTCACCAGCGAGGCCCGGCTGGCCCGCTACCGCGCCGAACTCGACGGCGTCACCACGGCCACGGACACCCTGGCCCGGCTGCGCCGCCTGTACGACGAGGACGGCGCGGCCGGGCACATCGCCGCGGTGCAGGAGCTGGTCGCCGCGGCCAACGCCAACGCCCGGCTGGCCGAGCAGGTGAAGGTGCAGACCGCGGTGTGGCAGGACTTCGCGGCCGGGGTCATCGAACGCCTGCTCGCGGGCACGCCGCTGGCCGACCTGATCCCGGTGCGCGAGGTCGCCACCGCGGCGGTCGCCCTCTACCTCGGCATGGAGATGCTGTCGCATCTGGACGCCCACCGCCTCGGCCCGGACGCGCTGTTCGACGCCGCGGAACGCTTCGCCCCGCTGCTCGACGCCTGGCGGCTCAGCCTGGCCGAACCGGACGGATCGGCCTGACCGCCGGGGTACGGTGCACAGTGGCGGGACAAAACGGCCAGAGCTGCACATAGCCGCCGTGGCTGCGCCGGCTGGAGGTGACCAGGGTGGGCCTTGTCGTACGGGGCGCGCTGTGGATCGGGCTGTTCCTCGGCGTCACCATCGCGCCGCTGGTGTTCGCCGTGGTCGGCTTCTCCGGCCCGGGACGCGGCTTCGCGACCGAGTTCTCGGCCGCGCTCGGCTTCGTCGGGCTCGCCCTGATGGGCCTGGAGTTCGCGCTCGTCGCCCGGTTCCGGGCCGTCGCGGCCCCGTTCGGCACCGACGCGCTCGTGCAGTTCCACCGGGAGATGGGGCTGGTCGGGCTGGTCTTCGTGCTCGTGCACGTGGCGATCTCGGCACCCTGGGACCTGGTCGTGCGGCCGTTCGCCGAGGACACGCCCGCGCGGGTCCGCTGGGCGCTGCTGTCGACGATCGCGCTGCTCGTGCTCGTCGCGTCGTCGCTGTGGCGCAGGCGGCTGCGGCTGTCGTACGAGGCGTGGCACGCGCTGCACGCCGTGCTCGCCGTGATCGTGGTCGTCGCCGCGCTGATGCACGCGCTGCTCGTCGACCACTACCTGGACGCCGGGTGGAAACGCGCGCTGTGGATCGTCATGTCGGCCGCGTTCGTGACCCTGCTGGTGTGGGTGCGGATCGGCAAGCCGCTGACCTTGCTCCGCCGGCCGTGGACCGTCGAGCAGGTCACGCCGGAACGCGGGCGCACGACCACGCTCACGCTGCGCGCCGACGACCACCCGGGGTTCCGGTTCGCGCCCGGCCAGTACGCCTGGTTCGCGATCGGGCGCTCGCCGTTCTCGCTCACCAAGCACCCGTTCTCGCTCTCGTCGAGCGGCGACGCGGCGGGCACCGTCGACGTGAGCATCAAGGCGCTCGGCGACTTCACCGCCACCGTGTCCGGCCTCGACGTCGGCACCAGGGCCTACCTGGACGGCCCGCACGGGGTGTTCAGTCCCGACCTGTACGAGGGGCCGGGCTTCTGCCTGATCGCGGGCGGCGTCGGCGTCACCCCCATGGTGAGCATCCTGCGCACCTTCGCCGACCGCGGTGACCGCAGGCCGGTCGTCGCCGTCATCGCCAACCGGAACTGGGACGAGATCACCTTCCGCGAGGAGCTGGACCGGCTCGCCTCCCGGCTCGATGCGCAGGTGGTGCACACCCTGGATGAGCCGCCGCCCGGCTGGACCGGTGAGACCGGGCGCGTCACCGAGGACATGCTGCGCCGTCACCTGCCGCCCGGTTTCGAGCGCTGGCAGTACTTCGTCTGCGGAGCCGACCCGATGATGGACGCCATGGAGGACGCCCTCGTCGCACTGGGTGTGGCTCCCGCCCGCATCCACACCGAACGCTTCAACTGGGTCTGAGTCGGCGGCCGCGATGCGTCATGCCCAGGTGACCCGGCTCGTCCTCGCGCTCGCGCTGCTGCTGGTGGCGGCCAGTGCCGTCTTCGCCGCAGTGCAGGCCTGAGCCGGCCGCCGGGATGCGTTTCAACCGGTCGGTCCCAGCGATTTCAGGAATCCGCGGACCAGGGCGAGCGCCTCACCAGGGCCTGGCGCAGCACACTGTGCCCCACCCCGGGCATGACACGGACTTCGACGTCGGCGTTGGGGAGCATCGCCGGCAGGCGCCGCGCCCCGGCCGCGGGTGACACCGGATCGTGCTCGCCCGCGAGCACCAGGACCGGGCACGTGATGTCAGGTCCGTACGGGGCGATCTCGGCGGGTCCGCAGCCGCCGCTCTGGAAGTGCGCCTGCACGTCCATGTTCATGCGAGCCCGCGCGATCCGGGGTGCCAGGTCCGAGTCCCCGTCCGGCGCTCCGTAGAGGGGCAGGCAGTGCTCCCGCCACGCCGCGGTGGACTCGTCGCCCCGGTCGCCGCCGAGGTAGCGGCGTGCGGCCTCCCGCGCGGTCGGCCCGCCGCGCCGCTCGAACACGTCCAGCGTCTCGTCCAGGGACGCGGGCAAGCCGAGGGCACTGTCGAGGATCAGCCCGGCGACGAGACCGGGGTGCCGCGCGGCGCAGGCCACGGCGACGAGCGCGCCGCTCGACGAGCCGACCAGCACCGGGCGGACGATGTCCAGCGCCCGGCAGAACGCGGCGACGTCATCGGCCCAGCGGTCCCAGGTCCAGTCGATCGGCTCTCCCGGGTCGGAGCGGCCGGACCCACGCTGGTCGAGGTAGACGAGCTGGGCGACGTCCGTCAGCGCGGCGGTCTCGGGCTTGAACAGGCTGTGGTCAGCACCGGGACCGCCGTGGAGCAGCAGCAGCGTCGGACGTTCGGCCATGCGGTCGCCGTCGGGCGCGAGCTCGCTGCCGTCGACGTCGAAATACAGTGCCACGTCACCCACCGACACCCGCATCCGGCCGTCATCGCCTGACGGCGGTCGACCGTGGGGGCACGGGCCGCGAGATGATCTGCGCCGACCGGTAACCCGAGCGCGACAGGTGGACATTCCCGGGTATGGAACCAGACAACGCGGCCGCCAGAGGGCGCTTCGAAGAGCTGTTCGACGCCCATTACGCGGAGCTGACGCGTTTCGCCACCCGTCGGGTGGGCCCCGACGCGGCCGGGGACGTCGTCTCCGGCACGTTCCTCGTCGCCTGGCGGCGCTTCGCGCAAGTGCCCGCCGAACACCCCCGGGCCTGGCTGTACGCCACCGCGCGGCACGTGATCGCCAACGAGCTGCGGGCCCGCGCCCGCCGGGAGCGGCTGTCCGCCAAGGCGGCCGTCGGCGCGGACGCCACCGTGGACGACCACGCCGGGCAGGTCGGCGAGCACCTGCGGGTGCGTGCCGTGCTGGCCGGGCTCTCCGAGGCCGATCAGGAGGTCCTGCGTCTGACCGAGTGGGAGGGCCTGGAGGTGGCCGAGGTCGCCGTCGTGCTGGGCTGCAGCCGGACCGCGGTCAAGGTGCGCCTGCACCGCGCCCGAAAGCGCTTCGCGGCCCGGCTGCTGGCCACCGAGGAGTCCGCCGCCCAGGCGACATCCCGCCCGCACATGCGGTCGATCGTCGCCGAAGGGAGCACCAGCTCTTGACATCTCCCCAGCTGAAGCAGGGGTTTCGACCCTCGCGGGTTGAGCTTTCTGCTTCACAGCCCGTTGCCGACCTGGGTTACCAGCAAGGAGCGGTGTACCGCCCATCGGTCTTACACAGGCTCCACAGACCTGACTTCCCGCCAGCCCGGCGGTAGGCCCGACCGGCTTGGTTATCGCCTGCCAGGCCTCAACAAATTAGCACACCTGTTCACTCCCGCGGCACCGGCGGACGCCGGATTCGCCTTGGCGGCGAACCAGCTTTTCCTGCCCAGCTCCGCAAGGGTTCCGTTTCCTCTCCGGCCTGAATGCCGGAGTATCTACGGAGGCATTCGATGAACGACCGCAACAGCACTGCCCTGGCCCGACTGAGGGCCGCCGACCCGGCCCCGCCCGTTTTGCACCCGCACGACCCGTACGCCCGCGCCATGCTCGACCGGGTGCTGGCCGTCGAGGACAACCCGCCCGTCCGGCCGCGCCCGGCACGCCACCGCCTGGCCACGGCGCTAGCTGGGACCGTCGTGTTCGCGGCGGCCGGGGTGCTGGCGGTGGCCGAGCCGTGGGCCGCGCCCGCGTACTCGGTCGGGGTGAACGCCGACGGGTCCGTGGTGGTGAGCTTCCGGGCCGACGAGCTGACGGACCCGGCACAGCTGAACGCCGAGCTGGCGCAGGCCGGGGCGCGGACCGTGGTGATGGGCATGGTGCCCGCCGATCAGTGCGCCTCGCAGCCGCCGGTGGATACGGAGTACGAGTTTCCGCTGCCGGGGACGCCGGAGCACGCCACGTCGCCGATCGACTACCAGCTGCGCGACGAGGGCGTCTACGTCGTCATCCGGCCGCAGCACATCCCGGCCGCGGACCAGCTGGTCATCGGCTACGCCATCGACGGGCAGGCACACCGCACGATGGTGCGCCCGTGGGTTGTCGTGACGGTGCCGCAGTGCCTGCCCCGTCCGACGCCGCCGGGCGGCCCTGCGAACTGACCGTCACCGACCGTCGTGACCCCGCGCTGCGGACCGGCCGCGGGGTCACGACGCGTGTGCGCGGATTGCGTCCGATCGGGAGTCCCGCCAGGCTTGGGGCATGGCGATCCACGGGGGACGGCGATGACGCCGCCGGTGCGCAGGCTGGGCCGGATCTATGCGACGCTGCGCGCCTGTGACGAGGGTGTGCTGTTCTTCCCCGTGTACACGCTGCTGATGGCCGATGCGGGCCTGCCCACCGCGGAGCTGACCTCGCTGCTGGTGATCTGGAGCGCGGTCGCGTTCGCCCTGGAGGTGCCGTCGGGGGCGTGGGCGGACACCTACTCCCGTCGCCGGCTGCTGGCCTTCGGGGCGCTGCTGCGCGGGGCCGGGTTCGCGACCTGGTTCCTGTGGTCGACGTACGCCGGGTTCGCGGTCGGGTTCGTGCTGTGGGGAATGCGCAGCGCGATCAGCTCCGGGACCAAGGAGGCGCTGCTCTACGACGAGCTGGCGGCCGAGGGCGCGACGGACCGCTACACCGCGCTCGCGGGGCGGGCGGCGACCGTGGCGATGGTGTCGATGCTGGCGGCCAGCGCGATGGCCGCCCCGGCGTACGCCGTCGGTGGTTTCGGGCTGATCGCCGCGGGCAGCGTGCTGGCCTGCCTGGGCAGCGCGGCGGCCGCGCTGGCGCTGCCCGAGCGGCCCCGGACCCGCCGTGAATCGGCTGGCGGGTGGTCCTACCTGCGTAATCTCCGGGACGGTCTGGCCGAGGTGCGCACGGACCGGCGGGTATGGCACGCGGTGCTGATCGCCGCTGCCGTGCCGAGCCTGAGCGCGCTCGACGAGTACGGGCCGCTGCTCGTCCGTGACCTGGGTGTGGCGACCGCAGGGGTGCCGCTGGTCATCGCGGCGCTGATCGCGGCGATGGCGCTGGGCAGCCTGCTGGCCGAGCGCTGGCGGGCGACGCCGCTCGCGACCGGGCTGACGATCGCGGTCGCCGGGGCGGCGCTGGCGGTCGGCGCACTGGCCGGGGGAGTGGCGGGGCTGGTGCCGATCGCGGTCTGCTTCGGACTGCTGCAGCTGACCCGGGTGCTGACCGAGGCGCGGCTGCAGCACACGATGAGCGGGCACACCCGCGCCACCGTGCTGTCGGTGTCGGGGTTCGGCGCGGAACTGGGCGCGCTGGCCGTGTACGGGGCGTTCGGGTTGGGCTCGCTGTGGCTGGGCATCGCGCCGCTGGCGGCGCTGTTCGCCATGCCGATCGTGCTGGTCGGGCTGGCCGCGGTGCGCTGGCTGCCGGGCGACGACGCGCCGGAGGTCGCCGCCGAACCCGCCTGAACGGCAGGCTCTGGCGCTGGGCTGTACCTGGCCCCGCCGGGAGTGATGTCTCGGCGTGTGGGCACATCTATTTTGATGTGCCCACATCAGAATTGATGTGAAGGCCGCCGGTGGGACCTGCCCGCGCACGGGTGAGATCTTCGATCACCGTCCACCGGCGATTCGCCGCGCGGCCATATGCGACGGCCGCCGTTGCGCATAGCATCTGCATCCATCTATCGACACGGATGCAGGGAGAGCACTCATGCTCGACAGGTTCAGGACCACCGGGCGATCCCTGGTGGTGGCTGTGCTGACGGCCGCGCTCACGACCGCGGGCCTGGCCGTTCCGGCGCCCGCCGGCGCGGCGGTGACCCGGGCGCAACTGGCGTTACGCTGGGCGCCGATCCACTACCAGGACGTCGACGCCACCGGCAGCCACGCGCTGAGCGGCAGGTCGGACTACATCACGAAGGTCGACTTCGACGGCGACCTCAACGGCCGCAACAACTGGGACCGCACCGGCCAGGCCGGGGTGTCCCTGGCCGCGCACGCCTACTACTCCGTCGTGGAGACCAGCACCCACTGGTACCTGACCTACCTCTTCTTCCACCCACGGGACTGGACCGACCACCCGTTCTTCGAGACCGAGCACGAGAACGACGGCGAAGGCGTGCTGCTGGTCGTCGAGCGCGACGGCTCCGACTACGGCGTGCTGCGCGCGGCGGTCACGGTCGCCCACACCGACTTCTTCTCCTACACCCCGTCCGGCAGCACCTGGTCCAGCGGCCGGGAGAGCGTCGACGGCACCCTGCAGCTGCAGTCCTCGCCGCACGACGGCTTCGCGCACCCGGTCACCGCGCAGGAGGCCAAGGGCCACGGGCTGAAGGCGTACCCGCAGTACAACATCAACGGAGACGGCATCGTGTACTACCCGTCCACCGTCGCCGAGACGCCGAGCAGCGGCGACGACCGCGACGTGCGATACCAGCTGATCGACATCTTCGCGGCGGGCGGGCTGTGGGCGCAGCGCGCCAACAGCAGCCTGTTCGCGAGCGCTGGCACGTTCGCCGGGGACGACTCCGGCGACTGCGGCGCGGGCACCTACGACTGCACCACCAACTCGGCCAACGCGCCGTGGGGCTGGGACGACGGCAACGACCTGCCCGGCCGCGGCCAGCTCGCCACCGACCCGGCGAAGCTCGCGGTCGAGTACTTCACCATCCCCGGCACCCTCTCCCGCACCTACACGTCCAACCCCTACCAGTCCTGAGGCAAGGAAGGGCATCGTCGGCTCGCGCCAGCGAGACGAGCAGCAGCTCGGCACATCGCCATGCGTTGTGCAAGGTGCCCTTCCCATCACGTCGGCAGGATGCCCTGCAGGAAGCGGGGCAGGCCGTAGTCGAAGACGGCGTCGAGGGCTAGTTCGAAGTCGGGGATCTCGGCGACGCGGCCCACCATCGGGAAGCGGCCGGAGCCGACCAGGTCGTCGAAGGCCTGGCCCTGGCGGTCCATCCACTCGTCGCTGGTCATGCCGGTGTGCTGGGCGGCCTGCGCCTCGGTGGCGAAGCCCATGGCCAGGCCGCGGACGAACGCGAACACGGCCAGGTGGATGTGCATCATCTCGGTGACGGACAGGCCGAGCGGGGCGAGCGCGGCAAGCGCGAACTCGGTGTACTTGATGCCGTGCGGGGCCAGCTCCGGTCTGGTGATCGACATCGCCGGGGCGAGCCAGTGGTGCCGGCGGAAGATGCCCCACAGCTGGCGGTTGACCAGGGTGAGCTGCGCGTGCACACCCTTGGGGGGTACGGCGGGCAGCGGCGCCTCGGCGAACGCGGCGTCGATCATCAACCGGACGAGGTCGTCCTTGCCGCGCACGAAGCGGTAGAGGCTCATCGTGGCCAGCCCGAACTCGGTCGCCAGCCGGCGCATGGACACCGCCTCCAGGCCTTCGGCGTCGGCCACCGCCATCGCGTGGCGCACCACCTGCTCGCGGGTCGGTTCTGCGGCGGCCGGGCGCGCCCGGCGTTCACGCCGGGCGGGTGCGGCGGGCTCGTCGCGCTCGGCGACCACGGTGCCGACCCCGCGCACCGCCTCGACCAGCCCTTCGGCGCGCAGCGTGGCCAGCACCTTGGTGGCGGTGGCGATCGCCACGCCCCACTCGGCGGTGATCTGGCGGGCCGAGGGGATCCGGTCGCCGGGGCGTAGCTGCCCGCCGTCGATCTGGGCCCGGATCTGCCCGACGATCTGCCGGAACGGCGCTTCGGTACTCACGCGTACTAGTACACCAGACCCGTCTTCGTGGGCGCTCACCCCGCCCACCTCGCCCGGTGTACTAGGTCGCGTACTAGTACACTGACTGCCTTGTTGCAGCTCAATGCCCTGCCTCTCTACGGTGTTCTCAACGACGCGTACAGCGTACACAGAGACTGGGGAGAGACCGATGAGGAAGAACACCGTACTGATCTCGGGTGCGAGCATCGCCGGGCCGGCGCTGGCGTACTGGCTGCACCGGCACGGCTTCGCGGTGACCGTGGTGGAGCGCGCGCCCGGCATCCGGCCCGGCGGGCACGCGGTCGACATCCGCGGCGTCGCCAAGGACGTCTGCGCGCGGATGGGCGTCATGCCCGCGATCACCCGCGCCCGGGTGCACGAGGAGGGCTTCGCCTGGGTCGACGCGAACGGCCGCCGGACCTCAGAGATGCCCGCGACGCTGGCGGGCGGCGAAGCCATCGTCGCCGAGTACGAGATCCTGCGCGGCGACCTCGCCGACATCCTCCACGACCTGACCAGGAGCGACGTCGAGTACCGCTTCGGCGACCGGATCACCGCGCTCGCCGACGGCGCGGACGGCGTCAAGGTCGAGTTCCGCAGCGGCCGCGCCGAGGTCTACGACCTGGTCGTCGGCGCCGACGGGGTGCACTCCGGGGTCCGCGGGCTGGCCTTCGGGCCGGAGCAGCGGTTCATCAAGCAGCTCGGCGCGTACACCGCGTACTTCACCATGCCCGCGCAGCCCGACCTCGACCCGCACTGGTTCCTCATGCACGGCGTGCCCGGCGGGCGCTGCGCGGGCATCCGGCCGGAGAACGAGCGCACCGCCAAGGCGATGCTGACCTTCCGCTCGGCCGGGCACGCCGTCGACCCGCGCGACGTCGAAGGGCAGAAGCGGCTGCTGGCCCAGGTGTACGCGGGCGACGGCTGGCGCGTGCCGGCCATGCTCGACGCGATGTGGGACGCCCCCGACTTCTACTTCGACGTCGTCGGCCAGGTCCGCATGCCGCACTGGACCTCCGGCCGGGTCGCGCTGCTCGGCGACGCGGGCTACTGCGCCTCACCGATCAGCGGCCTGGGCACCAGCCTGTCTCTGGTCGGCGCGTACGTGCTCGCCGGCGAGCTGGCCGCGGCGGGCGGCGAGCACGTGCCCGCGTTCGCCGCGTACGAGGAGCAGATGCGCGGTTATGTCGAGCAGTGCCAGAAGCTGCCGCCCGGCGGGGTCAACGGCATGCTGCCGATGTCGGCGGCCGCGATCCGGCTGCGCGACGTCAGCACCCGGGTGATGACCCGCCGCCCGTTCTCCCGGCTGCTGCAGATCCAGGCCGGCAAGGCCGACGCGGTCACGCTGAAGGCCTACTGACACCGGTCGTCCCGGGAGCCCGCGCGGCTCCCGGGACGACCGGCGTTCGGTGAGGACACGGCCCAGGTCCAGGTCAGCGCGGCTCGCCGCCGGAGACGCTGCTGCCCCGCGATCCGCCGCCCGCCCCGTGGCGGGACCTGATCGCCTTCTGCAGGTCCGCCAGCTGCCGGGACAGCCGGACGAGCTCCGCGATGAGGTGTCGGCCCCGCTGACGCAGGACGGCGATGTCGCCGTCGAAGTCGGCCGTGCCGGCCCGCCGCGACGTGTCGTTCCAGTTCGGCTTGTCGGCCCAGCTCATCTCGTGCTCCTCTCCATCGGGTCGCACCTACCCCGTGGCGGACGTCCGAAACAGCCTGTTTCCGTGCGATCGTGGAAACCCTCGGTGACGGCGGTCAGGAGGCGGGCGGTCCGAGCACGAGCGGGGCGCTCAGCGGGGCGGCGAGGCTCGCGTCGGCGACGACGGTCCCGTCGGGGCGCAGCGTCAGCACGCCGTCGTCGAACTTGGCCAGCAGCGTGTCGGCCGTGGCCCAGACCGCCGGGTACGGGAACGGCCTGGCCTCGCCGGTGGTGGTGTCGACCAGCACCTGGTCGCCTTCCTTGAGGATGTCGGGGTTGGCGACGACCTGCCGCCCGTCCGGTGACCAGGCGAACGGACTCTGCGGCATCGCCTTGACCGGCAGCGACCGGGTCGGCGCGCCGGTCCCGGCGTCGAACAGCTGC
Source organism: Catellatospora aurea (assembly GCF_042663325.1). Taxonomy (NCBI): domain Bacteria; kingdom Bacillati; phylum Actinomycetota; class Actinomycetes; order Micromonosporales; family Micromonosporaceae; genus Catellatospora; species Catellatospora aurea. The sequence continues at coordinate 235,078 of NZ_JBHTAC010000002.1, forward strand.
ACGCTGCGTACCAGCTCGGCGGCCTCGCCCTGCGAGCGGTCCGGGATCGCCATGGCGACCTCCTTGCCGTCGCGGGTGAAGACGAAGGCGCAGTTGCTGCAGTCGTACTTGGTACGGTCGAGCCAGTGTTCGGTGAACTTCCCGGTGGCCGCGTCGATCACCGCGAAGCCCACCGCGTACGGGTCCTTGCGGTTGATCGTGGCGACGAGTCTGGCCCCGTCGGCCGACCAGGGATCGACGGGGGAGCCCAGCCGCACCACCCGGTCGACCTTGGTCGTCTTGCCTCCCGCGACCTCGACGATGCTCAGCTGCCCGCTGTCGGTGGCATACCGGCTGCCGGTCGGGTCGATCACGCCGCCGCGCGGCATGGTCAGTGCGACGTAGGCGTTGCGGGTGCGGTCGAGCACCCGGTCACCCGCGGCGACGACCTGCCAGCCACCCGCGAGTTGCTGCGGCGTCTCGCCCAGGGTGGACAGCGACGGGGTCGGCCCGGCCGGTGCGGGCGTCGCGCCCGGGGGCGGCGCGCCGCAGCCGGACAGCGCTGTCGCGGCGGCGGCCGCCGACAGCAGTGCGCCGATGATCGCCTTACGCCGGGTGTGCCGTGGTCGGCTGGTCATGCGACTTCCTTCGTGGTCGGGACGGCTCGCGCCCGCTGCTCCGATGGGGACGGTGCCGACCGCCTGCGCAGTCCGACCCCGTGTCGTGGGCCAGGATAGGGCGACCGCGATCACGCCGCAGCCCGTCGTCGCCTGCCGCGCGCCCTCCGGGCCGGGTCAGCGGCGGTCGTACAGGAAGCCGCGCAGGGTCTGGCTCAGCCAGGGCATGACCAGGTAGGTCAGGATCGGCGCCAGCAGCATCGGCAGGATCGCGGCGCGTACCACCATCGGCAGCGGCAGCTCGCTCAGATGCTCCGCACCCAGCAGCTGGAAGACCAGCACGCACGGGTACACCCCGAGGAACGACACGATCGCCATCTTCCACCGGGGCGGGGGCAGCACCGGGCGGCCCGGCAGGCTGAACCAGGTCTCCATGCCGGTGGTGGTCTCCCGGGGCTCGGCCTCCTCGGCGATGCCGGCCAGATGGCGCACGACCACCTCCCGCTCCGGGGAGGTCAGCCACCGACTCAAGTCCCGGCCGTTGCGGAAGCGCAGCACGCAGTGGTAGATCGGCTTGTCGCCAAGCCGGGTCTCCCGCGGGCGCAGCCAGGTCACGCCCTGGTGCCCGGGGAAACGCGAGGACGCCGCGTTGACCTCTTCCAGCCAACGTTCGAAGTCGGGCTCCCGGCCGGGCACCACAGCCCAGGTGAACAGCACCGAGACGGGTTCGTCGTCGGGTACGGGAGCGGGCTCGGTCACCGGCGGCGCTCGGCTACAGCAGGTCTTCGATGGTGATGGGCAGCCGGTGGTGCCGGCGGCCGGTGGCGTGCCAGATCGCGTTGGCGATCGCGGCGGCGGTGCCGACCATGCCGACCTCGCCGACGCCCTTGACGCCCAGCGGGTTCACCACCGTGTCCGTGGTCTCGATCGTCTCGATGAGCACGTCAGGGGCGTCGGCGTTGACCGGGACCAGGTACTCGCCGAGGCTGGCGTTGGCCCAGCGGCCGTCCGGGCCCATGATCGTGCCCTCCAGCAGGGCGTGGCTCATGCCCCACAGCATGCCGCCCATCAGCTGGCTGTGCGCGGTCTTGCGGTTGAGCACCCGGCCCGGGTCGAACACCCCGATCAGCTGCCGCACCCGGCACAGGCCGAGCTCGGGGTCGACGGCCACCTGCGCGAACTGCGCGCCGAACGTCATCGTGCCGTACGGGGTGTCCATGCCGGGCGGGTTCCACGTGCCCAGCGCCTCCGCGTCGGCCATGAACGAGCGCTGCAGCAGCTCTGCGTACGTCTCGCCGATGCCGGGCCGGTCCCGCAGCGCCATCCGGCCGTCGCCGACCACGACCTGCCTCGGGTCCGCGCCGTGCAGCGGCGAGCGCTCGTCGGCGACGGCCTGGGCGATCAGCTGGTCGCGCAGCGCGGTCGCGGCGATGTGCACGGCGGCGCTGACCATGCCGGCCCCCGCCGAGCCGACGGCGGCGGCGGTGTTGGGCAGGTCGCTGTCGCCGTACTGGACCCGTACCCGCTCCAGCGGCAGGCCCAGGCCGTCGGCGGCGACCTGGGTCATCGCGGTCGCCGAGCCGGTGCCGAAGTCGGCGAAGCTGGACTGCACCACGGCGCTGCCGTCGGCGAAGATGCGGGCGCGGGCGCGCTGCGGCCCGCCGGGCGGCGTCACCGGGTAGCCGGAGCTGGCCATGCCCCAGCCGAGCAGCCAGTTCCCGTCGCGTACGGCGCCCGGCCGCGGGTCGCGTTCGGACCAGCGGGCCAGCTCCGCGCCGCGCCGGTAGCAGTCGCGCAGGCCCTTGCTGGACCACGGGTGCCCGGTCATCGGCTCGGTCTCGGCGTAGTTGCGCAGCCGCAGTTCGAGGGGGTCGAGGTCGAGCTTCTCGGCCAGCTCGTCCATCGCCGTCTCCATGACGAACATGCCCGACGCCTCACCGGGGCAGCGGGTGAACGTCGGCGTCATGGTGTTCGCCTTGATCAGGCTGTAGACGCCCTCGTAGTTCGGGCAGGCGTACATCTGCGACGCCACGCTCAGCGACGGCTCGGCCCAGTCGTCGAAGTGCGAGGTGGGGGACAGCTTGTGGTGGCGGATCGCGGTCAGCCGCCCGTCGCGGTCGGCGCCCAGCGTCAGCCGCTGCTCCTGCTCCTCGCGGTGCCCGACGGAGCTGAACATCTGCTCGCGTGACAGCGCCAGGCGCACCGGGCGGTGCACGGCCCGCGCGGCGAGCGCGGCCAGCGCCGGGTGGTCCCAGATCATCGCCTTGCAGCCGAAGCTGCCGCCGACATAGTCGGTGACCACCCGGATGTGCGACGGCATCACGTTGAGCAGCTCGGCGACGGTGTGCAGGGTCGCGTTGGGGCCCTGGGTGGAGTCGTACAGGGTGAGCCGGTCACCCTCCCACACCGCGGTCGTCGCCGAGCACTCGATCGGGTTGTGGTGGTTGGCAGCGCAGTGGTACGTGTTCTCCACGGTCACCTGTGCGCGGTCGAGCGCGGCCGCCACGTCCCCGCGCGTCATCCGGCCGGGCATGAACCCCGCGAAGATCTTCTCCGCCTCGTACGCCCGGTCGCGTCCCTGCTCCACAGTGGTGATCGACGCCGTCTCCTGGTACGTGACGCGCACCAGCCGGGCCGCGTGCTCGGCCTGGTCGAGCGTCTCGGCGACGACCATGGCCAGGTGCTGCCCCGCGTAGTGGATGACCTCGTCCTGCATCGGGAAGAACGTCTGCCCGGACGCGGCCGCCCCGAACAGCGACGGCAGCAGCGGCGGGACCGAGCCGCCCTTGGGCAGGTTCAGGTGGTGCAGCACGGCGAGCACGCCCTCGGCCCGCTCGGCGTCGTACGTGTCGAGCAGCTCCACCCGGCCGCTGGGCACCCGTGAGGTGACCAGCACGGCGTGCGCCAGGCCGGGCAGCGCGACCTCCGCCGAGTAGCGGCCCGCGCCGGTGACCTTCGCGTGCCCGTCGACCCGGTCCAGCGGACGCCCGATCGCGGTGCTCATGCGGCTCCTCCTCGCGCGGTGAGCGTCTCCAGCGCCCGGACGATGGTGCGCTTGGCCAGCTCGATCTTGAAGGCGTTCATGGCCTGCGGCACCGCGTCGGCCAGTTCCGCCTCCGCGGCCCGCGTGAACGTCTCCCGGGTCGCGGGCGCGCCGCGCAGCACGTGCTCGGCCCTGCGGGCCCGCCACGGCTTGGTGGCCACCCCGCCCAGCGCCAGCCGCACCTCGGCGACCGTGCCGTCGGTGACCGTGAGCGCGCAGGCCGCCGAGGCGAGCGCGAACTCGTACGACTCCCGGTCGCGCACCTTCAGGTAGAGCGAGTTGCGGGCGGCCGGCAGCGCGGGGACCTCGATCGCGGTGATCAGGTCGCCGTGGTTGAGCGGGTGCTCGCGCTCGGGCGTGTCGCCGGGCAGCAGGAAGAAGTCGTCGATCGCGACGGCGTGGTGGCCGCCGGAGTTCTGGAAGTGGATCATCGCGTCGAGCGCGACCAGCGCCACCGCCGCGTCCGAGGGGTGCGTGGCGATGCAGTGCGGGCTGGTGCCCAGCACGGCGTGCCCGCGGTTGACCCCGGCGATCGCGCTGCACCCGGTGCCCGGTGCGCGCTTGTTGCAGCCGGCCTCGGCGTCGCGGAAGTACGAGCAGCGCACCCGCTGGAGCATGTTGCCGCCCATCGAGGCCATGTTGCGCAGCTGCGCCGACGCGCCGAGCAGCAGCGCCTCGGACAGCATCGGGAAGCGGTCCACCACGACCGGCGACAGCGCGACGTCGTTCATCCGGGCCAGGCCGCCCAGGCGCACCGCGCCGTCGGGCTGCACCTCGATGTGGTCGATGGGCAGGTCGTTGATGTCGACCAGGCGCTGCGACGGCTCGGCGTAGATGCGCAGCATGTCGATCTTCGTGGTGCCGCCGGCCAGGTACGCGCTGGTCGGGTCGGCGGCGACGGTGGCGATGGCGGTGGCCACGTCCGACACGCGCGAGTAGCTAACCGGTCGCACGGCCCACACCTCCCACGCCGTCGCGCACGTCGCGGATCGCCGTGCGGATGTTCGGGTACGCCGCGCAGCGGCAGATGTTGCCGCTCATCCACTCGCTGATCTCGGCGTCGGAGCCGGCGTGCCCCTCGGCCAGCAGCGCCACCGCCGACATGATCTGCCCGGGGGTGCAGTAGCCGCACTGGAGGGCGTCCTCGGACAGGAACGCCTTCTGCATCGGATGCAGGCTGCCGTTCTCGGCCATGCCCTCGATGGTCGTGACCTCCCGGCCCTCGCAGGCGATGGCCAGGGTCAGGCAGGCCACCACGCGCCGCTTGTCGACCCACACCGTGCACGCGCCGCACGCGCCCTGATTGCAGCCCTTCTTGGCGCCGGTCAGGTTCATGTGGTCGCGCAGGCAGTCCAGCAGGCTGACCCGCGGCTCGATGCGCACCACGTGCGTGGCGCCGTTGACGTTGAGCACCACGTCGACCCGGCCCGGTCCCTGCACGGCGTCCGGCAGATGGGAAGCCACCATCGCTGCTCCTCTTCCCGCACTTCAGGCCACGCTATAGCAGCCCGGTGGTCATACCAGGGCGAATGCGGATAGTTCGGCCACCCGTCGGCGGGTCTCGGTCACTCCCGCCGAGGTCCGCGGCTGAGCTGCGAAGACGCGCCGGGAAAGCGGACAATATGCCTGCGCGGCGGCTTCCGGCGCGCGAGGATCGGCACATGACGGTGACAGAGCGACCGGGCGCCGGGCACACCGCCGGTGTGACGCATCTGCGCGACGACGACCTGAGCAGGCTCGACGCCTGGTGGCGGGCGGCCAACTACCTGACCGTGGGCCAGATCTACCTGATGGCCAACCCGCTGCTGCGCGAGCCGCTGCGGCCGGAGCACATCAAGCCCCGGCTGCTGGGCCACTGGGGGACCAGCCCGGGTCTGAACATGCTCTGGGCGCACCTCAACCGGACCATCACCAACCGGGACCTCAACGCGATCTTCATCTGCGGTCCGGGCCACGGCGGCCCCGCGATCGTGGCGAACACCTGGCTCGAGGGCACCTACAGCGAGCTGTATCCGAGCGTGGACCGCAGCGAGTTCGGCATGGGCCGGCTGTTCCGCCAGTTCTCGTTCCCGGGCGGCATCCCCAGCCACGTCGCGGCGGAGGTGCCCGGCTCGATCCACGAAGGCGGGGAGCTGGGCTACTCGCTGATGCACGCGTACGGCGCGGCGCTGGACAACCCCGGGCTGCTGGTCGCCTGCGTGATCGGCGACGGGGAGGCCGAGACCGGGCCGCTGGCGTGCAGCTGGCTGGCCAACACGTTCCTCAACCCGGTCAGCGACGGCGCGGTGCTGCCGATCCTGCACCTCAACGGCTACAAGATCGCCAACCCGACGGTGCTGGCCCGCATCCCCGAGGCCGACCTGATGTCGATGCTGCACGGGTACGGCTACCACCCGATCCTGGTGTCCGGCAGCGACCCGGTGCGGGTGCACCACGAGCTGGCGTACGCCCTCGACCTGGCCCTTGACGAGATCGCCGCGATCCAGTCGCACGCCCGCCAGGGCTCCGACGGGCAGCGGCCGCGCTGGCCGATGATCGTGCTGCGCACCCCCAAGGGCTGGACCGGCCCGAAGGTCGTCGACGGCGTGCCCGTCGAGGGCACCTTCCGGGCGCACCAGGTGCCGCTGTCCGGCGTGCGCGACAACCCTGCGCACCTGGCCGAGCTGGAGCAGTGGATGCGCTCGTACCGGCCGGAGGAGCTGTTCGACGCCACCGGCGCGCCGATGGGCTTCCTCGCGCCACTGGCCCCGCGCGGCTCGCGGCGGATGAGCGCCAACCCGCACACCAACGGCGGCCTGCTGCTGCGCGACCTGGTCCTGCCCGACATCCGCGGGTACGCCGTGGACGTGCCCCAGCCCGGCGTCCCGCAGGCCGAGGCGACCCGGGTGCTGGGCGTCTGGCTGCGCGACGTGATCCGGTCCAACCCCGACCGGTTCCGGCTGTTCGGCCCCGACGAGGTCAACTCCAACCGGCTCGGCGCGGTGTTCGAGGTGACCGACCGCGAGTTCGATGCGCGCATCTTCGACGGCGACGACCACCTCGCCCCGACCGGCCGGGTCATCGAGGTGCTGTCGGAGCACCTGTGCCAGGGCCTGCTGGAGGGCTACCTGCTCACCGGCCGGCACGGCCTGCTGACCAGCTACGAGGCGTTCATCCACGTCGTCGACTCGATGGTCAACCAGCACGCCAAGTGGCTCAAGGTGACCCGCGGCATCGAGTGGCGGCGGCCCGTCGCGTCGCTGACGTACCTGCTGTCCAGCCACGTCTGGCGGCAGGACCACAACGGCTTCTCGCACCAGGACCCGGGCTTCATCGACCACATGGTCAACAAGAAGGCCGAGATCACCCGGATCTACCTGCCGCCGGACACGAACACGCTGCTGTCCACGATGGACCACTGCCTGCGCAGCCGGAACTACGTCAACGTGGTGGTGGCCGGCAAGCAGCCGCAGCCGTCCTGGCTGAACATGACCGACGCGGCCTTGCACTGCCGCCGCGGCCTGGGCATCTGGGCCTGGGCGGGCAACGACGCCGGGGGCGTGCCCGACGTGGTGATGGCCTGCGCGGGCGACGTGCCGACGCTGGAGACCATGGCCGCCGTCGACCTGCTCCAGCGCTACCTGCCGACGCTGCGGGTGCGCGTGGTCAACGTGGTCGACCTGATGCGGCTGCAACCTGAGACCGAACATCCGCACGGCCTGCCCGACCCGCAGTTCGACGCCATCTTCACCGTCGACCGGCCGGTCGTGTTCGCCTACCACGGCTACCCGAGCCTGATCCACCGGCTCACCTACAAACGCCGCAACCACCACAACATGCACGTGCGCGGGTACAAGGAGGAGGGCACCACCACCACGCCGTTCGACATGGTGATGCTCAACGACCTGGACCGGTTCCGGCTCGTCATCGACGTCATCGACCGGGTGCCGGGGCTCGGTGTCACCGCGGCGGGGCTGCGCCAGTACATGACCGACGCCCGCCAGCGGGCCCGCGACCACACCCGCGCCTACGGCCAGGACGCCCCCGACATCACCGACTGGACCTGGCCGGGGCGGGCCTGAGCCGATGAACAGCCTCGACGCAGGCGCCGGTCCCGCGATGAACACCGAGGACGGCGGCGCCCGCCCCGTCGTGGTCGGCGTCGACGGCTCGCCGTCGTCACTGACCGCGGTGCGCCTGGCCACCCGCGAAGCCGCCTGGCGCCACCTGCCGCTGCGTATCGTGCACGCGTTCATCTGGCCGCTCATGCACGTCAAGATGGGCCCGTCGGAGGCCGGGCCGCACGAGGGCGGCCTGCGCCACGACGCCGAACGCCTGCTCGCCGACGCCGCCGCCGTGGCGGCCCAGACCGACCCGTCCGTCTCGGTGCTCACGGACCTGGTCACCGGCGCGCCGTCGCCGGTGCTGCTGCGCGCCGCCCACGACGCCGAACTGCTCGTCATCGGCGACCGCGGCCTCGGCGGCTTCACGGGCCTGCTGGTCGGCTCGGTGGCGGTGCAGTGCACCGCGCACGGGCGCACCCCGGTGCTCGTCGTACGCGGCGACGAACGCGACAGCGGGCCGGTCGTCGTCGGCGCGGACGGCTCACCGGACTCGGCCCCAACCGTCGAGGCCGCGTTCACCCAGGCCGAGATGCGCAAGGCCGAGCTGACCGCCGTGCACACCTGGACCCGCGCCGGTGGGCACGCGCACGGCGAGCACCACGACCACAAGCACGACAGCGCCACCGTCGCCGAGGAGGAGGGCCACCAGCTGGAGGAGGCCCTGGCCGAGCAGCGCAAGAACCACCCCGACGTGACGGTGCGCGAGCACCTGCTGCGCGGCAAGCCCGCGAAGGTGCTGGTGGACCTCAGCAAGCAGGCCCAGCTCGTGGTCGTCGGCGCGCACGGCCGCGGCGGCTTCACCGGCCTGCTGCTCGGCTCGGTCAGCCACCAGGTCCTGCACCACGCCCACTGCCCGGTCCTGGTCGTGCCCCGCGGCGGCGCCTGACCCGCCGCCGCGTCGCGCACCGTCCTTGATCATCCGACTTGCCTGGCGCACGTGCGTATCTTGACCTGCCATTCGCCCAGGTGCCTGGCAAGTTGGTGGACCTTGGTGCGCGATCCGCCCGCACCGAACCGGCGGGAGACGGTCGAGGTGGTCACGCCTCGCCCCACATGCCGGACCGGCGCAGCGGGGTGACTCAGCTACCTGCCCGCACGGCGATCGCCGGGTCCAGCACGCTGGAGGAGTCCCAGCCGGGATCGTCGCCGTCGGGGTCGACGACCGCGCCGAGGAACGCCTCCTCCACCGGACGCAGGCCCTCGACCAGCGCCGCGAACGGGTACGCGGCGCTGAACCGCGCGCCCGTGTCGCCCACGAGCAGCACCGACAGCACCGAGCCGTCGTCGAAGGGCAGGCCGGGGTGGACGTCACCGCCCCAGTACAGGACCGGGACCTCGGCGTCGCCGCAGGCGAACCGGCCGGCCCCGGCGAGCATGAGCAGGTCGGTCTGCGTGCCGTAGTGGTCGGGGTGGTAGTCGTACAGGTAGACCTCCAGCGCGCCCTCGTGGTGGCGGGCGAGCGTGTATCCACCGGCGGCCCGCGCCGCGAGCAGCTCCAGCGGGGTCCGGGTCCGGTTCGCGCGGTAGGTCGCGACGGCGGCCGGCGAGCCGGCGATCTCGGTCAGGCCCCAGTCGGGCGTGACGTCGTCAGGCGCCCAGCCGCGCCACATCTCGTCCGGGTTCGCGATCGCGCCGAGGTCCGGCAGCGGCGTGGACAGCCACGCGTCGAAGCCGTCGCGCGACATCGGCATCCGGGTCGCGAGCATGTAGGACCGGCCGCCCATCGGGGCACCTCCGTCGTTGTAGGACCGCCCGACGGTAGCCGATCATGTCCGGGTCGCGGCGGCGGGGTTTCGCGCAGAGATGCCATGCGGTAAAAGTGACCATGGCCGACAGACCACGATGGATTCCGCAGGCGCCCGGTGTGGTGACGCTGCGGGCGTACGACCGCGGCTGGCTGCGCGGGGACGTGCTCGCCGGGGCTACCGTCGCGGCGTACCTCATCCCGCAGGTGATGGCGTACTCCGGCCTCGCCGGCCTGCCGCCTGTGGCGGGACTGTGGGCCGCTCTGCCCGCGCTGGCGCTGTACGCCCTGCTCGGTTCGTCACGGCAGCTGTCGGTCGGCCCCGAGTCGACCACCGCGCTCATGACGGCCACTGTGATCGCCCCGCTCGCGGCGGGCGACCCCGGCCGGTACGCGGCCCTGGCGGCGGGCCTGGCCGTCATCGTCGGCCTGCTCTGCCTGGTCTGCTGGGCGATCCGGCTCGGTTTCGTGGCCGACCTGCTGTCCAAGCCGATCCTCGTCGGCTACATGGCGGGCGTCGCCATCATCATGATCATCGGCCAGCTGGAGCGGCTGACCGGCGTCCCGGTCGACGGCGGCACGCTGCTCGGCGAGATGTGGTCGTTCATCAAGGGCATGGGGCAGATCCACCTGGCCACGGCCGTGCTCGGCGCACTCGTGCTGGCGTTCCTCTACCTGGTCCAGCGGCAGTTCCCGAAGCTGCCCGGCCCGCTGCTGGCGGTGCTGCTGGCCACCGGGGCGACCGCGCTTTTCGGCCTGCAGGACTACGGCATCGCGACGATCGGCAAGATCCCGTCGGGGCTGCCGCCGCTCGCGTGGCCCGACCTGACCGACTTCGCCGACCTGCTGCTGCCCGCCGTGGGCGTGATGCTCGTCGGCTACACCGACAACATGCTCACCGCCCGCGCGTTCGCCGCCCGGCACCGCCAGGAGGTCGACGCCGACCAGGAACTGCTCGCCCTCGGCGTGGCCAACCTCGGGTCGGGCGTGCTGCGCGGCTTCCCGGTCAGCAGCAGCGGCAGCCGCACCGCGCTGGCCGACGCCGCGGGCGCGCGCAGCCAGGTGTACTCGCTGACCGCCCTGGTACTGGTGATCTGCACGCTGCTGTTCGCCAGCCCGGTGCTGTCGGCGTTCCCGACCGCCGCCCTGGGCGCGATCATCGTGTACGCCGCGCTGCGCCTGATCGACCTGCCCGGCTTCCGCAAGCTCGCCGCGTTCCGGCGCAGCGAGCTGCTGCTGGCGCTCGCCGCGTTCGCCGGGGTGCTGCTGTTCGACATCCTCTACGGCGTGCTGGCCGCGGTGGCGCTGTCGGTCGCCGAGATGCTGGCCCGGGTCGCCCGCCCGCACGACGCCGTGCTCGGCATCGTGCCAGGGGTGGCCGGCATGCACGACGTCGAGGACTACCCGCAGGCGCGCACCGTGCCCGGCCTGATGATCTACCGGTACGACTCGCCGCTGTTCTTCGCCAACGCCCAGGACCTGCGCCGCCGCGCCCTGGCCGCGGTCGGCCAGGCCCCCGACGTGAAGTGGTTCGTACTGAACGCCGAGGCGATCGTCGAGGTCGACATCACTGCCATGGAGGCGGTCGAGGAGCTGCGCAACGAGCTGACCCAGCGCGGCATCGTGTTCGGTATGGCCCACGTCAAACAGGAACTGATGGACGAAATGGTGTCATTCGGCCTGGCCGAGTCGGTCGGCCGCGACCGGATCTTCCACACCCTGCCCACCGCCGTCGCCGCATTCCGCGCCGAACATCCGCAGACCTCGTCTGAGTCACGAAAGTCCTGGTCAGGAAGGCTTCCGGGGGACGACCATGGTGGGGGAGGGGGCCGCCATGTTCCAGAACCGCACGGACGCCGGGCACCGCCTGGCGCAGCTGCTGACCTGGCTCCACGACGCCGACGTGGTCGTGCTCGGGCTGCCCCGCGGCGGCGTGGTCGTCGCGGTGGAGGTCGCCCGCGCCCTGAACGCCCCGCTCGACGTGCTCGTGGTGCGCAAGCTCGGCGTGCCGTCCCAGCCTGAGGTGGCCATGGGCGCGATCGGTGAGGACGGCGTACGGGTGCTCAACCCGGGCGTGCTGGACGCGATCGGGATCAGCCCGGCCGCCCTCGACCGGGTCGAACAGGCCGAACGGGCCGAGCTGGAGCGCCGGGTGCAGCGCTTCCGGCACGGCCGCGACGCCGAGTCGCTCGCCGAGCGCACGGTCGTGATCGTCGACGACGGCGTCGCCACCGGCGCCACCGCCCGCGCCGCCTGCGAGATCGCCCGCGCCCGGGGCGCGTCCCGGGTGGTGCTGGCGGTGCCGGTGGCCGCCGCGGACACCGCCGCCGAGCTGCGTACGGTCGCCGACGAGGTGGTCTGCGTGGAGACCCCGGACCTGTTCATGGCGGTCGGTGAACGCTACGCCGACTTCCGGCAGACCTCGGACGAGGAGGTCGTGGCCCTGCTGGAGGGCTCGGCGCACATCCTGGAAGGGGGGCACCCGCAATGACCGTGCTGAAGCGCTGGAACATCGAGGTGTTCGTCGGCGAGGACGAAGGACGCACCTACGCCGAGGCCAGAATGCTCGACGACGAGGTCGGCGACCGGCTGATCGGCGTCGGGCGGGCCAAACTCAACCCGGACGACCGGGACATCCCCGAGATCGGCGACGAGCTCGCCGTGGCGCGGGCGCTGTCCGACCTCGGCCACCGCCTGCTGGTCGTCGCCGCCGGTGACATCCAGCGGGCGACCCGGGAAAAGGTGCGGCTCACACACTGACACGCCATGGCGCGTTAGCGCCGACCGGTCGAGGGGTAGGGGGCGCGGCATGACGAACTTCCGGATCGTGGTCGGGGTCGACGGTTCCGAGGGCGGCCGGCGCGCGCTGCGCTGGGCGGTGCACGAGGCGGCCGGCCGCGGCGGCACCGTGCAGGCCGTGGCGGCCTGGCGGTGGGACGAGACCGACGACGACGTCATCGCCAGCCGAGCCCGCGACCTCGCCGGCGACATGCTCGACCGGGAACTCGGCGCGCTGCCCTCGTTCCAGCGCGAGGGTGTCGCCATCGCCGGGGAGGTGGTCGAGGGGCGGCCCGCCGACGTGCTCGCCGCCGCGGCCGCCGACGCCGACCTGCTCGTGCTCGGCAGCCACGGCACCAGCCGGCTGATGCACACGGTGCTCGGCTCGGTCAGCGAGGAGTGCATCGGCAAGGCCAACTGCCCGGTCGTGGTCGTGCCGGTCGGCCACGAACTGCCCCACGCCGCCGAACTGGCCGTCCCCGACCCGGCCGGCTGACCCGGGATCGGCGCAAACGTGTCGGACGGGCCAGGCACTATGACGGGTATGGACAAACCGACGATCGTGAGCGCCGAGCAGTGGCAGCAGGCCCGTGACGACCTGCTCAAGGCGGAGAAGGAGCTGACCCGCGCACAGGACGCGCTGGCCGCCCGACGTCGCCGCCTGCCGATGGTGAAGTTCGACCGGCCGTACGTCTTCGACACGCCCGAGGGCGACCGGAGCCTGCTCGACCTGTTCGACGGCCGCGGCGAGCTGGTGGTGTACCAGTTCATGGACCGCGGGCCCCAGCACTACTGCCCCGGCTGCACCTGGTTCACCGACAACGTGCCGATGCACGCGCTGCCCCTGCTGGCCGCCCGCGGCATCACCTGGCAGACCGTGTCCAACATGCCGCTGGCCCAGATCGAGGCGTACAAGGCCGAGCGCGGCTGGACGCTGCCGTTCGTGTCGTCGCACGGCACGTCGTTCTCCGACGACTGCGGCGCGGGCGGCGGGTTCATGCTCAGCGTGTTCCTGCGCGACGGCGACGACGTCTACCGCACCTACAGCACGACCGCCCGCGGCGTGGACCGGCTGAACTTCGCCGCCAGCATCATGGACCTGGCCCCGTACGGCCGTATGCAGGACTGGGAGGACTCCCCGGACGGCTGGCCGCAGCACCCGACGTACGGCTGAACGCCGGAGATCCGAGGCGGCGGCCGTCCCTGCCGGACGGCTGCCGCTCGTCTGCAGTGACGGGTTCCCGTCGCCCCGGTCCGCGCGCCGCGCCCCGGACCGCGGTGCCCGGCAAGGAGATCCGCCCTGGTGACGCGGCGGACGACAGCGGGCACAGACCGGGTCGGACGGTGTCGCCGGCGGTGAACGGCCGATGGCGTGCGCCCGACGCCGCACGTTAGAGTCTGCGTCCGTGACGCCACTGTCCGCCGCGATCGACCCGCGCAAGAACTCCCTCAACGCCCTGCGGCTGCTGCTCGCCGCCGCGGTGATCGTGTCCCACGCGCCGCAGGTGGCCGGGTGGCGCGACCCCTACAAGTGGGGCGACCTGGAGATCGGCGGCTGGGCGGTGGCCGGGTTCTTCGCGATCTCCGGCTGGCTGATCACCGGCAGCCGACTGCGGCTGGACATGCGGCAGTTCCTGTGGAACCGCGTGGTGCGCATCTACCCCGGCTACTGGGCGGCGCTGGCGGTCACCGCGTTCGTGCTCGCCCCGATGTCGCTGGCCTTCGATGCGGGAGCGTCCTGGGACCCGGTGTCGGCGCTGCGGTACGTGTTCGCGAACGCGACCCTGGTCGAGGTCCAGCAGAAGATCCAGCACACGCTGGTAGGCGCGCCCTACGACGCGACCTGGAACCTGTCGCTGTGGACGCTGATGTACGAGTTCGCCTGCTACGTGGGCGTCGGCGTGCTGCTGTCGTTCGGGTACGCGCGCCGCGAGCGCTGGGTGACCCTCGCCGTGTTCGCCGTGCTCGCCGCGGGGACCGCGGTCTTCGAGTTCACCGACGCGGACGTGCCCGGCATCGTCGGGATGAGCTTCCGGCTCGGTAGCTTCTTCCTGGCCGGAGCGGTGCTCAAGCGGTACGCCGACGTGATCCCGTCGGTGTGGTGGCTGGCCGTCGCGGCGACCGCCGTGCTCGGCGTGCTGTGGGCGACCGAGACCGTGAAGGCGTTCGCCGCGCTGCCGCTGGGCTACCTGACCATGTACCTGGGCGCGCGGCTGCCGCTGCACAAGGTCGGGCGGCGCAACGACATCTCCTACGGCGTGTACATCTACGCCTTCCCGCTGCAGCAGCTGCTCGCCATGGCCGGGGCCACGGCGTGGGGCGTGGTCGGCTACATCGCCGCGACCCTGGTGGCGGTCGTGCCGTTCGCGGCGGCGAGCTGGTTCCTGGTCGAGAAGCCCGCGCTGCGGTTCAAGGACCTCGGCCGCCGTGGCCCGGCCGCCCGGCCCGCCGTGGCGCCGCAGGCGCAGGCCCCGTCCCCGGCCGACGTGACCATGGAGATCCCCGTCGCCCGGCCCTGAGTCCGCCCGGTCTCCGGCGGCGGCCCTGGCGGACGCCCGACCGGTGACACAATGAATCGGTGACATTCCCGGGCAAATCACCCAGTGATGCCGTGCGGTGCGCGTGTACGGGCTGATCGCCCTGGCCGTCGTCCTCATCGCCTGGGCGGCGGTGTCGGCCCGCGCGGCGCGGTACAGCGTCACCCTCCCGATCGCGCTGCTGCTGGCCGGCCTGCTGGTGGCCGGCGGCGACGACCCGCTCGTCGACGTGGACGTGTCCGCGCCGGCCGTGCAGCACGTGCTCCAGCTGACGCTGGCCCTGATCCTGTTCGGCGACGCCACCGAGATCAGCCTGCGCCGCCTGTGGTCGGCCGGCCACCTGCCGCTGCGCCTGTTGCTCGTGGCGTTTCCGCTGACGGTGCTCGCCGGTCTCGCCACCGGCCTGGCACTGTTCCCGCAGGCGAACATCTGGGTCATCGCCATGGTCGCGGCGGCGCTGACCGCCACGGACGCGAGCCTGGCGACCATGCTCGTGCGCGACGAGCGCATCCCGCACGACCTGCGCACCGCCGTGACCGTCGAGAGCGGTCTCAACGACGGCCTGGCCGCCCCGCTGGTCGTGTTCTTCGCCGCGGCGGCCGCGGCGGCGGGCACCGAGCGCACCCCCGGCACGGTGCTCGGCCACACCGTCGTCGAGCTGCTGATCGCACTGGTCGCGGGCATCGCCGCGGGCGCGGGCGCGGGCCTGCTGCTGCGCTGGGCCCGGCACCGGGGGTGGAGCGCGGCGAGAGCCGAGCGCCTGGCCTACCTCGCCGTCGGGGTGCTGGTCTTCGAAGCGACCCACGCGCTGCACGGCAACGGCATCGTGGCGGCGTTCCTCGCGGGCCTGGCGGTCCGCGCCGTCGACCGGCACCTGCCCGAGCGGCACCTGCAGACCACGCACGACGGGGTCGCGCTGCTGGCGGCGGGGGTCTGGTTCGCCTTCGGCTCGCTGATCCCGCACGCCCTGTCCGACGTGCTGAGCTGGCGCGTCCTGCTGTACGCGGTGCTGAGCCTGACCGTGGTGCGGATGCTGCCGGTCGCGCTGAGCCTGGTCGGGCTGCGCCGCTACCCGCGCGAGGTGTGGCTGCTGTCCTGGCTCGGCCCGCGCGGGCTGCCCAGCGTGATCTTCGCGCTGGTCGGCGTGCAGCAGCTCACCGGCGTCTCGGCGCAGCTGGCGATCAGCCTCATCATGGCCACGGTGCTGCTGAGCGTGCTCGCCCACGGCTTGTCGGCGATCCCCATCGCCGAGCGCTGGAGCATCGCACCGGCGTCCGCGCCGCCCCCACGCACATGATCGTCCCACTTGCCGGGCAGGTGTGCGTATCTTGAAGCCGGATACGCCCAGGTGCCAGGCAAATCGGACGATCATGGACGCGGGTGGCGGGTCAGCCGGCGAGGATGGCCGCCTTCTGCTGTTCGAACTCGGCGTCGGTCAGCACGCCCGACGCCTTGAGGTCGGCGAGCGTCTTCAACTGCGTGAGTTTCGCGTCCATCGGCTGCCCGGCCGGTGCCGCCGCCTGCTGCTGCGCCACCTGCTGCTGGTAGGCCTGCTGCTGCGCCATCTGCTGCTGCGCCGCCAGCTGCTGCTGGTACGCGGCCTGATCGGCGTACGCCTGCTGCTGCGCCGCCTGCTCGTCCTCCTGGGCCGCCCACCGGCCGGCCTGCCGGCGCGACACGCGGTTGGACACCGCGGTCGCCGTCCCGGCCACCACGGCCGTGCGCGCCACTCCTCGAAGCAGTCCCATGATCACATCCCCCGTTTCTGCGCTACGCGCCGGACTCGGCGGCGGCCAGCAGCGCCTGCACCGGGATGCGGCCGCCGGCGACCATCTGCGCCCCGCCGCGGCGCCAGGCACGGGCCAGCGGCGCCGCCCAGGTGTTCTCGTACACGATCACGCCCGCCGAGTTGCCCGGCTCGATCGCGTTGGCGGCCTCGCTCAGGTCGTCCCGGTCCAGCAGCCCGGAGGCCGCGCCCTGGAACACCGCGAACTCGCGGGCGCCCATGGCGTCCATGTCCTCGACGGCCACGGCGGTGACGGTGCCGTCGGTGTCCTTGCGGATGAAGGCCAGGTCGAGAATGCGGATGACGCCGCGGTCGACGAGGTCCAGCAGGAGCGGGATGCCCTCTCCGGTCATCCGGTTGCCGGGGAACTCGATGACCACGTAGTCGATCGGCCCCATCTCCTCGAACTCGCTCACGTCGTCGGTCTTGCTCATGCGGTATGCCTCCCAAGCAGCGATGTGACCGCCCGCCCCGCGCCCGTGCCTGCATCGTAGGCATGGGCCGGCGCGCGGCGAGCGTGATTCGTCAAGGCGGCCGGACCCGTCCGGTCACACCACCGCGGCGGACCTCTTCCGCTTGGCGGCGGTGGTGCCGAGTTCGGGTCGCATCCGGCTCTGCCGGTCGGTGCGCAGCAGCCCGCGGCCGAACGCGTCGACTCGGCCCCAGCGGCCGGGGATGCCCAGCAGCTCGATCTGCCCGATGCCCGCGGGCAGCGCCGCGTCGACGACCAGGCTGTCCTCCAGCGGCTGCAGGCCCAGCATGGTCCGCAGCAGCAGCAGGGGAGCGCCCGTCGACCAGGCCTGCGGGCTGCACGCCGTCGGATACTGCACCGGGTACTTGGTGGCCTCGCGCGGGTAGCCGCCGAACGCCTCCGGCAGCCGCCCGTCGAAGTACTCGGCGGCGTCGAGGATGCCGGCCGCGATCTGCGCCGCCTCCCTCTTGAAGCCGTATCGGCGCAGGCCCCAGGCGATGAACGAGCAGTCGAACGGCCACACCGTGCCGACGTGGTAGCCGATCGGGTTGTACCGCTTCTCGCCCAGCGCCAGGGTGCGCACGCCCCAGCCGGAGAACAGCCGCGGCCCCATCAGGTGCCGGGCCAGCGCGCGGGCGCGCGACTGCGGCACGATGCCGCTCCACAGCAGGTGGCCGATGTTCGAGGTGAGCACGTCGACCTGCCTGCCCTCGGCGTCCAGGGCGAGGGCGTAGTACTCGCCGTCGGCGACCCAGTAGTCGCGGTTGAACCGGCGCTTGAGGTCGGCGGCCTGCTTCTCCAGCCTGTTCGCGTAGTCGGGGTCCTTCCAGATCAGCCGGGCCAGGCGCGCCCCGCGCATCCGGGCATCGTAGGCGTAGCCTTGCAGCTCGCAGGTGGCGCGCGGGAAGCCGGGCAGGCTGCCGTCGCGGTAGGAGATGGAGTCCCAGGAGTCCTTCCAGCACTGGTTCTCCAGGCCCGACTGCTCGTTGCGCCGCTGGTACCAGACGTAGCCGTTGCCGAGCAGGTCGGCGTACTCGTCGACCCAGCGCAGCGCGGCGCGGGCCTCCAGCTCCAGGTCGCGCACCAGGGCCTTGTCGCCGGTCCAGCGCTCGTACTCGTCGAGCAGCACCACGAACAGCGCGGTCGCGTCGGCGTTGCCGTAGTACGGGCTGTGCGGCTGCTCCTGGAACGCCGCCGACTCGCCGTAGCGGATCTCGTGCAGGATGCGGCCCGGGTCCTCGTCGCGGAAGTCGTCGAACCGGCTGCCCTGGCGGGCCGCCAGTTCCCGCAGCGTGGTCGCGGCCAGCTCCGGCACGAACGGCAGCGACTGCAGGCTGGTGAAGATGCTGTCCCGGCCGAACATGGTCATGAACCAGGGCAGTCCCGCCGCGGGCAGGCTGCGCCCGCCCGAGGTCAGCGGGGAGAAGCGCAGTGCCGCCAGGTCGATCAGGCTGCGCCGGTAAGTCTGCCGCAGCGGCCCCCACTCGCACTCCAGCTTCGGTGCGCCCTCCAGCCAGCGGTCCAGGTCTTCGCCCATGTCCGCGGCCGCCTTGGGGCCGCCGAGCCGGGTGCGCTTGCCGCCGCGGCCGATCAGGATCGGCGTCACGTTCAACTCGCACGTCCAGTGGGACTGCGGCTCGATCCGTAGCCTGAAGGTGAGCCCGTGCTCGTCCAGCTCCGCGCGCGGCTCGGCGGTGATCTCGGTGGCCCGATGGAAGGTGTCCCGGCGGTAGCCGAAGACCAGGCGGTTGCGCTCGACGCTGCGGTACAGCTCGCCCTTCTTGCCCTCGTCGTTCTTGACGTCGAACAGGTCGGAGAAGTCGCTGCCCGCCTCCATGCGCACGGTCAGCTCGACGGCCTTCTCGCCGTGGTTGAGCACCGCGAGCCGTTCCCGGAAGCCTTCGGTGACGGTGCGCTGGCGCATCACGGACAACTTCGCGTCGATGTAGACGGTGCCGCCGCCGGGGGCGAGGAAGAACCTGGTTTCGAAGTACTGCAGGTCGTCGATGGACAGGGTGCCCAGCCGCTCGCCGTCGACGGTGAGCACCCAGGTGGACAGGAAGCGGGTGTCCCAGGCGAACAGTCCGGACGGGTCGGTGCGGGACGCCTCGATGTCGCCCCGCTCGTCGCTGACGACGAAGGTGTTGCCGTTGAGGATGCGTACCTGCTCAGGCATGGTCGGTCACCGCCGGGTGCGTGGACTGCACCGGGCCGTGGAAGACGCGCTGGAACAGCTGCAGCAGTTCCAGATCGCCGTCGGCCTCCAGCGCGCCACGCAGCATGGCGGCGAAGGCGTTGTCCGTGCCGGTGATGATGTTCTCGAACACATCGGTGTCGGCCAGGACCGCGCAGTCGGCCTTCTGATGGCGTTTGGACACCGTGAGCCGGCCGTGATCAACCCCGACGAACCAGCGCTGGACCTTGCCTTTCGAGCCGATCTCGAAACGGATGATGCCTGAGTTGCGCCGTAACAACGGCTCCTCGCCGCGATGGGCGAGGGCGGCGAAGAACTGATCGGTCGCCGTGGGCATAGACCATCTCCTTGCGAGGGATGGGTCCCTGACGTGGTGGGCAGCGATGAGCAGTCATGGCCTCATCAGGTCGTCCTGGACCGCACGGACCCGTGGGTATGCGTTTTGAGCGTATCCGCGACGCCTCTTCCAGGAGGTTTTATCGCGTTTTCTGACTCGGCTGTGCCGCTGACCGGGCCGTCGCGTCCACGGGAGGCCGACGGTTGCGTTGGGTCCAGATGTAGGCGAGCGCGGCCAGCGCCACCAGGGCCAGCAGTAGCAGGCCGATGGTGTAGCGACCGGTGGCACCGTAGACGGCGCCCATCACCAGCGGCGGCACGAACCCGCCGAGCCCGCCCGTCGCGCCGACGATGCCCGTCACCGCACCCACCTTCGGCCGCGGCACCACCTGCGCGAGCAGCGCGAACACCGCGCCCGCGCCGGACCCCAGCATGGCTGCCATGATCAGGAACGTGATGGTCGCCCACGGGTACAGCGGTGGGGCGAACGACTGCCAGGCCGCCATCATCGCGAGCACGGCCAGGCACAGGCTCAGCACCTTCGCGGCGCCGACCCGGTCGGCCAGCCAGCCGCCGGGCGGCCGGAACAGCACCGCGACGAGCGTGAAGCCCGCGGCCTTGAGCGAGGCGTCGCCCTGCTCCAGGCCGTACTGGCTCTGCAGGTAGGTGACCAGGTAGACGGCGAACGACACGTACCCGCCGAAGGTGACCGCGTACAGGGCGGCCAGTGGCCAGGTCATCGGCTGGCGGGCGGCCTCGGTGAACCGGCGCGCGAACGGCTCGGCGGGCACCGTGCGGCCAGGCGGATCGCGCAACACCAGCCACGCCACGACTCCGTAGACCGCGAGCACCACCGCGCACAGGTAGAACTGCGCGTTCGGGCCGATCTCGCGCATCGGCTTGGTCAGCAGCGCGGCGATCGCGGTGCCGCCCATGCCCATGCCGATGACGCCCAGCGCCATGCCTCGTTTCGTCGGCGGGAACCAGCCGTTGCCGTGCGGGATCGCCGCCGCGAACGGCGTTCCGCCGACGCCCAGCAGGAACCCTACGGCCAGCATCGCCGGGTACGAGTCGCCGGCCACGGTCAGCAGCAGCACCGGGATGATGGTCAGGAACGCCAGCGCGGGCAGCATCACCCGCGCGCCGAGCAGGTCGGTCAGCGCGCCGACCGGTATCCGGCCCAGCGAGCCGACCAGCACCGGCACTGCGACCAGGACCGACTGCTGCACCGACGACAGCCCGAGGTGCTGCTTGTAGAACGCGGACAGGGGCGAGATCAGGCCCCACGCCCACGCGGTCAGCAGGAAACCCAGCGCGGCGAGGATCAGGTTGACGTAGGCGCCCCGGGGCGCCCGCTGCGCCGGGGCGGTCACCGGTCGCGCCGTTCGCCCAGCCGCCACGCCCACAGCGCGACGAGGAACGAGGCCACCCCGAACGCGGCCGCCCACCAGGCGACCGCGGTGTTCCCCATCATCCAGGCGTTGAGCCCGACCCCGATCGCCCACAGCTGGCCGACGAGGATGGACAGCACCAGCGCCAGCCGCCCGGACAGCATCGACGAGCGTTCCGGGTCGGTCTCGCCGCCCGCGCCCGGTCCCGGGCCGGTGCTGCGGATGCGCGGGTCGCCGTACCCGCTGGTGGGTTTGATCTGCGGATATCGAGCGTCGGTCATGGCTGCTCCTCGCCGGATTCCAGGGTGCCCACGGCCCAGATGCCGCCGTCGCGCTCCTCCAGCAGCACCCGCGGCAGCGGGCGCGGCGGCGGCCCGGCGGCGACCGCGCCGGTCCGCGGATCGAACACGCCCTCGTGGCAGGGGCAGTACAGCTCGCCCTGCTCGCCGCGGTCGGCCCGCCACAGCACCCCGCAGGCCAGGTGCGTGCAGATCGAGGAGTACGCGCACAGCGTCCCGTCGGCCATCCGCAGCGCGACCGCCCGGTCCTCCTCACCCGGGTAGCTGAACGCCACCGACTCGCCGGGTGCCAGGGCCGTGGCGACCAGCTGCGGCGACGCGACCCCCTCGCCGTGCCGGTGGAAGATCCCCGCCGCGACCGCCACGCCGCCCGCCGCGAGCCCGCCCGACATGGTCACGGCCAGCCGCAGGTAGTCGCGCCGACTGGTCAGCGAGTCGGCCGCGATCCGCTCCCGCAGCGCCGCGACCTCGTGCTCGTCAACGCTCACAGCGGTTCCCCGAGCACGTTGTCCGCTGACGGCTCCAGGTGCCCGGCCGGTTGCGGGCTGCCGGTGACCCGGGCGTGCTCGCCGGCCCCGCCGGGCAGCGGCTCGTCGACCGGCCGTCCCTTGGGGACCACCATCGCCACGCCCGTCGAGATGATCGAGCCGTCGAAGTCGAACGTGCTGGCGACCTCGACGCCGGGCCGCTCGGTGCGCAGCTCTTCGAGGGTGCCGTAGAAGATGGACCCGGTGGGGCAGACCGTGGCGCACATCGGGGCCAGGCCATACGACGTCCGGTCGTAGCACAGGTTGCACTTGAACTGGAGCTTCGCCGCCAGGTCGATCTTCGGCACGCCCATCGGGCAGGCGTTGACGCAGTTGCCGCAGCCGATGCAGCGGCTCTTGTCCGCGTCGTGCACCACCCCGTCCGGCGTCACCAGGATCGCCTCGGCCGGGCACACCTGCGCGCACGGCGCGACCGGGTCCTCGCAGTGCATGCACACCGTCGGGCTGGACGCGACGCTGCCGCCCTGGTCCAGGTAGTCCAGATGGATCATCGACTTGCCGCGGTGCGAGTCGCACTCCCGGCACGCCGACACACACGCCTGGCAGCCGATGCACCGGCCGGGGTCGATCACGATGGTGCGTCCCATCATGGCTGTGACGTCCCCCTTCCCTGCGACGACGTGGGCGGCAGCTGCTCGGCGCGGGCCCGCTGCGCGTCGGCGTACGCCTCGCGCCCCGGCGGCATCGGCGGCGCGGGCACCGGCGTGACCGCCGTCGCGGGTTCGACCCGGCACGCGCACACCTTGTACTCGGGGATCTTCGAGCGCGGGTCGAGCGCGTCGATGGTCAGCTCGTTGGCCGCGACCGGGTACGGCCAGTGGTACGGCACGAACACGGTGTCGGGCCGGATCGCCTCGGTGACCAGCGCCGGGAACGTCGCCGAGCCGCGCCGGGTGACCACGGTGACCGCATCGCCGTTGCCGAACCCGTGCGACGGGTGCACCTCCACCCACGGCCGCGGCGTCTGCTCGACCAGCCCGCCCAGCCGCCGGGTCTGGTTGCCCGACAGGAAGTGCGCCACCGTCCGACCCGTGGTCAGCGTCATCGGGTACGTGTCGTCGTACGGGTCGGCGGGCGGGTGCCAGCGCACCGCCTGCATATGTACCTTGCCGTCGGCGTGGTACGTGCGCCCGCCCTCGAACAGCCGTGGCGTGCCCGGATGGTCCAGGTCGGGGCAGGGCCAGGCGATGCCGCCCGTCTCGTCGAGCCGCGCGTACGTGATGCCGTAGTAGTCGTTGACCGTGCCCCGCGACGCGATCCGCAGCTCCTCGAACACCTGCTCGGACCCCGCGAAGTCGAACTTGTCCCCGACGCCGAGCCGCCGCGCCAGCTCGCACAGCACCCAGGTGTCGGTGCGCACCCCGGGCAGCGGCTCCTGCGCCTTGCGGTGGCGCACCACCCGGGCCTCGGCGTTGGCCATCACCCCGTCGTCCTCGGCCCAGCTCGTCACCGGCAGCACCAGGTGCGCGTTGGCCGCGGTCTCGGACAGGAAGAAGTCGCACTGGGCGTGGAAGTCCAGCGCGTCGTAGCCCGCCTTGACCACGGCGTAGTTGGGCAGCGACACGAACGGGTTGTTGCACAGCCCGAACAGGCCGCGGATCTCGCCGCGGCTCATCTGGTGCACCATCTCCATCATCGACGTGCCCGCCTGCGGCAGGTCGTCCACCTCGATGCCCCAGATGTTGGCGACCTGCATCCGGTGCACCGGGTCGCTGATGGACCGCCCGCCCGGCAGCATGTCCGACTTCTGGCCGTGCTCACGCCCGCCCTGCCCGTTGCCCTGCCCGGTGATGGTGCCGTAGCCGGCCCCGGGTTTGCCGAGGTTGCCGGTGGCCACACACAGGTTGATCACGGTGAGGCAGTTCTCCACGCCCTGGGTGTGGTGCTCGATCCCGCGCGCGTGCCAGGCCATCGCCTTCGGTGCGGTGGCGAACATGCGCGCCACCTGCGTGACCTGCTCGGCGGGGATGCCGCAGATCTCGGCGGCCCGCTCGGGCGGGTATTCGGCGGCCGCCGTCCGCACCTCGTCCCACCCGGTGGTGTGCTCGGCGAGGAATGCCTCATCGGTCAGGCCCTCGGTGACGACCACGTGCAGCACGGCGTTGAAGAAGGCCGCGTCGGTGCCCGGCCGCAGCGCCACGTGGAGGTCGGCGGTCCGCGCGATGCTGGTCTCGCGCGGGTCGACCACGATCAGCTTCGCGCCGCGGTCCCGCGCGCCCCACAGGTACTGCGTCATGACCGGGAAGCACTCGCCCACGTTGGAGCCGGCGATCAGCAGGCAGTCGGTGAGCAGGCAGTCCGCGAACGGGTTCGCGGCCCGGTCGATGCCGAACGACAGCTTGTTCGCCCCGGCCGCGCTGACCATGCACAGCCGGCCGTTGTAGTCCACGTGCCGGGTGCGCAGCGCCACCCGCGCGAACTTGCCCACCAGGTACGTCTTCTCGGTGAACAGGCTCGCCCCGCCGAGCATGCCGAACGCGTCCCGCCCGTGCTCGGCCTGGATGCGCTGGATCTGCTCGGCCGTCACGTCGAGGGCCTGCTCCCAGGAGACCGGCCGCAGGTCGTCGGCGCGGCTCTGGCGATACAGCGGCGCGGTCAGCCGGTCGGGGTGGTTGACCTGCTGGTACGCGTTCAGACCCTTCGGGCACAGCCGCATCCGGTTGATGTCGTGGTCGCGCGGCTCCACCCCGAACACCTTGCCGTCGTGGACCCGCAGGTACATGCCGCACTGCACGCCGCAGAAGCAGCAGTGCGTCGGCACGAGCCGCTCCTCGCCCCGGATCGCCCGCCAGCGGTCGGCGGGCAGCCCGCCCGCGTCGCGGAACCGCCCGGTGCCCGGCGGGGTGATGTTCGGGTCGAGGGGGATGGTCACGTCAGAACCCCGGCTTCACGCTCGTGCGGTAAGCCTGCCCACGCCGCAGCCGCTTGCACCGCGGGCACACCTCGGCCAGGCCGTCGAAGTCCAGCTTCAGGTCGCGCATGGTGGCGCGCAGGTTGTCCACGTACGCCGTGGTGTCGATCGGCTCGCCGCAGTTGCGGCAGTGCCGGATCTCGCCGTGCTCGGTGTACTTGAACAGCTGCATGCCGACCGCGGCCGGCCGCTGGGCGATGTGGAAGAACTTGCCGAACGGCAGGTACAGCAGGGTCAGCACGACCGCGGCCATGTGCAGCACGGCCAGGAACTCGTAGCCGCCGCCGTGCAGCGCGACGCTGGAGAACGTCAGGAGCAGCCCCGTCACCGAGATGATGATCAGGGCGAGCAGCGGCGCCAGGTCGTAGCCGAACCGCTGGCCGGTGCTCGCCTCCCGGTCGCGCATCCGCCGGATCAGGAAGTACGTCGTACCCGCGATGACCAGCACCGCGGCGAGGTCGAGCCCGTGGAACAGCACCCACCCGAGCAGCGACAGGGCGTTGAAGTCGACGATTCGGAAGCCCCAGATGTTCATGGTGTACTCCGGGCCGGCCCCGGTGTTCGACGTGAAGGTGAACCAGCCCCAGGACAGCGGGAAGGTGATCGCCGCCGCCAGCAGGCAGCCCCAGAAGATCAGTTGATGCGCCGCCCAGCGGGCCCGCGAGCGCGCGCCGAGGAACTTCTGGAAGCCCAGGTAGGTGGCGATCATGCGGGGCAGCGCGGTCGGCGTGCGGCGCAGGTTGCGCCAGGACAGCGCCGCGCCCCAGCCCTTCCGGAACAGCCGCCGCGCGCCGGGGGAGGAGATCCACACCGTGTAGCGGTAGGCGATGCCGAAGGCGAGGAACACGCTGGCGATGGCGTACGGGACCAGGGCCGAGTCGAAGTGGTGCAGCCGCCTGCTGCCGAGGTAGATCGCCGCGCAGAGCACCAGGGCGGTGACGATGCCGACGAGCACGGGCCTCATGCAGCCGATGCTATGTAATCGACAATTCCACCGTATGAGGTTTATCGGACTTACTGGCACAGATGCCCGAACCTTGGTCACGTTCGGTGACGGCGCAGCCTGGCGGGCGCGTGGTCGACGATCGATCGGCGAGGTGGCCTGTCCGCCTCCCTGCATACCGGGAGCTGTGTTAAGGCACCGTTAATCGCGGATGGATACTTGTCACACGGCAGAATCCGTGGCAGGCAAGGGAATCGGCGCGTCCGGCCGGTAGCGTACGCACAGTGACGACTCAGCTGGCGAAGGTGGCCCCCCGTACCCGCAAACCGGGCCATCCGTGGCTCGCGGCCATGGTCGTCATGGCCGCGCTCCTGCTGGCGGCCGTGCTCGCCGGGCACCGCCTGGTGCCCAACGTCTACAGCGTCGGCAGCCTGCTGGACTCCGTCACGCCCCTGTTCGGCCTCGCCGTGCCCGTGCTGGCGCTGTTCGCGCTGGCGGCCCGCGCCCGGGCGGCGCTGCTCGCCGTCGCGCTGCCCGCGGCCGTCTGGGCCGCGCAGTTCGGCGGCGCGCTGCTGCCGCCGCAGGGCGGGCCCGCCGAGCTGCGGGTCGTCTCGCAGAACCTCTACGCGGACAACCCCGACCCGGCCGCGACCGTCCAGGCGCTGGCCGCCGAGGGGCCCGACCTCATCGCGCTGCAGGAGTCCGCCGACGGCGCCATCACGGCGGCCGCCGGGCGGCTGCGCAAGACCTACCCCCAGCACGCGGTCAAGGGCACCGTCGGCCTGCTCAGCAAGCATCCGATCACGCGGGTGAGCAGCCTCGACAGCGAGACGGGCTGGATCCGCGGGCTGCGGGCGGTGGTCGAGACGCCCCGGGGCGACGTCGCGGTCTACGTCGCCCACCTGCGCTCGGCCCGCCTCAACGAGACCGCGAGCCGCGACCGCAACATCCAGGCCCTCGCCGACGCGGTGCGCGCCGACGACGCGAGCCGCGTGCTGGTCCTCGGCGACCTCAACACCTCGGCCGAGGACCGCGCCTTCGCCCCGCTGTCGGCGCTGCTGCGCGACGCCCAGGCCGACGCCGGCTGGGGTTTCGGCCTGACCTGGCCGTCCGCGCTGCCCGTGCTGCGCCCCGACCAGGTTCTCTACCGTGGCCTGACCGCCACCGACGCGGGCGTGCAACGCGCACCGGGGACGGATCACCGGGCGGTCACGGCGTCGTTCGCGTTCCCGGCCGGCTGACCTCGCGCGGCGGGGTCCCGTCCTCGCCGGGACGGGACCCCGCGCCGCGTCACTTCGCGATGAGCAGCAGCACCGCACGGGCACGCAGCGTGTACGCCGTCCCGGCCCCGCCGATGACCGCCTCCGCGCCCGGCGCGGCGACCTGGTCCGCGCCCTCTGCCCACGGGGCGGTGTCGGTGACCCGGTACCACTGCTTTCCGGCGGGCGGCGCGGGCAGCGTGAACACCACGTCGCCCGACCAGCCGTTGTAGGCGGTGTACAGCGCGCTCGCACTGTCGCCGAACTCCGTGCCGTCGATGCGCCAGGCCAGCGCGTGGTTGTTCGCGTTGCCCCAGTACGCCCCGTCCGGCGCGACCCCGGCCGGGGTGAACCACTCCAGCTGCCCCATGCCGTTGCCGTTGCCGTCGGACGCGGTGTAGAAGTTCACCGGCCGCAGCGCCGGGTGCGCCTTGCGGAACGCGGCCAGCCGCGACGTGTACGTCTTGAAGTTCGTCTCGTCCGTGGTCAGCGACCAGTCCAGCCAGTTCGCCGACGAGTCGACGTTGTACGGGTTGTTGTTGCAGTTGACCGACCGCAGCGTCTCGTCGCCGCCGGTCATCATCGGCGTGCCGCCCGACAACATCAGGAACGCGAACGCGTTGCGGGCCGCCTTGCGCTGGTCGGCCGCGACCCCGCCCTGGTCCCAGGAGATGTTGTCGTCGCTGCCGCCGTCCGACGGCCCGAACGGCCACGCCTGCCCGTTGTTCTTGCCGTTGCACGAGTACAGGTCCTTCTGCGTGAACCCGTCGTGGGCCACCATGAAGTTGACCGAGTGCCACGGGCGGCGGCCGTCGTCGCCGTACAGGTCCGACGACCCGGCGAAGCGGGTCGCCAGCTCGCTCGGGGTCACCGCGTCCACGCCCAGCTTGTTCTGGTCGCGGCGCAGCGAGTCGCGGTAGATGCCGTTCCACTCCGACCACGCCGCCGGGAAGTTGCCCACCTGGTAGGTGCCCGAGCCGATGGCCCACGGCTCGGCGATCCAGTCCACGCCGGAGCCCCCGCCCGCCGGGCGGGCGGGCATCTCGGTGGTCAAGCGGTTGAGTGCGGTGTTCGCGTCGGTGCGGCTGTAGTTGAAGCACCCGTGCTGGCACGTGTTGCCCAGCACCGACGCCAGGTCGAACCGGTAGCCGTCCACGCCGAGGGTGTTCTTCCAGTACGCGACCGAGTCGACGATCAGGTTCTGCGCGGCCGGGTTGCGGGTGTTGAAGTTGTGGCCCAGCCCGGTGTTGTCGATCGACCCCTGCATGTCCGAGGTCAGCGAGTAGTACGCCGGGTTGTCCAGCCCTCGCCAGGAGAAGATGTGGTATGTGTTCTTGTCCCCGATCGCGCCGCCCTCGGCGGTGTGGTTGTAGACGACGTCGACCAGCACCTTGATCCCGGCGTCGTGGAACGCCTTCACCATGGCCTTGAACTCGCGCGTCGGCCCGCCGGGGGTCTTGTCGTAGGAGTAGCGCCGGTCCGGGGCGAAGTAGTTCTCCGTCATGTACCCCCAGTAGTTGTCACCGGTGGTGCTGCTCGGGTTGGCGTCGTTGCTGTCGTTCTGCGTCTCCTGAAGCGGGAGGAACTCCACCGCCGTGACCCCGAGCGAGGCCAGGTACGCCGCCTTCTGCCCGGCCGCCTTGTAGGTGCCCCGCTCGGCCGCCGCGATGGACGGGTCGGCCTTGGTCAGGCCGCGCAGGTGCACCTCGTACACGATGTCGTCCTTGAAGGCCCGGGTCGGCTTGGTGCCGAAGCTCGTGCCGTCCGCGGCCAGCACCATGCCCTTGGGCGCGATCGTGCCGGTGTCCACGGCCCGCTTGGCCGGGCCGGACGAGTAGTCGCTCGCCACCCCGTCGGGCAGCGCGGTGTCGTGGCTCATCTCCCGCGCGTACGGGTCCAGCAGCAGCTTGTTCGGGTTGAACCGGTTGCCGGCGGCGTCCACGTCGGCGACGAACCCGGCCGTCGAGCCCTTCGTCCAGCTCGCGCTGTACGGCCAGTTCGGACCCCAGGCCCGGTAGCCGTAGTAGACGGTGCCGGTGACCCCGGCCGCCTGGAGTGTCGCCACGCTGACCGTGGTCGCCCAGACGTCCCCGGTGCCCTTGGTGAGCAGGTAGGACGCCTTCTCCTGGGCGCCGGTGGCGGCGGAGTAGACGTAGACCGCGATGCGGGTCGCCCGGGACGAGTACACCCGGAAGTTCACGTTGCTGCCGGAGTAACGGCCGCCCAGGGTCTGGGTGTCGATCCCGGCCTGGGCGGGGGCGGTGGGGGAGACGAGGGACAACCCGGCTGCCACCAGCGCGGCGGCGAGCACGGACCTCCATAGGCGACGCATGGTCTTCCTTCCCGGAGCGGGGGTGGTGCCGGGGGAGCGGCGACTGAAACTTCTTGCAAAGTGTGACCTAGGTTACGTGCAAGTTTCAGGCCCGTAAAAGATGCGCCAACTGCCGCCAACACGAGCGGCGGGCCGCCGGGCGAGCAAGGATGGAGAGGTGGACGAAGTCACGTCCGGAGACAACGGAACAGCGGCCGAGGTCGTCATCCCCGTGAACGGAGCCGCACTCTCGGCCCACCTGGCCATACCCCCGCAGGCAGCCGGGCTCGTCGTGTTCGTGCACGGCAGCGGCAGCAGCCGGCACAGCCCCCGCAACCAGTACGTCGCCCGCTTCCTGCGCGACGCGGGCCTCGGCACGCTCCTGTTCGACCTGCTCAACGAGTCAGAGGAGAACGACCGGGGCAACGTGTTCGACATCGGGCTGCTCGCCGGGCGGCTCAGCGAGGTGCTGGCCTGGCTGCGCACCCGGCCTACGGCGCAGGGCCTGCCGGTGGGCCTGTTCGGGGCCAGCACCGGCGCGGCCGCCGCCCTGTGGGCCGCCTCGAACGGCAATGCCGACGTGGCCGCGGTCGTGTCCCGCGGCGGCCGCCCCGACCTGGCCGGCGTTCACCTGGCCGAGGTACGCGCGCCGACCCTGCTCATCGTCGGCGGCCTCGACCACACCGTGCTCGAACTCAACGAACGCGCCGCCGCCCAGCTCACCTGCGAGCACGCCGTCGAGATCGTCCCCGGCGCCACCCACCTGTTCCAGGAGCCCGGCACGCTGCAGCAGGCCGCCGTGCTGGCCCGCGACTGGCTGGTGCGCTACGTGCGCTGACGTCTCATACCGTTGTGGAGCGCTGCTCGGGCGTCAGTGGCCGCAGCCCGGCGGCGATACCGTCGAAATCGTCCTCGTGTAGCACGTCCTCGGGATCGGCGGCCCGCAGTTGCTGTCGCACCGCCCGGTAGAACTCCTGGAGGGCGTCGTTGAGCCGGGCGGCCGGCGGAGTGTCCGGGTACTGGTCCGCCCGCGGATCGCGGTCGTCCACCCCGAGCATGGCCACCGCGTAGGCGTGGTGCACGACCACCCGCGCCGCGATCTGCACCCGCCGGTTGCCGACGAGCCGCAGCTGCTCCATGGCGATGCGCAGCCGCTCCTGCGCGTCGTTGACGCGATCCCGGCGGGCGTCCTGGTCGGCGCTGGCGGCGTACCGTTCGGCGTGGTGCCGCAGGCTCCGGGCGGCTTCGGCGAGCTGGGCGCTCTTCTCGAAGAGCACCGCCTCCCAGCGCGCCAGGGTCTCACCGTCCATCTTCCGGCGGTTGACGGCCAGCGAGACGTACGCGGTCAACGACACCGCCAGCACGCCGCCCAGGAAACTGAGCGCGTTCCACACCCACATGCGACCAATGTAGAGCCCGCCGTCGCGGCACCACGCGTTGCTCCCTGCTCACCGGCCGCCGGTCGGAGTGCCCCGCGGCGGTTCGAGATCGACTCCCGCCACCAACCTGATCAACGAGGACACAGGCGTCATGGAACTTACGGCTTGGCGAGCACACCCAGCCACGGTTTTCCATGTCCAGTGGAGCCACCGCCAGGGCGGGGAGCCTAATGAGAAAGTTCTGCGCCGCTGGGTGATGCGACATGCTTAAGTGCGAAGAACTCCGCTTGCTCCACTCGCCCTTCCACGTACGCGACGACACGGAAGGGCCCCGCAGTCGCCTGTCGAGACACTCCTCCCTCGGAGATCGTGCCTGGGAACGATGCGCCGGGTGGCATATGTCCATCACAGGGGACGGTCAACTTCACGCCGCTGCCATCGTCGGCTGAGGCTGTGACGAACAGCGTGCCATTGCCCAGGCAGGCTGCTACCAGAGAATAGTTGAACGACGTGGTGTTCGCGGGAAGGGTCATCGCGGCCGGCCCGTCGCTCAGCGTCCAGGAACCCACAATCGACCCGGAGAACACGGCCGTCACTCGATCGGCTGCGGGAAGCTCACCGGGTGGCCCGGTCAGGTCGGCCACGCTGAGACAGCCGTCGGTGACGCAGTCGGCCGGATCGTTCCTCGCCGGGTCGACTGAACCGAGCCCGAGCAACCACACCGCACCACCTGCCAGCATCACGCCAGTGGTTGCTGCGACTGCGTGAGAGAACGCCCTGCGGCGTGCCTGAGCTGGTCCCTCGACCATGGACATCAGACCCTGCCTTCTCGTCGCATTCGGCGATCGTAACTATCCCCATCAAGTTCGAGGTACCGCGGACAATGACGACCCGCGCCGGCACCCTCACCCACCTGCACGGCAATCTGCCGTGTCGTCGGGCATATAGTGCCGATCATGTGTACGGTCGCCGTCAGTTTCGAGCCGTCGTCCCCGGTGCCGATACTGGTGCTGGCCGTACGGGACGAGCTGCTGATGCGCCCGTGGGAACCGCCGGCCGAGCACTGGCCGCGCCACCCCGGGCTGCTGGGCGGAATCGACCTGGTCGCCGGGGGCACCTGGCTGGCCGTGGATCCGGCCGCCCGCCGGGCCGCGTTCGTGCTCAACGGCCGGGGACGGCTCGCGCCGGAGCACGGCCGCCGCTCCCGGGGTGAGCTGCCACTGCTTGCCGCCGCCGGGCAGCCGATCCCCGCCGACCTGCGCACCTTCGACCCGTTCTACCTGATCACCGCTGATCTCACCGGTGCGGTGATGCTCGGCTGGGACGGCGACACCCGCACCGAGACGGCCCTGCCGGAGGGCTACACGGTGATCGTCAACAGCGGCGACGACCCTGCCGAGCCGCGCGCCGCACACCTCCTGGCCGCACTGCGCGCCACGCCACGCCCGGACCCCGCCGTCAACTGGGGCACCTGGCCGTCCCTGGCCGCAGGTGAGGGCATCGACCGCACCGACCCACGCGCCCTGATCCTGCGCCACACCTTCGGCGACGACCTGCGCTACGGCTCCAGCTCGATCACCCTGCTCGCCCTCAGCCCGGACCTGGTCCGCTACGACTTCGCACCCGTCCCTGACGAACCCGGCCACGCGCCCCTCACTCGCATCGCCTAGCCCCCACCGCCCCTGATCACGACGATCTTGCGCGAACTGTGGGGTTGAAACGCTTGTAGCGGGCAAATCGGCAACAGTTCGCGCAAGATCGTCGCGATCTTCGGCGACCGCGCGGCGGTTACCAGTCCCGGGCTCCGGTCAGGGCTTCGCGGTCCTCGCCTCGGCGGGCGCACAGGGTCGGCACGTCGACGCCGGTGTGGGTGATGACGGCCTCGATGTACTCGATCAGCTCCTCGCGCTCGCCGGTCTCGATGCGGCCGTGCTCCTCGTCGGCGTCGTTGAGGGCGAGCACGACCCGCTCCGCTGCGGCGAACAGGTCGTCGTCGGACGGGTCGCGCAGTGCAGCGATCTCGGCCTCGTACGCGGCGAGCGCGGCCTCGACCGCGTCGATGAACTCCAGTGGCCACAGGTGCTCGGCGTAGGCGTCGTCGGGGGACAGCGTGCCCGCGGCGACTGCCTGCCGCTGCTCCAGCACTTCTTGCCGCCATGCGGCGGAGGGACGTTCGATCATGGCGGGGAGTGTAGGGGCGGCGGGCGACACCGGGAACATGTGCAACCCTGGGGTTGCGCCTCGAATCGCGGTGTGCAACTCTGGAGTTGCACGACAATCGACAGCGTTGAAGGAGTCTGTTCATGAGCGAGGACCGCATCGAGCGCGAGACCCTGATCGAGGCACCCCTGGAGCGGGTCTGGACGCTGGTCGCCCAGCCCGGGTTCTGGGTGGCCGACAAGGCGAGCCTGCCCGGCACCGTCGCCGTGGCGGGGGAGTCGATGGTCGCGAAGAACCCGCACCACGGCGACTTCCCGGTCCGGGTGGAGAAGGTCGACCCGCCGCACTACCTCGCGTACCGCTGGGCCAGTGCCTTCCCGGGCGAGGAGTTGCGCGACGACAACAGCACCCTGGTCGAGTTCACGCTGACCGCCGAAGGTGCGAAGAAGACCCGCCTGCGTGTGGTGGAGAGCGGCTTCGCGGCGCTGGCCGCGCCCGAGGAGCAGCGCAGTGGTGCGCACCGGGACAACTCGGGCGGCTGGCCGCTGGAGCTGGAGGCGCTCAAGGCACGGGCGGAAGAATCCTCCGTGTGACAGACCAGCACCACGGCGACGTCTCGCCGGTCGACGCCGTACTGGCGGCCCTCGCCGACCCGACCCGGCGGCAGCTGCTCGACCTGCTCGCCGTGCTGGGCGAGCCGACCGCGACGACGCTCGCCGAGCACCTCCCGATCTCGCGACAGGCCATCGTCAAGCACCTCGCCGTGCTGGACACGGCCGGCCTGGTCACCGGCCGCCGCGCCGGGCGCGAGGTGCGGTACGCGGTGCGCCCGGCGGCGCTGACCGCGACGGCCCGGTGGATGGCGGCGCTCGCCTCCGACTGGGACCGCCGCCTGGCGACCATCAAACGCCTCGCCGAAGCGGCGGAGCACGAAGCGACCGCAGGGGAGGCGACCGCGGCGGCCACCACCAATCGCACCACTGACGACAGAAGAGGTGAGCAATGATGATCGACCACAGGACAGGCACCAGGCAGGAGTGGCTCGCGGCCCGGCTGGAGCTGCTGGCCGCGGAGAAGGAGTTGACCCGGCGCAGCGACGAGGTGGCGCGGCAGCGCCAGGACCTGCCGTGGGTACGCGTGGACAAGGAGTACCGCTTCGCGACCGACGACGGCGACGCCTCGCTGGCCGACCTGTTCGCGGGGCGCTCGCAGCTGCTCGTGTACCACTTCATGTTCGGCCCCGAGTACGAGGCGGGCTGCCCGTCCTGCTCGGCGATCGCCGACGGCTTCGACGGCTCGGTGGTGCACCTGGCCAACCACGACGTGACCCTGTGCGCCGTGTCGCAGGCCCCGCTGGCGAAACTCCAGGACTACAGGAAGCGCATGGGGTGGAGCTTCCCGTGGGCGTCGTCCTTCGGCGGCGACTTCAACCACGACTACCACGTCACGCACACCGAGCAGGAGTGGCGGACGGGCACGGTCGAGTACAACTTCCGCGCGATGGAGGTGACCCCGATCGGCGTGACCGACCTGCACCCGATGATGACGCAGATCTCGGCGTCGGTCGGCGTGGACTGGCCGACCTACCGGCAGCAGGGCCCCGGCATGAGCGCGTTCGTGCTGGACGACGGCGTCGTCTACCACACGTACTCGACCTACGAGCGCGGCGTGGACGCGCTGTGGGGCATGTACCAGTGGCTCGACCGCGCCCCGCTCGGACGCAACGAGCAGGGCTTCTGGTGGCGGCGGCACGACGAGTACGACAAGAACTGACCTGAGGCGCAACGGGGGGACGCGGTCGTGCCGGGTGCTCGTCACCGGCACGACCGCGTCGTGCGCCTACGAACCTTGGAGGACGCCCAGGCAGGACCACTGGGCGGCGACCGGCTGGTAGCCCAGGCGGGCGTTGACGGTGAGCATCGGCGCGTTCGACTCGTCGTTGGAGGTGTACGCGACCGTCACACCACCGGCGGCGGCCCGCTGCAGCGCCACGGTCTTGGCCAGCCGGGCCAGGCCGCGGCCGCGGTGCTCGGGCAGTGTCGCGGTCATGTCCGACCACATCCGCTCCCCGTCGCGCTTGACCAGCGTGAACGCCACGATTTCGGCGCCGTCGACGGCCGCGACGCTGGCGTCCTTGTCCAGGCCGAGGTTGTTCCACACCTCGTAGCACCAGTCGTCGAACGAGATCGCGTCCGAGGGGATGTCGCCGGGCTCGTCGGAGCTGGCCGCGACGTAGGCGGTGTAGAGCTCCCGCTCGTCCAGTTCCGACAGCGGGACGATGGTGACGCCGTCCGGCGCGGCGGGCGGGGGCGGCGCGAGCCGGGTCTCCAGCATCGAGTAGCGCAGGTCGCGGCTCGGGGTGAATCCGCGGCCGCGCGCGAAATCCAGCGAGTCCGCCTGCGCCCAGGTGCGCACCCGCTGCACGCCGAGCCCGGACAGGTGCCGGGCGGCGGTGTCGAACAGCAGCGTGCCCGCGCCGCGGCGGCGGTGGTCGGGGTGCACGTGCAGCAGCGAGATCTCGCCGAAGCCGGTCTCGGACGAGCTGACGTTCCGGAACGCCGAGGCCCAGCCCACGATCCGGCCACCGTCCTCGACCACGAACGCGGTCCAGTCGCCGGCGGGCGGTTCGGCGATCATCTGCCGGGTGGAGACGACCCCGCGCACCAGGTACGGGTACACGATCGCGCGTAAGGCGACCACCGCCGGGGCGTCGTCGGGCAGGGCGGCACGGATTCTCATCCCGCCATCCTGACCCCGCCCACCATGATCCACAAATCCAATTACGGGTCGGCGGGACGGGAAGCCACCGGTTAGCCTGCGGCGGTGCCGCTGACGTTCCCCTCGCACGCCGCGCTGCCCCTGCCGCTGAAACTGTGGCGTCCCCGCTGGTTCGACGGTGTCGCGCTGACCGTCGGCGCGGCCTCACCCGACCTCGCGTACGCCCTCGACGGGTCGGGCCTGCCGGTCTTCCCGCTGTCGCACCGGTGGCCGGGCCTGTTCCTGTTCTGCCTGCCGGTGACGCTGGCCGGGGCGTTGCTGGTGCGTCGGGCCGCGCCGGTGGTCGCCGCGCACCTGCCCTCTCGGCCCGCCGCGCTGGCGCTGCGCGACTACGGCGTGCTCGGCGCGACCCGGCCCGCGCTCGCGGTCAGCGCGGTGTCGGCGCTGCTCGCCGCAGCGAGCCACCTGGTCTGGGACCACGTCACCGAGCCGGCGCCGGTGCTCGACCTGGCCTCCACCGCGGGCGGCGCGCTCGCGGCACTGGCACTGGCCGTGCAGGTCGGCCGCCACCGGCTGCTGCGCGCCTGGCACGGCGCACCACCGGCCCGGCCGGTGCGCCCAGGAGTGTTCTGGCCGGTCGCCGCGGTCGTCACCGCGGCCTCGGCGGCGGTCGCAGCACAGCTGCCCGGGGCGTTCCTGCTGCACACCACGGGCGCACGCCTGCTGCTCGGACTCGCGCTCGGGCTCGCGGCGGCGGCCGCGGCGACCAAGCTCAGGCCACGCGCAGGCGTTCCCCGTCGATGACGACGACGTCGCCGCGGTGCAGCTGGCGGCCGCGGCGCACCTCCACCTCGCCGTTCACGGTCACCTCACCGGCGGCGATGCGCAGCTTGGCCTCGCCACCGGTGTCGATCACGGAGGCGAGCTTCAGGAACTGGCCCAGGCGGATCATGTCATCACGGATCGGTACGTCGGTCACGCTGCCATCTTCTCCCAGCGCCGTTCCGTCGATGTCCGCCGGCCGTCAGATCGAGGTGAGGAACGTGTGCAGGGCCCGGTGGTACGGCACGATCGAGGTCAGGTCGGCGTACTCCTCGGGGCCGTGCAGGCCCGCGCCGCCGATGCCGAAGATCACCGCGTCGACGCCGCGCTGGGAGTAGAAACGCCCGTCGGCGGCCCCGTGCTTGCGCAGGAACCCGGCCGGGTAGCCCTGGGCCCGCGCCGCCTCCTGCAGGGCGCGCACCTCGGGTGAGTCCCGGTCGGCGTGGTGCGGGGCGTCGGCGTGCTCGACCGCCACCGTGACACCAGGCCCGCAGATCTCGCCCAGGTGCGCGGCGATCTGTTCGGCGGTCCGCCCGTCGAAGCCGGGCTCGCCGGGCGGGAACCGGATGTCCAGCCAGGCCTCGGCCAGCGCCGGAACCTGGTTGAACGCGGTGTTCGGGGTGTCCAGGCGGGCCAGGTTCACCGTCGTGGCCCACGCCTCCGCGGTCGGCAGCGGGTAGGCCGCGTGCAGCGCCGCGATCGCGCCCGTCAGCCGCAGCAGCGCGTTGTCGCCCTGCCACGGGTACGCGCTGTGCGCCGCGCGGCCGGTCGCGGTGAGCCGCGCCTGCGCGATGCCCTTCGAGTCGGTGACGATCTCCAGACCGCTGAACTCGCCGATCACCACGAACTGCCCGGTGACCCCCTGCTCCAGCTGGTGCAGGGTGCCGTTGCGCCCGCCGATCTCCTCGTCGGTGACCAGCTGCAACCCCAGCGGGTACGGCAGGGTCGGCGCGAGCTCGGCGAACACCTGCGCCATCACCAACGCCGAGATCTTCATGTCCTGCGCGCCGCGGGCGTACAGGCGGTCGTCCTCGCGGCGCGGGATGAACTGGTCGGGCGTGGCGGGCACCACGTCCAGGTGCCCGTTGAGGATCACCCGGAACTCCGGCCGGCCCGCACCGGTGTCGTGGTAGAGCAGCGCGCTCGGCTTGCCCGCGGACTCGAACCGCTCCACGGCGAACCCCGGCCCGACCGTGTCGAGGACCAGGTCCAGCGCGCGGTGCAGCTGGTCGGCGCGGTCGGCGGTCGACGGCACGGCGAGCAGCGTCTCGGCCGTACGCAGAAAGACTTCCAGCTCCACCCCGCCATCCTGCCGTACGACACCGCACGAGGGCGACCGTGTCGTACGGCGCGGTTAGGATCGGCGGTGATGGACGCACTTGCTCTTGCCTCGTGGCGGATGCACAACCTCGGCCTGCACGCCCCCGTCGACGCCGAGCCCGGGGACGTGGTCGGCCGGCTCGGCGCGGTGCAGTCGCAGGACTACGGCCCGGCGACCTGGTCGCTCGGCGAGCGCATCACGGCCGCGCGCGAAGACCGCGTGCACCGCGACTTCGCCGACGGCGCGCTGCTGCGGACCCACGTGCTGCGCCCGACCTGGCATTTCGTCACCCCGGAGGACATCGGCTGGGTGCTGGCGCTGACCGGCCCGCGGGTGCACCAGCTCAACGCGTACTACTACCGGCAGCTCGGCCTCGACGAGCAGCAACGCGCCCGCTGCGACGCGCTGCTGACCGAGGCGCTGACCGGCGCGCAGCTGACCCGCAAGGAGCTGACCGCGCTGGTCCAGGCGGCGGGCATCGGCACCGAGGGCTTCCGGATGGCGTACATCCTGATGAACGCCGAACTCAACGGCCTGATCTGCAGCGGCGCGATGAAGGGCAAGCAGCACACGTACGCGCTGCTGGCCGAGCGGGCGCCGCAGGCCCGGGTGCTCGACCCGGACGCCGCGCTGGCGGAGCTGACCCTGCGTTACTTCAGCAGCCACGGCCCGGCCACCGTGAAGGACTTCCGCTGGTGGTCCAGCCTCACCCAGGCCGAGATCCGCCGCGGCCTGGACATGGTCCGCGACCAGGTGCGCAGCGTGGAAGTCGACGGGCTGACCTACTGGTACGCCGGGGAGCCCATGCTGCCGGTCCCCGCGGACGGACCCGTGGCGCACCTGCTCCAGGGCTACGACGAGTACATCGTCGGCTACACCGAGAGCAAGCACCTGCTCAACCTCGCGGGCGTGGGCGGCGGGCAGCGCTGGGACCGTCCCGTCTACAACGGCGTGCTGATCGTCGACAGCCAGGTCGCCGGGCACTGGAAACGCACCGTCGGCCGCGCCGAAGTCGCGATCGAGGCGCTGGTCTACGCCCCGCTCGACCCCGACCGGGCCGCCGCGGTGCAGGCCGCCGCCGACCACCACGGCCGCTTCCTGGGCCTGCCCGCCACGGTCACCGCGACGGTCCTCTGACCGGCCGGGTTACCCGCGGACCGCGCCGGAGTTCTTGTCGGCCATCAGCCCGGACGTGTCGACGGCCTCGAAGTCGGAGCCCTGCAAATTCTTGAGCGCGCGCAGCGCGTCGTTGGACCAGCGGTCGTCCGGCGCGCCGGACAGGTACCAGGGCGAGCCGTTGTCGGCGACGATCACGCCGTACCTCTTCATCGCCTCGGCGATGATCCGGGCCTGCTTGGGCATCTTCGACGTGTCGACGCTCGCCTTCAGGCGCAGCCGCAGGCCCATCGGCGGCAGGTCGGCGTCCGACGAGCTGGACGCGGCGTGCCGGGCGGGCCACACGTAGCTGTTGCGGGAACGGGGCACGGTGATGCGCAGCGCGTGCGTGATGCGCCCGGCGGCGACCTCCTCGTAGCGGACCAGCCCGGCGAAGATGGACAGTCCCGCGGCGTCGGCCGAGGTCCAGCCCGCGGGGCGCAGCTTGTTGGAGCGCAGGTCGTAGATCGCGCCGGACCCGGCCCGCCAGCCCGCGCCGGCCGGGTACGCCGCGTACAGCTCGTACACCTTGCAGGCCGCGGCGTCGTACAGGATCACGTGCCGGTCGCCGTCGCTGCCGCGTCCGCCCTCGACCTTCGCGTCGGCCGGGATGGGGTAGGGGCCCTTGTCGCTCTCGCCCGCGTACTCGAAGCTGACCCTGACGGTCTTCTGGCCGGGCTTGACGGCCGTGACGGGGATGCCGATCGGCGCGCCCTCCCACAGGCCCGAACCGAAGTCGGGGTGCATGTGCGCGCCCGCGCCGATGCTGTTCACCAGCGCGCCCGAGGAGCGGTGCACGGGCAGCTTCGACACGTCGGCACGCCACACGCTGCTCGCGGGGAAGACCCCGCACGGTCCGGCGGTGGGGGTGGCCGACGCGACCGCACTCGGGCTCACGGCCGCCGACGGCGTCGCGGTGCCGGAGGGCAGCACGAAGGCCGGATCGGACGGTCCGGCCGCGCCCGGGGCGGTGCCGCCGCAGGCGGCGAGTCCGAGCACGGCGGCCAGGGCGGTCAAGCGCAACGATACGACGGCGAGAGATCGGGAGAGCACGCGCAGAATCTAGTGCCGGCCCGCGGCGCGGGCACAGCCACCGCCCTGTTGCAGGGATTATGGCCGGTAGGTGAGGTTTGTCCGCGTAACCTCGGTACATGCTCAAAGCCGCACGCGCGCTGTCGTGGTGGGCGCTGATTCCGCCGATATGCGTGATCGTGCTCGTGGCGGCCTGGGGGCACAAGGTCGGCGGCGTGGGGCTGGTGATCGTCGGGATCGCGCTGGTCGCCGCCGTCGTGGTCGCCGTGCACCACGCCGAGGTCGTCGCGCACCACGTCGGCGAGCCGTTCGGCACGCTCATCCTCGCCGTCGCGGTCACCGCCATCGAGGTCGGACTGATCATCATGCTGATGACGTCGGCCCCACCCGGACCGTCCACGCTGGCCAGGGACACCGTCTTCGCCGCCTTCATGATCGTGTGCAACGGCGTGATGGGACTGTGCCTGCTGGTCGGCGGGCTGCGCCACCGCGAGGTCGAGTTCCACGTCGAAGGCGTCACCGCCACGCTGGCCACGCTCAGCACCGTCGCCGCGCTGGCCCTCGTGCTGCCGTCGTTCACCACCAGCAGTCCCGGGCCGACGTACTCCGGGCCGCAGCTCGCCTTCGCCGGCACCGCCTCCCTGGTGCTGTACGCGGCGTTCGTCTTCGTGCAGACGATCCGGCACCGCCACTACTTCCTGCCGCTGGAGACCGACGGCGACGACCACGGCGTCCCGCCCGGCCGCAAGGCCGCCGCCGTCAGCCTGCTCATGCTGCTGCTGTGCCTGGTCGCCGTGGTCGGCCTGGCCAAGGTCGAGTCCCCGGCGATCGAGCACGTGGTGGCCGTGGCGGGCGCGCCGCGGGCCGTGGTGGGCGTCGTGATCGCCCTGCTGGTGCTGCTCCCCGAGACCGCCGCCGCTGTCCGGGCCGCCGCTCGCAACAAGATCCAGACGAGCTTCAACCTGGCCCTCGGGTCGGCCGTGGCCAGCATCGGCCTGACCATCCCCGCGATCGCGGTGGCCTCCATCTGGCTCAAGGACACCCTGGTCCTCGGCCTCACGCCCAAGGACATGGTGCTGCTGGCCATCACCGTCGTGGTCACCACCCTGACCGTCGCGCCCGGCCGGGCGACCCTGATGCAGGGCATGGTCCACATGACGATCTTCGGTGTCTTCCTCTTCCTCTCCTTCGTCCCGTAGCGGCGCGGGTCAGGGCTTGAGGCGGGTGACGGCGTCGGCGATGACCTCGGGGCGTTTGCAGAAGGCGAAGCGGATCAGGTGGCGGCCGGCGTCCTTGTCGTCGTAGAAGACCTGGGACGGGATCGCGACGACGCCGCTGCGCTCAGGCAGCCCGAGGCAGAACTCGACGCCGTCGGTGCCGCCGAGCGGGCGGATGTCGGTGGTGATGAAGTAGGTGCCCTCGGCCTGGAGCACGCCGAACCCGGCGTCGGCGAGCCCGGCGCGCAGCTGGTCACGCTGGGACTGCAGCCCGGTCGTGAAACCGGTGAAGTACGCGTCGGGCAGGTTCAGGGCGACCGCGACGGCGGGTTGCAGCGGCCCGGCGTTGACGAAGGTGAGGAACTGCTTGACCCGCAGCACCGCCGAGACCAGCGACGCCGGGCCGCTGGCCCAGCCGATCTTCCAGCCGGTGCAGGAGAACGTCTTGCCGGCCGACGAGATGCGCAGGGTGCGTTCGCGCATCCCGGGCAGCGACGCCAGCGGGACGTGCGGCGAACCGGCGTCGTCGAAGACCAGGTGCTCGTAGACCTCGTCGGTGACGGCGTACGCGCCGAACTCCTGGCACAGGTCGGCGACCAGCTGCAATTCGTCGCGGGTGAACACCTTGCCGGTCGGGTTGTGCGGCGAGTTGAGCAGCACGAGCCTGGTGCGCGGCCCGAACGCCGCGCGCAGCTGGTCGGGGTCGAACGCGTAGCGCCCGTCGGGGCCGGGCCGCAGCGTCACCGGGCGGCGGGTCGCGCGGGCCAGCGCGATGCTCGCGGCGTACGAGTCGTAGTAGGGCTCGAAGCAGACGACCTCGTCGCCCGGCTCGCACAGGGCGAGGATCGCCGCCGCGATCGCCTCGGTGGCCCCGGCGGTGACGACGACCTCGCCGTCCGGGTCGTACTCCAGCCCCCAGAAGCGGCGCTGGTGCGCGGCGACGGCCTCGCGCAGCACCGGCATACCCGGCCCCGGCGGGTACTGGTTGAACCCGGCGCGCAGCGCCGCGGCGGCCGCGTCCAGCATCTCCGTGGGCCCGTCCGTGTCGGGGAAGCCCTGCCCGAGGTTGACCGCCCCGGTCTTCACCGCGAGCGCCGACATCGTCGCGAAGATCGTCGTACCGAACGGCCGCATCCGCTCCACGAGCGGATCGC
Source organism: Catellatospora aurea (assembly GCF_042663325.1). NCBI lineage: Bacteria > Bacillati > Actinomycetota > Actinomycetes > Micromonosporales > Micromonosporaceae > Catellatospora > Catellatospora aurea. The sequence goes on from NZ_JBHTAC010000002.1 coordinate 277,287, forward strand.
CCCCGGAAACCCCACCAGTCATGCCCTCATCCTCACCCACACCCGCCGACGGCCGCCGATCGGATCACCTCACACGCGCGTCGCGCCTCATCGACCTGGTCTCCTGTTAGCGTCGGGTGTACCGCTGAGCTACTTCCTGACCTGGAGAAACTCTCATGCCTTCGACCATCCGCAGGGCCGTGATCCCCGCCGCGGGGCTCGGCTCCCGGCTGCTGCCCCTGACCAAGGCGATCCCGAAGGAGATGCTGCCCGTCGGTGACAAGCCGGTGATCGAGCACACCGTGCGCGAGCTGGTGGCCTCCGGCATCACCGACATCACGATCGTGATCTCGGGCGGCAAGTCGCTCATCCAGGACCACTTCCGGCCCAACCCGGCACTGGTGGAGCAGCTGCGCGCGGACGGCAAGACGGCGTATGCCGACGCCGTCGAGGAGATCGCCGAGCTGGCGCAGCAGGGCCACATCACCTACCTCGACCAGCACGGCCCGTACGGCAACGGCACGCCGGTGCTCAACGCGGCCCGCAACTTCGACGACGAGCCGATGCTCGTGCTGTGGCCCGACGACGTGTTCGTCGCCGAGGTGCCCCGCGCCCAGCAGCTGATCCGCGCGTACGAGGCGACGAACTGCCCGGTCCTGGCGCTGATGCCGATGGACCCGGAGCACTCCCAGCGCTACGGGGTGCCGGTGGTCAAGGAGGACCTCGACGGCGGCCTGATGCGCATCACGGGCCTGATGGAGAAGCCGAAGCCGAAGGACGCCCCGTCGGCGTTCGCGGCGATCGGCGGCTACGTCGTCACCCCGGGCATCATCGACGAGCTGCGCGAGCAGACCCAGCGCTGGTACGAGCGCCGCACCGGCGAGGTCTACCTGACCGACGCGATCAACGCGTACGCCGCGACCCGTGCCGTGTACGGGCAGGTCATCTCGGGTCGCTGGTACGACACCGGCAACCCGGCCGATTACCTGGTCGCCCAGATGGCCACCGCCCTGGCGCACCCGGAGTACGGCCCGCTGCTGCGCGGCATGGCCGCCGAGCTGGACGCCCCCGCGAACCCGGCCCTCTGAACACGGGCGAGGGGCCCCGGGTGCGCCGGGGCCCCTCGCTGTCGGGCGGACTCTAGAGGGTCAGGGTCCAGGTGTTGATGTAGCCGGTGTCGGCCGACGCGGCGTCCTGGACCCGCAGGTTCCAGGTGCCGTTCTTCACCTCGGTCGACAGGTTGACGGTGTAGGTCTGGTTGATGTTGTCGGCGCTGCCGCCGCTCCGGTTGTGCAGGACGTAGGTGCTGCCGTCCGGCGCGACCAGGGTGACGATCAGGTCACCGATGTAGGTGTGCACGATGGCCACCGCGACCGTGGAGGTCGCCGACGCGTTGCCCGAGCAGCCCGCGATCGTGATCGGGCTGTTGACGGTGGTGTTGTCCGGGATGCTCACGTCGGTGCCGTTGGTGCCCGAGCACGGCGGCGGGGTGCCGCCGACCAGGTTCAGCGTCCACGTGTCGATGGTGCCCGTGTCGGCCGACGCCGCGTCCTGCACCCGCAGCTTCCAGGTGCCGTTGGCGGCCTCGCCGGACAGGTTGACCGTGTAGGTCTGGTTGATGTTGTCGGCGCTGCCGCCGGTCCGGTTGTGCAGCAGGTACGCGCTGCCGTCGGGCGCGACCAGGTTCACGATCAGGTCACCGATGTAGGTGTGCAGGATGTTGACCGCGACCGTGCTGGCCGAGCCGGCGTTGCCGGCGCAGCCCGAGATCGTGATCGAGGACTCGACGGTCGTGTTGTCGGGGACCGCCACGTCGGTGGAGTTGGTGCCGGAGCAGCCGGGCGGGCCGTTGACGGTCAGGTTGAACGTCGTGGTCCGGGTCGAGCCGGTGCCGGTTCCGGTGATGGTCACCGCGTACGTCCCCGGCGGGGTGGTCGAGCCGGTGGCGATGGTCAGCGTCGACGTGCCGCCCGCCGAGTTGATCGAGGACGGGCTGAACGACGCGGTCGCGCCGCTGGGCAGGCCGCTCGCGGTCAGGTTGACCGTCTGCGCGCTGCCGTTGGTCAGCGTGGCGGTGATCGTGCTGCTCACCGAGCTGCCGGGGTTGACCGAGCCCGAGCCGGGTGCGGCCGCGAGCGAGAAGTCGTTGCCGGCGGGGCAGGCGGCGTCGTTGCCGGCCACGTTGACCGAGGTCCAGGCTGCCTGGACGGTCTTGTACTCCAGCGAGCACAGGCCGTAGAGGTCGGTCGCCGCGGACAGCGTGTAGGCGCGCGAGGTGTTGGCCGGGGTGGACGTGTTCACGTAGCGGGTGCTGGAGGTGAAGTACACGTCCAGCGCGCGGTACCAGATCTTCTCGGCCTTGGTGCGGCCGATGCCGACGACGGCCGGAGCCGAGCCGCACGGGGTGCTGGTGCCGTACGCGGTCGCGCCGGTGCCCTCGGCCAGGTTGAAGAAGAAGTGGTTGCCCGGACCCGAGCTGTAGTGCACGTCGACGCTGTTGGTCGAGGTCGACCAGCAGGAGTGCGACGCGCCGTCCAGCGACGGGTTGTACATGTAGCGCAGCGGGGTCCCGTTGCCGTTGATGTTGATCTTCTCGCCGACCTGGTAGTCGCCCGGGTCGGAGGGGGCGTTGGCGTAGAACTCGACCATGTTGCCGAAGATGTCCGAGGTGGCCTCGTTGAGACCGCCGGACTCACCCGAGTAGACCAGGCCCGCCAGGGCCTCGGTGACGCCGTGGCTCATCTCGTGGCCCGCGACGTCCAGCGACACCAGCGGGCGGCTGTTGCCCGAGCCGTCGCCGTAGGTCATCTGCGCGCCGTCCCAGAACGCGTTGACGTACGCGTTGCCGTAGTGGACCCGGCTGGGCACGCCCTGGCCGTTGCCGAAGATGCCGTTGCGGCCGTGGACGTTCTTGAAGTAGTCGAACGTCGCCGCCGCGCCGAAGTGCGCGTCCACACCGGCGGACTGCCGGTTGGCGTTGGTGCCGTCACCCCACACGTTGTCCGCGTCGGTGAAGGTGGTGCAGGTCGAGGAGCCGTTGTTCATGTCGCAGGTGCGGCCGTTGCCGTGCGACGGGTCGATCATCGAGTACGTCGAGCCCGACAGGGTCGTGTCGACGGTGACGGCGCCCGAGTAGATGCTGTTGCCGGTGCCGTTGACCATCATGATCTCGTCGAACGAGCCGAGGTACGCGCCGGTGACCGCGTCGGTGATGACGTGCAGCTCCGACGGGGTCTGCTTGTCCGGGCCCATGCCGCTGACGACGGTCTCCCAGGCCAGCTTGCCCTTGCCGCTGCTGGCGTCGACGAACAGCTCGGGGGAGCCGACCGTGGCGACGGTGCCGGCGAAGCGGCTGCGCGCGGCCTGCGCGGCCTTGGCGGCGGTGACCTTCGGGGTGGTCGACAGGGTCAGCGGGGCCTCCAGGCCGACCGACGATCCCTTGTAGACGCCGTTGGCGCCGGTGTGCACGACGAAGTCGCCGCCGTACACCCGCAGGCCCTGGAACGTGCGGGCGTAGCGCACGTGGGTGCCGCTGCTGTCGCTGATGGTGCGGTCGATGCGGTAGGCGTCGCCGCCGGCGGCGCGCACGTCCGCCGGGTGCTCGGCGAGCGCGCGTTCGGCGGCCGCAACGCCGGTGGGTGACGAGGGGCCGCTGGGCGCGGCACTGCCGGAGGTTGCCGACACCGACAGCATGGCGCCCACGAGTAGGGCGACACTGCCGGTCGCGAGGGTTCTTTTCACGAGTCCTCCCCGACTCAGTGGAGTGTGACGGTAGTCACTGAAAGCCATATATATAGAAGTGGGGAGAACTTTGGAAGTCTTTTGCATCCCTATCTGTCGATGAAAGAACTTTCGCCGACGCCGGTCGGACGGGCGGTAAGGGGTGCTGTCTCGTCATCGCGTGATCGACTCGGCGCGGCCGGCGGATCGCGTGTCCGGTAGGTGACAGCGGGGGAGTGGCGTCCCAAGATTGTAGAGAAAGCTTTCTAAAGCTATCTTTAGCATGTGACCGACCAACCCGTGGTGGACCTCACCGACCCCGTCGCCATGCGGGCGTACGCCCATCCGCTGCGCATCTCGCTGGTCGGCCTGCTGCGGCGGGAGGGCCCGATGACCGCCACCCAGGCCGCGCACCGGCTGGGCGAGAACGTGCCCAACTGCTCCTTCCACCTGCGCCAGCTCGCCAAGTACGGCCTGGTCGAACGGGTCGAGGGGGCCGACGCCCGGGAGCGGCCGTGGCGGGCCACCGCCCTGATGACCCGGTGGGGCCGCGATTCCGACGACGCCGAGACCCGCGCCGCCGTCGACCAGCTCGACGCGGTGATCATCCGCCGGTTCTACGAACGCGCCATGACCTGGCTCGCGGGCCGTGCCGACGACCCGTCGGAGTGGCGCGCCGTCACCGGCCCCGGTGACGACCTGGCCTACCTCACCGCCGACGAACTCGGCGAACTGTCCCAGCGCATCGAGGCCCTCTTCGAGGCGTACCGGCCCCGCCAGACCGACCCGTCCCAGCGGCCACCCGGCGCACGTTTGGTCCACGTCAGCTACTACGTGACCACCATCGACAACCAGCCCTGACCCCGGAGGCGCACACCCCCATGACCGCCACCGCCACCCCCGCCACCCGCCGCTGGCTGCCCCCGCTGCTGCGGCAGACCCCGTTCCGGCGCTACTGGACCGGGCAGAGCGTCTCCCTGCTCGGCGACCAGATCACCGAACTGGCGCTGCCGTTGTTCGCGGTGCTCGTCGCGCAGGCCGGCCCCGCCGAGATGGGCTGGCTGACCGCTGCCGCACTCGCCCCGAACCTGCTGTTCTCGCTGCTGTTCGGCGGTTGGGCCGACCGCCGGCCGTACAAGCGGACCATCATGGTCGCCGCCGACGTCGCCCGCGCGGTCGCGCTGCTGGCCGTGCCGGTGCTGTACCTGCTCGACGCGCTCACCATGACCCAGCTCTACCTGGTCGCGTTCACCGTCGGCACGTTCAGCGTGCTGTTCGAGGTGTGCCGCACGACCCTGTTCGTCTCGCTGGTGCCGCGCGAGGACTTCCTGCCCGCCAACGCGCTGCTCAACGGCTCACGGGCGTTCTCGTCGGTGGCCGGGGCGAGCGTCGGCGGCGTGCTGGTGCGCCTGGTCGGCGCGCCGTTCGCGCTGCTGCTGGACGCCGTGTCGTTCCTGTTCTCCGCTGTCATGATCGCCCGCGTGGAGGTCGTCGAACCGACGCCGACCGCCCGGCGCGGCCTCGGACTGCGTGAGGGTCTGTCGTTCATCGCCCGCCACCCGGTCATGCGGGCGGCCGTCAGCGCGAGCAGCACCCTCAACCTGTTCAACTTCATGTACCTCGCGCTGGTCATCCTGTACGTCACCACCGAACTGCACATCACCCCCGACGTGCTGGGCCTCGGGCTGGGCCTCGCGGCCGTCGGCGCGCTGATCGGCGCGGCCGTCGCGCGGCGGGTGGCCGAGCGCTTCGGCGTCGGGCCGCTTTACGTCTTCGGCTACCTGCTGTTCCCGGCCCCGCTGATCCTCATCCCGCTGGCTCAGGGACCGCACTGGCTGGTGCTGACGATGGTGTTCTGCGCCGAGTTCTTCTCCGGCCTCGGCGTCATGCTGCTGGACACCGCCGGCGGCTCGCTGCAGGCCAGCGTCATCCCCGACGAGCTGCGCGCCCGCGTGACGGGCGCACACCGCACCATCAACTACGGCATCCGCCCGATCGGCGCGGTCATCGGCGGCGCGCTGGGCACCGCCCTGGGCGTACGCGAGACGCTCTGGATCGCCACGATCGGTGCGCTGGCCGGTGTGCTCTGGCTGCTCGCCTCGCCGATCCCGCGGATGAGAAGCCTCTGATCCGGTGCCCGCCCACTGGGACGGACATTGCGATGTGGGAATCAATCGATCTAATCTTGGACGCGTCCGGGCAACGACATCAGATCTCTCCCTGAGGAGACCTTCATGTCCTCTGCCCGATTCGCCGCCGTGACCCTGACCCTGTTCCGGGTCGTGCTCGGCCTGCTGTTCGCGTTCCACGGCGCGGCCTCACTGTTCGGTGTGTTCGGCGGCAACCGCGGCTCCGGCCATGCCGTCGAGTTCGCCGCCTGGCCCGGCTGGTGGGCGGCGCTCATCCAGCTTGCCGGCGGCATCCTCGTGATCACGGGCCTGGCGACGCGGCCGGCCGCCCTGCTCTGCTCCGGCTCCATGGCGTACGCGTACTTCGTCGTGCACCAGACCCAGGGCCTGCTCCCACTGAACAACGGCGGCGAGGCTGCCGCCCTGTTCTGCTGGTCGTTCCTCGTCATCGCGGTGCTCGGTCCCGGCGCCTTCTCCCTCGACGCCCTCCTACGCCGCCGCGACCCGGCACCACCGGCGCCCTTGGCCACCGCCTCCTGACCCCGGGCGAAGCGTTAGGAAGGGCACCTTCTAAATCGCGGAGCGATGTGAAGGTGCCCTTCCTAACTTCGTCCTGCCGGATAGCCTGGTCACGGCAGGTTCAGACGAGGGCCGGTTCCGGTGTCGCGGCTTGCGCGCGGGCCCGCCGCGCCCAGCGCACGGCTGCGGGCACGGCGGCTCCGCTGGCCGCGAAGACCAGGCCGAACAGCAGCCAGCCGGGCCATCCCCAGCCGACGACGACCGTGGCCAGCAGGGCGGGCGCGACCACGCCCGCCAGCGAGAACCCGGTGCCGTACATGCCCTGGTACTGCCCCTGGGCGTGGTCCGGCGCGAGGTCGAACGAGATGCCCCACGAGCCTGCCGCCTGGCGCAGCTCGCCGAGCACGTGCACGAGCGCGGCCGCGACGAGCACAGCGACGGCGATCCAGGCGCTCTGCCCGGCGGCGAGGCTGTAGAGCAGGCAGGCACCGAGCAGCAGAAGTCCCGACGTCCGCTGCGCGACGGCGGCCCCCTCGGCGGTGGCGGTGCCCCGGCTGGCGCGGATCTGGAACAGCACCACGACCGTGGCGTTCAGCAGGCCCAGCATGGCGACGACCCAGGCCGGCGCGTTCGTGCGTTCGACCACCCACAGCGGCACGGCCACGTTGAGCATGCCGTAGTGGATGCACAGCACCCCGTTGAGCGCCGCGAGCGCGAGGTACGGCCGGTCCCGGAGCACGATCAGCGCGGGGCCCGAAGCGCGACGGGGCTGCGGCGCGACCGGTGGTACCCGCATGACCAGCGACGACGCCATCAGTGCGAGTGCCGCGCAGACGACGATGATGGCGATGTAGGCAGCCCGGGTGTCGTACTTCAGCGCCACTCCGGCGATCAGCGCGCCGACGCCCCAGCCCACGTTGGTGACCGCACGCAGCATGGCGCGGGTGCGCACCCGGTGCTCGGCGGGGATCGAGCCCGCGATGAGTGCCCCGTTCGCGGCGCCGAAGCCCGTCTCCAGCACCTGCACCCCGGCCGCGACCAGCACGAAGCCCGGGAAGTCGTGCACAGCCAGGTAGCCGAGCATGAGCGTCGCCCGGGCCGCCCCGAAGGCGACCATGACCCGGCGCGGGCCGACCCGGTCCGCGAGGTGCCCGGCGGGCACTCCGGCGATCAGCCCGACCACGGCGGCGATGGTCAGCCCGAGCCCGACCTGCCCGGCGGACAACCCCACCGAGCGCGTGAAGAAGATGACGCTGATCGTGATGAACAGGCCGCGCGACGTCGACCCGGCGAGTGTGCTGAACACGAGCGCACGGGTGGCGGGGTGGTCGGGCAGCAGTTTGATCATCCGGGTCAGCACGTGGGCAGGTTAGCCCGCATGCGCGGACCTGTGTGCACCCGTTTTGCGTGCTCCGCGTCACGCGCCGGCGTCATCCGCCCGCGCAGCGCGTGCGGACAAGAGGGGGCGGACGCGTGCACGTGGGGTGCGAGCCATGGCGCACGCGCCCGCCGGTCTCCGGTACGCGCCGAGTCAGGGAGCGACATAGGGGCGTACGAGTGGCGACTCGTCGCCTGACCAATCCTCGAAATGTGCGATGAGCTGCCCGCCCCGCACGCGCTCGTCGCACGGATGGACCCGTCCACAGGAAACGCAGCACCCGGTCGGCTCGCGGCGGTGCACAGTCAGCAGGTGTCGGCCGTATGCGGCCTGAGCGTGCGCGTACTGGCGGAACTGTTCCTCCGCAATCGTCGCAGAAATGGCTGCCTCCGCAGGTCGTGTACATATGACGAGTTAGTTGACATACACGCTAGTCAGCGGGCAGTCTGCATAGGACTGACCAGTGGTAGGCGTTGTCACGCTGCTTCTGCTCGACGGCGTGCCTGTCGCCACGGAGAAGGCCGACCACCGGTATGCGTTGTGGAGGGGGCATGCCCGATCGACGGCGGCGTCGCGCCGTGATCTCCGGGTACGTGGTCAAACTCATCAGGGAGTCACTGCTGCTGAGCCAGGACGCACTCGCGGAGCGCCTCGCGGTGGACCGGGGAACGGTGCAAGGCTGGGAGAGCGGCCGGCGTTCGCTCACCGCGCTGTCGGTGGAGCAGTCGACGGGATTGAGGCATCGACTCGCGGTACTCGGTGCGAAGGCTGAGCTCCTCGGTCTCCTGGACGACGCCGCCCTCGCGGACTACCTTCTCGCCAGCCTGCTGCTGCCTGATCTTCGTCGCGAGAACCTGCCCCAACACCCGGTCGGCTGGGTCGTGATGACTCGATCAGTCATGGAGATGATCGAGTGGCCCGTCACCGGGAGGGTGCCCGACCCGCTGCGATCTGCCGAGCGCGCCGGGCCACGGCGGCGGGGGCCCGTGGCCGAGAGTCCGTCCCTGGACCGGCCAGAGATCGACATACTCGCTAGAAACCTGCGGTCGATGCAGGAGTGGTCGAGCGGCTCGGGCTTGTCGGATGTGCTGCTTCGCAGGCAGGCGCGCTTCCTCGGCGCACTGCACGACAGGTCCGGGGCAACCGAACCGGACACCCGGAGGAGCGTAGTGCCCGGCGGGAGCGGTTGGTCACTCCTTTGGGCAGAGGCGCGCTCGGCGGCCGCGTCGAAGGCGCGGCACGGGGATCCGGAACCGTTGCGGCACTTCATCGCCGCGACGCAGGGGGACGACCGCTGCGAGCTTGCCGGGCTGAACTACGAGGCATACTGGATCGGCGAAGTCTCACCCCGGCAGAACGATGACCGCTTCATGATGGACGCCGGGCTCGGGTGGCGAGGACATCGGCTGCTCAGACACCTGGTCGAGCGGGTGGATGGCCGCCGCCACTTCGTGGACCTGTCGATCCATACCCTGTGGGCGTTGCTGGCGGCGCGGCCGGGACTGTTGCGAGATGATCCTGTCGCAGCCCGCAGCCTTTATCGTCGTGGGCAGATCGCGATCGACTCGGATGAGATCTCGCGTCAGTCGAGGTGGGAGCTTGAGGCGATCATGTATGGATTGCGGATCGAGGGGCTGGCGAATTGACATCTGACGACGAGGTGGCCGGAGCGGTTCGCTACCTGTTCGAGCTGGGCATGCTCAAACGTGCCAAGCGAACAGGTTGGTGGATCGCCGGCGTCAAAGATTCGGAGACGATCGCCGAGCACAGTTTCCGTACAGCGATATTGGGCTCGATGCTGGCGGCGATGGAGGGCGTCGACGCGGCGCGGACCGGCCTGCTGTGCCTGTACCACGACACGCAGGAGACCCGGATCGGTGACATTCCGCGGATCGGGCGGCGTTACCTGACAGCAGCGGACAACGAGTCGGTCACCGCGGACCAGGTGGTTGCAGCCCCGGCTGCGGTCAGTCAGATGATCATGTCGGTGGTGGCCGAGTACGAGCGCGGGGAGAGTCCGGAGGCGATCGTGGCCCGGGACGCGGACAAGCTGGAGTGCCTGATCCAGGCAGTCGAGTACCGCCACCAGGGATGCGCCGACGTGCAGCGGTGGATCGACAGCTCGCGGGCGAGCCTGACCACCGCGTCCGCCAAACGCATCGCCGACACCGTCGAGACCGTCGGCATCCTCGACTGGCTCAGGTGAGCCCGCGTCAGGCGAAGATCGCCGTTTCCGGGCAGAACCTGCGGTGTGGCCCGAGGTTCTGCCCGGAAACGGCGATCAAGGACGGGCCGTCGCCGTCGCACCGCGGCGGCGGCCCGTAGCCGGTCAGCGAGCGCCGAGCAGGTGCTCCAGCGCCAGCTGGTTGAGCTGGACGAACGCGCCGCCCTTGGCGGCCTGGGCGTCGACGTCGAAGTCCTCGAACGACGACCGGTCGGCGAGCAGGTCGCTGTAGGTCTCGCCCGCGCCCAGGGTCGGCACGCCGAGCTCGTCGTAGCGGGCGGCGGCGCGGGCCTCGGCGACCCGGGGGTCGGCCCGGAACGCCGCGGCGCGCTCCTTGAGCAGCAGGTACGTGCGCATGTTCGCGGCCGCCGACGCCCAGACCCCGTCGAGGTCCTCGGTACGGGAGGGCTTGTAGTCAAAGTGGCGCGGGCCGGTGTACGCCCGGCCGCCGTCGGCGGCGCCGAACTCCAGCAGGTCGACCAGGAAGAACGCGTTGACGATGTCGCCGTGGCCGAACACCAGGTCCTGGTCGTACTTGATGCCGCGCTGGCCGTTGAGGTCGATGTGGAACAGCTTGCCGTGCCACAGCGCCTGGGCGATGCCGTGCAGGAAGTTCAGGCCGGCCATCTGCTCGTGCCCGACCTCGGGGTTGAGGCCGACCATGTCGCGGTGCTCGAGGCTGTCGATGAACGCGATCGCGTGGCCGATCGTCGGCAGCAGGATGTCGCCGCGGGGCTCGTTCGGCTTGGGCTCCAGCGCGAACTTGAGCCCGTAGCCGCGGTCGATGCTGTACTGCGCGAGCATGTCCAGGCCCTCGCGGTAGCGCTCCAGCGCGGTGCGCACGTCCTTGGAGCCGTCGTACTCGGTGCCCTCGCGGCCGCCCCACAGCACGTAGGTCTGCGCGCCCAGCTCGGCGGCCAGGTCCATGTTGCGCATGACCTTGCGCAGCGCGTACCGGCGCACGGCGCGGTCGTTGCTGGTGAAGCCGCCGTCCTTGAAGACCGGGTGGGTGAACAGGTTGGTGGTGGCCATCGGCACGACCAGGCCGGTCTCGGCGAGCGCGGCCTGGAAGCGCTTGATGATCCGCTCGCGCTCGCTGTCGTCGGAGCCGAACGGGATCAGGTCGTCGTCGTGGAACGTGACGCCGTACGCGCCCAGCTCGGCGAGGCGGTGCACGGACTCGACCGGGTCGATCGCCTCGCGGGTGGCGTCGCCGAACGGGTCGCGCCCCTGCCATCCCACGGTCCACAGGCCGAACGTGAACTTGTCGGCCGGAGTCGGCTGCGTCATGTCATCTCCCTGAAATCTTGTTTGTTCAGCCATTGAACTTATAGGGTGTGGCATTGTCAAGACCATGCCGCCCCGCCCGCCGCGCCGAGACGATCCGGTGCGCCAGCGCAGCCTGCGCGATCACAACCTCGCGCTGGTCCTGCGCCATGTCACCGCCGCGAACCGGCCCCCGTCCCGGGCCGAGATCGCGGCGGCCAGCGGGCTGACCAGGGCCACCGTCTCCGCCATCGTCGACGAGCTGATCGCCGGAGGGCTGGTCGCCGAACTGGAGCCCGTGTCGCGTTCCGGCGTCGGCCGGCCGGGCACCGGCATCGTGCCCGCGGGCACCGGCCCGGCCGGGCTCGGCATGGAGGTCAACGTCGACTACCTGGCCGTGTGCGCCGTGGACCTGACGGGAGCCGTACGCCATCGGCAGGTGCGCCGGCTCGACCAGCGCGAGCACCGCCCCGCGCAGACCTGGCAGGCGCTCGCCGAGCTGGCCGACCAGGCCATGGCCGCCGTCGCTGAGCTGGGCCTGAGCGCGGCGGGCGGCGTGATCGCGGTCCCGGGCCTGGTCGAGGGCGACACCATCCGGATCGCCCCGAACCTAGGCTGGCAGCAGGTCGCCCTGCCCCGGCCCGAGGACCTGGGCGGGCTGCGCGACCTGCCGCTGGACGTCGCCAACGAGGCCACCCTGGCCGCGCTGGGGGAGCGGCACGCCACGGGGCTGCGCAGCTTCCTCTACGTCTCCGGCGAGATCGGCATCGGCGGCGGCATCGTGCTCGACGGCGAGCTGTTCGGCGGCTCGCACGGCTGGGCGGGGGAGATCGGCCACGTCACCATCGACCCGCAGGGGCCCGACTGCCACTGCGGCTCCCGCGGCTGCCTGGAGCAGTACGCTGGCGAGGAGGCCATCCGCGCCGCCGCCGGGCTGCCCACCGGCGCGGCCGTGCTCACCGACCTGGTCGACGGGGCCCGCCGCGCGAGCGCGCCGGTGCTCGACGCGCTGGACCGGGCCGGCACGGCGCTCGGCGTGGCGCTGTCCGGGGCGGTGAACCTGCTCGACATCGCCACCGTCGTGCTCGGCGGCCACTACGCGGAGCTGATCGACTGGCTGCGCCCGGCCCTCGAACGAGAGCTGACCCGCCGCGTGATCACCGCGCGCTGGTCCCCGGTGAAGGTCCGCGCGTCGGCCCTGGGCGCGGACGCCGCCCTGGTCGGTGCGGCGCGCGCGGTCACCCAGGCCATCCTCGACGACCCGGCCCGTTTCCTGGCCACCCGCACGGCCGCCGCCTAGCTCCGGGCGGCAGCGTCGCGGACCGCCCGCGGCGCGGCCACCGCAGGCATAACCTGTATCCATGGGCGCGATCACGGTTCTTCGACCGCTGGCACTCGGCATGGCCACCGGGATGCGCTCGCAGCTCGGCCTGGCCGCGCTCGCGGTGGCGATGAGCCGGGGCGGCAAGAAGAAGGGCAAGAAGGGCCGCGGGTTCGCGACGATGGTGCAGGGCCAGGTGCTGTCCAGCCCGCTGGTACGCAAGAGCCTGGTCGCCACGGCCGCCACCGAACTGGTCGCCGACAAACTGCCGAGCACGCCCAGCCGGCTCAACCGTGGCCCGCTGCTCGCCCGCCTCGCCCTCGGCGGCCTGGCCGGCGGCCTGCTGGGCTGGTCCGACGATCGCGGCTTCGGCCGCGCGGTGGCCGGTGCGGCACTCGGCGCGGCCGGCGCGGGCCTGGGCGCGTTCGGCGGCTACCACCTGCGGGCCGCGCTCGACCAGCGCACCAACCTGCCCGACCGGTACTGGGCCGTCGCCGAGGACATCACCGCGGTGGGCCTGGCCGCGTTCGCCGTCGCGGTCACCGACGGCAGCGATACACAGCAGACCGAGCTGCTCCCGGCCCGCCTGCGCGACCCCGAGTACGCGGACGCGTCCTGGGCCTGACCCGGCGCGCCGCCGACCATGGTGCACACCCGCGGTACGCCGTCGGTGTGCGCTTGGTGACCATGGGCGAGTTCGCGATCTCGATTCTGTTGTGTCCGGCAACAAAACGGTAACCGGCGTTGACAGGCTCGTCACGGGGGGAGAAGTCTGGGCTGGCGCGTGAGACAACGATGTCAAGAATCAGATGGAGGAAGCATGCGTCTTTCCAGGCGAGTGGCAGCCCTGGCCGTCGCTTTCGGAACGATGTTCGCGACCGTGGCCTGCAGCAGCAGTGAAGAGCCCGGCGCCGGCGCCAAGAAGGTCGAGGTCTTCACCTGGTGGGCCGACGGCGGTGAGAAGGCCGGTCTCGACGGCCTGGTGGGTGCCTTCAAGACCGACTGCGCGGACTACGAGTTCGTCAACGGCGCGGTTGCCGGCGGCGCGGGCAGCAACGCCAAGCAGGTGCTGGCCTCGCGGCTGCAGCAGAACGACCCGCCGGACACGTTCCAGGCCCACGCGGGCGCGGAGCTGTCCGACTACATCAACGACGACCAGCTCGAGGACCTGTCGGCGCAGTACACCGAATGGGGTCTGAGCAACGCCTTCCCGAAGGGCCTCATCGAGAACCTGACGGTCGACGGCAAGATCTACTCGGTGCCGGCCAACATCCACCGCGCCAACGTGCTGTGGAGCAACAAGACGGTGCTGGCCAAGGCCGGCATCACCAAGGACGCCACCACCCTCGACGGCTTCTTCGCCGACCTGGACAAGCTCAAGGCCGCCGGGGTGGCCACGCCGCTGGCGCTGGGCAAGGACTGGACCCAGCAGATGCTGTTCGAGGCGCTGCTGATCTCCAAGCTCGGCCCGGAGAAGTTCAACGGGCTGTGGAACGGCGGCACCGACTGGAAGGGCGCCGACATCACGGCGGCGATCAACGACTACAAGAAGCTGCTCACCTACACCAACAAGGACCGGGACACCTTCGACTGGACCGACGCCGAGAAGATGCTGATGGACGGCAAGGCGGCGTACCAGCTGATGGGTGACTGGGAGGCGGCCGACCTCGACGCCAAGGGCTTCAAGGACTACGGCTGGTCGGTGTTCCCGGGCAACGGCAACGTGTTCCAGTGGCTGGCCGACTCGTTCGTGCTGCCCAAGGGCGCGAAGAACGCCGACGGCACCAAGTGCTGGCTGAAGACGGTCGGCAGCGCCACCGGCCAGGCCGCGTTCAACCAGAAGAAGGGCTCGATCCCGGCCCGCACCGACGTCGGCACGGACGGCTTCCCGGCGTACCAGCAGGCCGCCATGGGCGACTGGAAGACCGCCACCCAGGTGCCGAGCTGCCCGCACGGTTCGGCGTGCGCGCAGGGCTGGCAGGGCGCGGTCGGCTCGGCGCAGGGCAAGTTCTCCGCCGACGGTGACGTCGCCGCGCTGCAGACGGCGCTCGCGGCCGCCGCGGCGGAGTTCGGCCCGAAGAAGTAGTTCGCCGCAAGGCAACGAAGGGCGCCTTCCCACCAGGAAGGCGCCCTTCCTTACCGAGGAGGTCGCGTTGCGCCACCGGAGGCGGACCTGGATACCCGGGCTGCTGCTCATCTCACCGTCGCTGATCCTGCTGGCCGTGTTCGTGTACGGCCTGATCGGCTGGACGGTCAACCTGTCCCTGCAGGACCGCCACAACGCCCGCCCCGCCAAGGGCTACGTCGGGCTCGACAACTACACCAAGCTGTTCACCAGCGACATCAACGACCGCTTCACCCACTCGCTGCAGAACCTGGTCGTCTTCACGCTCGTGTTCATGGTCGGCACCATCGTGCTCGGCCTGATCTGGGCGCTGCTGCTGGAACGCCGCGCCAAGGCCGAGGGCTTCTGGCGCACCGTCTACCTGTTCCCGATGGCGGTGTCGTTCGTCGCCTCCGGCGTGGTCTGGCGCTGGCTGATGAACACCGGGCAGGGGGAGAACGCGGGCGGCATCAACGCCATCTTCCACGGGCTCGGGCTGGGCTTCCTGGAGAGCCCGTGGTGGACCGACCCCGACTGGGGCATGGCCGCGATGGCGGTGCCGGCGATCTGGCAGCTGTCCGGATACGTGATGGCGCTGTTCCTGGCCGGGTTCCGCGGCATCCCCGAGGAGCTGCGCGAGGCCGCGGTCGTGGACGGGGCCACCACCTTCCAGCTGTACCGGCAGGTGCTGTTCCCGCAGCTGACGCCGACCATCCTGTCGGCGCTCATCATCACCGGGCACATGTCGATGAAGATGTTCGACCTGATCATGTCGGTGTCCGGGGCGCAGTGGCTGACCGAGGTGCCCGCCGTGTACGTCTGGCAGACCCTGCTCACCCGCGACTACGCCAAGGCCGCCGCGATCTCGGTGTTCCTGCTGCTGGTCGTCGCCGTGGTGGTCGTACCGTACCTGATCCACGTCAACCGCTCGGAGAAGCGCTCATGAGCACCGAGACCGTCGCCGCCCCGCCCGCCGCCGCGCCACCGGTGCCGGCGCCCGCGCCGCGCCAGGGCCTGCCGAAGCCGGTGGCCCGCGCCCTGCGCTACGGGCTGCTGATCCTGTTCGTGCTGATCGTGCTCATGCCGCTGTACGTGCTGGTCGTGACGAGCTTCAAGTCCGGCCGCGAGATCGGTGTCAACGGGCAGTGGAACCTGCCCGAGACGTGGACGTTCGCGTCCTGGGAGAAGGCGTGGACCTCGCTGGGCCCGTCGTTCGGCCGCACGTTCCAGCTGGCGATCCCGGTCGCGCTGCTCTCGTCGATCATCGGGGCGGCGAACGGCTTCGTGCTGTCGCGCTGGCGTTTCCCCGGCGCGGACGTGGTGTTCACGCTGATCCTGTTCGGCATGTTCATCCCGTACCAGGCGGTCATGATCCCGCTGCGGGAGATCGTGCTGTGGCTGGGCGTCGCGCCGGGCATCCCGACGCTGATCTTCGTGCACACGGTGTACGGCATCCCGATCTGCACGCTGATCTTCCGCAACTACTACGCGACGATCATCCCGGAGGAGCTGATCGAGGCCGGGCAGATGGACGGGGCCGGGCTGCTGCGCACGTTCCGGTCGCTGATCCTGCCGGTGTCGCTGCCGGGTTTCGTGGTGACCGTCATCTGGCAGTTCACCTCGTCCTGGAACGACTACCTGTTCGCGATCTTCCTGTCGAACACCCGCAACGGGCCGATCACCATCGCGCTCAACGCGCTGGCCGGGGCGCAGTCGCCGGACTACGCGGCGGCGATGGCCGGTGCGCTGATCACCTCGCTGCCGACGCTGCTGGTGTACATCCTGCTGGGTCGCTGGTTCATCGGCGGCATGATGGCGGGCTCGGTCAAGAGCTGACCCGCGGCTGCGGGGCGCCCGCGCGGCGCCCCGCAGCCGGTCAGTCGAGCAGCCAGGCGAGCAGGGTCTGCGCCTGCGGGGTCAGCGACGCCGCGAAGGCGAGCGCGGCCAGCACGGTGCTCGCCGCCAGCGAGCGCCACGTGCGGCGGTCGGCGCGTTGCCGGGCCGAGGCGAGCAGGACGGCGGCGTACAGCGCGGTGAGTCCGGCGAGGATCGGCGCGACGCTCAGCACGAAGGTGATCGCGAGCCAGGCCGCGGCCAGCACGCCGGGCCAGATGTCGGCGTTGCCGGTGGCCTCGTCGCCCTGGTGCGGAAGGTAGAACCGCCCCGCGAGCTGGGCCGCCCGGCCCAGCGCCACGGCGGTGGCCAGGAAGTACGCCCCGGCCAGTACGTACTGGACCCGGGTCGCGATACGGCCGGACAGACTCGCCGTGTCGGCGGCATACGCGGCGGCATCGATTTCGCTCGACATAGCCGCAGTCTAGCTACCACCTCCGCCCATCCGCTGCCCCCGCAGGCAGCGTCGGCGGGCGTGTTAAGAAGGTGCCCTTCCTTCGTCGGGGGTGTAAGGGGCGTAGGGCTGTGCGGTACTGTCTGCGGCATGGCGGAGCAGCGATTCCACACCGGTAGCCACGACCTGCCCGTGTCGGCGGCACTCGACGAGTTCATGCGCACGGGCTGGCTCGATTCGGAGCACCACGACCTGCCGCGGGCGGAGGTCGCGGCGTGGACGCCGGGCCGGCGTGCCCGGCTGCACCAGGCGTTCCCGGGGCACCGGATCGTCGTGCCCGCCGGCTCGTTCAAGGCGCGCTCCAACGACCAGGACTACCGGTTCCGGGCGCACTCGGCGTACGTGTGGCTGACCGGTGACCAGTCCAGCGACGGTGTGCTGGTCGTCGAGCCGGATGGAGACAGCGCCCTCTACCTGCGGCCGCGCTCGGCGCGGGACAACGGCGAGTTCTTCCGCGACCGCCGTTACGGGGAGCTGTGGGCGGGTCGTCGGCCGACGCTGGGGGAGAGCACCCGGGCGCTGGGCGTGACGACCCGGCACCGCGACGAGCTGGCCGCCGCCCTCAAGCCCGACACCCCGACGCTGGTGCTGCGCGGCCTGGACGCCGAGGTCGACGCGGCGGTCGCGCCGGTCGACGGCGACGCCGAGCTGAAGGCGGTGCTGGCCGAGCTGCGGCTGGTCAAGGACGCGTGGGAGATCGCCCAGCTGGAGGAGGCCGTCGCGATCACCACCCGCGGCTTCGAGGACGTGGTGCGTGCCCTGCCGCAGGCCAAGGCCACCTCGGAGCGGCTGCTGGAAGGCGTGTTCTGGCAGCGCGCCCGGCTGGAGGGCAACGAGGTCGGTTACCACTCGATCGTCGCCGCCGGGGCGCACGCCGCCACCCTGCACTGGATCGACAACGACGGCCCGGTCCGCGACGGCGACCTGCTGCTGCTCGACGCGGGAGTGGAGACGCGCTCGCTGTACACCGCGGACATCACCCGGGTGCTGCCCATCTCGGGGCACTTCACCCCGCTGCAGCGCGACCTGTACGAACTGTGCCGCAAGGCCAACGACGCCGCGCTCTCCGCGCTGGTGCCCGGTGCGGCGTACCGCGACTTCCACCGCGCCGCGATGCACGTGTACGCGTACGGCCTGGCCGACCTCGGCATCCTGCCGGTCTCCGCCGAGCAGGCCCTGGACGAGGACAGCGGGCTGTACCGGCGCTGGACCCTGTGCGGCTCGGGGCACATGCTCGGCCTGGACGTGCACGACTGCGCCGCGGCGCGGGCCGATCACTACCTCGACGGGACGCTGACCCCGGGGCACGTGCTCACCGTGGAGCCGGGCATCTACTTCCAGCCCGACGACGGGCTGATCCCGGCGGAGCTGCGCGGCATGGGCTTCCGGATCGAGGAGGATCTGCTGATCACCGAGACCGGCTACCGGATGCTGTCCGACGGCCTGCCGCGCACCGCGTCCGACGTGGAGTCCTGGATGCACAGGCTGGCGTCTTAACATTTCGTTCACAGGTCGGCAATGGACAGACGTGGTCAGCATGCTGACTGCGCGAACGGCGTCCGGCGGGGGACTGTGAGAGTTCACGCCGTCACGTGGCGTGAACTCCCGTCCTCCCGAGAGAGTGAGCGCCGATGAGAACAGTCCGAAGGCTGCTGTCCGTGACGGTCGCCGCCGTCCTCACCGCGATGTCGCTGACCGCCGCGCCGGCGGCCGCGGCAGGCCCGCAGATCGTGGTGCTCGGCAACCTGTCCGGCAGCTGCTGCAGCCAGGCGTTCGCCATCAACGACCACGGCGTCGTGGTCGGGCAGAGCCAGGTCGGCACCATGGAGAACCCGCCCGAGCGGGCGGTCCGCTGGCAGAACGGCGTGATCACCGACCTCGGCACGCTGGGCGGGCCCCGGGCGGTGGCGCTCGCGATCAACAACAACGGCTGGATCGTCGGCTACAGCGAGCTGGCCGGCGGTGACGGCACCGTGCACGGGTTCCTGTGGCGGCCCGGACTCGGCATGACCGACCTGGGCACGCTGGGGGCCAGCAGCATCGCCACCGGCGTCAACGACAGCGGCCTCGTGGTCGGCCGGTACGTGGTCAACGGCCAGCTGCACGGCTTCCGCTGGGCGAACGGCGTCATGTCGAAGATCGTGACCCCGACCGGCGAAGGCTTCGAACCGGCCGGGATCAACAAGCACGGCAAGATCGGCGGCTCCCTCAACGGGGAGTACTCCGGTCAGCCCGCCTGGTGGAAGAACAACCAGACGGTCGCGTCCGGGCTGGTCGGCCACGCCGGCGCCATCAACGACAACGGCGACGTGGCGGGCACGTACTGGAACGGCGCCCAGGGCGCGTTCGTGTGGCGGGCCGACGGCACCGTGCTGAACCTCGGCATGCCCGCCGGGGCGAAGTTCGCCGCGGCCAACGGGATCAACGAGAGCCGGCACACGGTGGGCACCCGGACCCTGGAGTTCGGGCACACCCGGGCGGTCTACTGGTCGGAGTTCGGCACGCCCCGCCTGCTGCCCAGCCTGGTGGCGGGCGGCCAGGCCACGGCGCTGGGCGTGAACCGGCTCGGCCAGACGGTCGGCCACGCCAACCTCACCGCCACCGGCGGCGAGTACACCGCCGTGCTCTGGACCCGCTGAGCGGCACTCACCGGCCGGGCGTCCGGACGCGTCGCCACGGCGGCCGTCCGGGCGCCCGGCCCGCGTCATCAGCCGAACGGTCGACAAGCATGTCGACAATGGACGGTCGGACCGGTCGTCAATCCGATTGCTTCGGCCGCACATCGGAGGAGACTGCGGAGATCAGGCCCCACGGGGGGCGTGAACCTCTGTTCCACGAGAGAAAGCGACAGCCTGTGCGCAGAACTGTATTACGCGTGCTCATCGCGTCCCTGGCCGTGTTCGCCGCCGGCGCGGTGGCACTGCCCGCCTCTCCCGCCGCGGCCGCGGCGCTGCAGGTCATCGACCTCGGCACGCTCGGCGGCGCCTGCTGCAGCACCGCGACCGACGTCAACGACCACGGCGTCGTCATCGGCTACAGCGGCGCGGTCAGCCAGACCGCGCCGATGCGCGCGTTCCGCTGGAAGAACGGCACCATGACCGACATCGGCAGCCTGGGCGGCACCCGCACCTACCCGGCCGACATCAACAACAACGGCTGGATCGTCGGGCAGAGCCTGCTGGCCGACAACGTCACCATGCACGGCTTCCTGTGGCGGCCGGGCGTGGGCATGACCGACCTCGGCGCGCTGGAGAACAACTACAGCTACGCCACGGGCGTCAACGACAACGGCGTGGTGGTCGGCCGGGCCATCGCCGACGACACCTCGACGAGCTTCCGCTGGGCCAACGGCGTGATGACCGAGCTCGACCACCCCGGTGACCTCTACGGCCTGGAGTTCGACGCCGAGGCGATCAACAACAGCGGCGTCGTCACCGGCCATCTCGGCGACGTCATCGCCCGGCTGGTCGGCGGCGTCGCGACGAGCGTCCCGTCACCGCCAGCCAACGGATCGTACGCCGCGGGGATCAACAACGGGGGCGACATCGCCGGCCAGTACTACGGCGGCAGCGACGAGAACTTCGTGTGGAAGGCCGATGGGACCATCGTGACCCTGGGCCTGCCCAGCGGTGCCGACAGCGCGTTCGTCGGCGCCATCAACGACGACGGTGACACGGTCGGCGCGAGCTCGAACGCCGCCGGACTGTACCGGGCCGTGTACTGGTCCGAGGCCGGTGTGCCGCACCGGCTGCCGAGCCTGGTCACCGGTGGCGGAGCGAAGGCGCACGGGGTCAACAAGTTCGGTGTGACGGTCGGCACCGCCCAGGTGTCGGTCGGCGGCGACTGGCACGCGGTGATCTGGACGTCCTGACCGGCGTCACATGGGGCGGCACGGACAACGCCGCCGAGCCGGAGCGCCGGCCCCGCGGCCCGCCCGGCAACCCGGCCACCTGGAAGAACGGCCAGGTGGTGGCGTCGGGTCTGCTCGGCCACGCCACCGGGATCAACGACGGCGGCGATGTGTCCGGAACGTACTGGGACGCCCGGCAGGGGGCGTTCGTGTGGCGGGCCGACGGCACCGTGCTGCACCTGGCCATGCCGGCCGGGGGCGAGCTGGCCGCGACCGCCGCGATCAACGAGAGCCGGCACTCGGTGGGCTGGCGGTCGGCCGTCGACGGGTCCACGCGCGCCGTGTACTGGTCGGAGTTCGGCACGCCGCGCCTGCTGCCCGGCCTGCTGCCGGGCGGCCGGTCGGAGGCCCGGGGCGTGAACCGGCTCGGCCAGACCGTCGGCCAGGCCTACACCACGGCCACCGGCAACGACTACCTCGCGGTGCTGTGGACCTACTGAAGCAGCCGACCGGCCCGGTGGCGGTGGGAGACTCCGGCGCCGGGCCGGGAAACGGCGCGGCGCGGCGGTGCCGGTTCGACTAGGCTCGCCGGTCGTGACCGTGGTGTTCTGCGCCGACCCGCTCGCCCCGACCCGCACCGATCCCCACTTCGCCGCGCAGGCGCGAGCCGTGCGGGACGGCAGCGGCGTCATCGCCCTGCTCGACCATGACGCGCTGCTGGCCGGCGACGTCGCCGCGGCGGTCCGCCGCATTCCGCGCGACCTCGGCGAGGTCTGGTACCGCGGGTGGATGATTCCGGCCGACCGCTACGCCGAGCTGGCCGACGCGCTCGCCGGGCGAGGGGTGAGCCTGCGGGTATCCGCGGCCGCCTACCGCGCCGCCCACGAGCTGCCCGGCTGGTACGCCGCACTGGCGCAGGTCACACCGGACAGCGTGTGGACGCCGTGGCAGCCGTCCGAGCCGCCGACCCTGGAACAGGTCGAGAAGCTGGTCGCGCCGCTGGGCGGCGGACCCGCGATCGTCAAGGACTACGTGAAGTCGCGCAAGCACGAGTGGGCGCAGGCCTGCTTCATCCCCGACCTCGCCGACGCCGCACAGGCGCACCGGGTCGTGGCCCGCATGGTCGAGCTGCAGGAGGAGTCCCTGCAGGGCGGCATCGTGGTGCGCCGGTTCGAGCGCTTCGCGCAGCAGGACGGCCGCACCGTCGAGTCCCGGGTCTGGTGGGTGCACGGCGAACCGGTGCTGACCGGCCCGCACCCGGACACGCCGGAACTGTCCGGCGAGCCCGACCTGACGCCGATCGCCCCGCTGGTGGCGGCGTTCGGGCACCCGTTCGTCACCACCGACGTCGCGCTGCGTGACGACGGCGCCTGGCGGGTGGTCGAACTCGGCGACGGCCAGGTGAGCGACCTGCCGACCAGTGTCGATCCGTCGGCCGTCCTCGACCATCTGACCTGAGTATCAGCAGCTCACAGCTCCGGTACCGGTTCCGTGGCCGGTGTCGAGGCCCGGAACACGGGCACCTCCGCGGTGCGCGCCGCGCGCCGGTTGCGCTGTCCCGGGATGCGGCCCACCGGCGGGGTGCTACCCCTGCTGACCAGGAAAGTCTCGAACACTTCCGGCTCGTCGGAGACGGGTTCGCCGCGCAGGCGATCGATGAGTGAGCGCGCGGCGGCCGCGCCCATCTCCTCCCACGGCACCCGCACCGTGGTCAGCGGCGGCACGGTGTACGCGGCGGGCGGGACGTCGCCGAAGCCGACCACGGCGACCTCGCCGGGCACCTGCCGCCCGGCCTCCTGCAGGGCCCGCAGCGCGCCCGCGGCCATCGCGTCGCCGTGCGCGAACAGTCCGTCGAAGAACAACCGCGCACGTAGCAGCCGCTGCACCGCGTCGTAGCCGCCCTGCTCGGTCCCGTCGGCCTCGGTCACGTGGCTGGCCCGCAGCACCGCGCCGGTGCCGGTCAGCAGGTCGGCGAACCCGTCGGCGCAGGCGGCCCCGGTGGGCTCCTCGGCAGGTCCTGTGATCATGGCGAGCCGCAGCCGCCCCGCGGCCAGCAGTAGTTCCGCCGCGCGGCGTCCGCCGTCGGCGTAGTCCGCGCCGACCGACGGCAGCGCCGCCCGCACGCCGACGGTGTCCACCACGACCACCGGCAGGCCCTGCCGGTGCAGGTCACGCAGGTGATCCAGGGCCGCGCCGGGGTCGACGGCGAGCACCCCGTCCACCGCGTGACCGCGCACGCTCGCCGCGAACCGCTCCAGCGCCGGACCGCCGCCGGCGGCCGAGTGCAGCAACAGCCCGTAACCGGACGGTTCCACGACGTCGGCGACACCTTGCAGCAGCTCCGGCATCCACGCCGTACGCAGCGTCGGAGCGAGCACGCCGACCGTGCGGGTGCGCCCGCGGGCCAGGTCGACGGCGCGGGAACTGGGCACGTACCCGGTCTCGGCCATGATCTCCTCGATGCGGGCCTGGGTGGCCTGGTCGACGTCGGGCCGGCCGTTGAGCACGCGCGACACCGTCGCCTTGCTCACTCCGGCCAGCCGGGCGACGTCGGCGATCGTCACGCGCATGTGGACCTCCGAGAAACCACGCCGTCTCGCGGTACCGGTACCGGACCGGTGGCGGCTACACACGGTAAGCGGCCACGAGGCGACGCTGTCAAGACCGCTCGGTTATCCGGTCGGCGGGAACCGCCTACCCGGCTAGGGTGACCGCCATGCCGTACATCTCCTCCGTCGTCATCCACTGCCGGGACCCGTACCTCATGGCGCCCTTCTGGAGCCTGGTCACCGGCCTGCCTGTCGTCGACGAGGACGCGGTGAAGCTCGCCGACCGTAGCCTGGAGGAGCGCGAGTCGGTGCTGCTGCACGACCCGTCGGGCACCGAGCCGGACGTGTGGATCGCGCAGGCGGTCGACCTGCTGCCGGTCGGGCGCATCCACCTCGACATCGTCGCCGACGACGAGGAGCGGGCCGCGATCGTCGCCGCCGGCGCGACGCTGGTCCGCGAGCAGGACGACCTCACCGTGTACGCCGACCCCGAGGGCAACGAGTTCTGCCTGCTCCGCGAGCGCCACTGAGCCGCGCGCCGCGGGCATCCCGCGGCCCGGGACGAAGCGCCGCGACTACGATGATCACATGCGCGCAACGGTGATCTACGGTCCGCACGACGTCCGGGTCGAGGACGTGCCCGATCCGGTCCTGGTGCACCCCACCGACGCCGTGGTCCGGGTGACCCACGCCTGCATCTGCGGCAGCGACCTGTGGGCCTACCAGGGCGTCGCCAAGCGGGAGCCGGGCCAGCGCATCGGGCACGAGTTCCTCGGCGTCGTCGAGTCGGCGGGCGCGGACGTCACCGGCGTCAAGCCCGGCGACACCGTGGTCGCCCCGTTCGTGTGGTCCGACGGGACCTGCGAGTTCTGCCGGGAGAGCCTGCACACCTCGTGCCCGGTCGGCGGCTTCTGGGGCCAGCCCGGCTCCGACGGCGGCCAGGGCCAGGCGGTGCGCGTCCCGTACGCCGACGGCACCCTGGTCAAGCTGCCGTCCGGGCTCGGCGACGCGGACCTCGTCAAGATCCTCGCCCTGTCCGATGTGATGTCGACCGGCCATCACGCCGCGCTCGCGGCCGGGGTGCGCAAGGGCGGCACGGTCGCCGTGGTCGGCGACGGCGCGGTCGGCCTGTGCGGGGTGCTCGCCGCGCACCGCCTCGGCGCCGAGCGCATCATCGCGCTGGGCCGCCACGACGCCCGCACCGCGCTGGCCAGGCGGTTCGGGGCGACCGACGTGGTGCCGGAGCGCGGCGACGAGGCGGTGGCCGTGGTGCGGGAGCTGACCGGCGGCCAGGGCGCGCACGCGGTCATCGAGGCCGTCGGCACCGAGCAGTCGATGCGCACCGCGATCGGCGTGGCCCGCGACGGCGGCGCGGTCGGTTTCGTCGGGGTGCCGCACGGCGGCTCGGCCGGGGTCGACATCGGCGACATGTTCGGCCGCAACGTCGCGCTGCGCGGCGGCGTCGCGCCCGCGCGGGCGTACATTCCGGAGCTGCTGGCAGACGTGCTGGCCGGGACGCTGGACCCGTCGCCGGTCTTCGACGTCTCGGTCGATCTGGCCGGGGTGCCCGGCGGATATGCCGCGATGAATGATCGGAAAGCGCTGAAAGTGCTGGTGCGCCCGGACGGCGGGGCGGTGTAGCTTGAGCGCCGTGGAAGAGACCGACCAGGCCATCGTTTCGGCCCTGACCGCCGACGGGCGCATGTCGTACACGGACCTGGCCGAGAAGGTCGGGCTGTCCGTGTCCGCCGTCCACCAGCGGGTACGCAGGCTGGAGCAGCGCGGCGTGATCACCGGCTACGGCGCGCGGGTGGACTACAACGCGATCGGGCTGCCGCTGACGGCGTTCGTGGCGATCCGCCCGTTCGACCCGGCACAGCCCGACGACGCCCCCGAGCGCCTGGCGCACCTGTCGGAGATCGAGTCGTGCTTCTCGGTGGCCGGTGAGGACTTCTACATCCTGCTGGTACGCGTAGCGTCACCGGTGGACCTGGAGCGCCTGCTCCAGGAGATCCGCACGTCGGCGAACGTGACCACCCGGACGACCGTGGTGCTGTCCACCCCGTTCGAGCAGCGTGCCCCCCGCATCCACCTGGCCGACTGAGCCACGCCCGCTCCCGGCCCCGCCGGAGGACAGCACTCGACGTGGCTTTACATCTTTTTTGATGTGCCCACATCAAAAAAGATGTAAAGCCGCAGTCACCTGTGCTCTCGCGTCACCAGTGGCAGCAGGGCAGCGGCGCGGGCAGGAACAGGGCCGTGAGCCCGATGGCGGCCAGGCCGGTCGACGCGGTGGCGACCCCGGCCATGAGCCGGGTCACCTCGGCCCGCCGACCCGGCGGGATGCGGCGCACCTGCCGGACCCCGGCCGCGACCGCGCAGGCCAGCGCGAACCCGCCGGCCACCAGCACCGGCACTCCCCAGCGATCGTGGACGTCGTAGCCACGGAACAGCAGCGGCCGGGCGGCCATCAGCAGCAGACCGGTCAGCGGCGCGAGCGCGGCGCAGGCCTGCGCCCACACCAGCCAGGCCCGCTCGGCTCCCACGCCGTAGCCGCCCTGGTGGGTCAGCTGCACCGACAGCACGCCCAGGCCGACCGGGAGCAGCGCCGCCGCGGCGATGTGCCACAGCCAGTACCGCACGATCGTGTCGGGGTCCGACCGCAGCACCACACCCACGGCCGTCCACCCGATCGCCGCGAAGATCATGGCCCCGCCTACCGCCGCCACCCCGCCGAAGGCCGGATGCACCAGCCGCCGCGCCGTGGCGGACGCCCAGGCCGCCACGACCAGGTGCGGTTGCGTCGTGGGCGGTGCGGGTTCGGTCATGTCAGCACCGTTCGCTCCGGACCGCCAGTCGCGGCCATCTCGGCTGAGTCTGTCCACAATGGTGTTAACGGGCTGTTAGCGTCCAGGCCGACGACCTGCGGTTCCGGAAGCAACGGAAGCCGCCCGTCATCCGGACCTGCCCGTCCCGGCTGATCAGCAGCCCCTCGCAGCCGGTGCCCGCCAGCAGGTCCAACCCGGAGACTCCCTTGGCGGCGGCCGCGGTGGCGTACACATCGGCCCAGCACAGCGACGGCCCGACGACGGTCACCCCCGCCACCTCGGCCGTCGGCATGCCGTGATGTGGGTCGACGATGTGCGCGCCCCGCCGGGCGGTGCCCGAGGTGGCCACTGCGCCCGCCGCCAGGGCCACCACCTCGACCAGCCGCGACGGGGCCAGCGGGTCCTCCACCCCTACCCGCCACGGCGGATACCCCGGCGCCGTCGACACGACCACGTCGCCCCCGGCGTTGAGGCAGAAGTCGTGCCATGGCAGGCCCGCAGCCCGCTCCACCGCCCAGCCCTTGACCAGCCCGGACGGGTCCCACCGGTGCGCGCCGTCCGGACCGGGCAGCCACGTGTCGAACCAGCCGCCGGTGCGCTCGCGGGCCTCGTCGCACAGGGCTGCCACCTCGGCGACCCACGGATGCGCGTCCGCCACCGCGAGCTCACCCCGGTTGATCCGGCTCACCTGACTGTCGGCCCGGTACGTGCTGAACACCGCGTCGGCCTCGCGCAGCAGCGCGAACACGGCGTCGACGGTGCGCCGCACCGGTGCCGAGTCCAGGCCGGGGCCGCGCAGGTGCAGGCTCACCGGCATCCCCATGATCTGCTCCACCCAGGCCCGGCGCGGCGGCGCGAGCGTGCTCACCGGGTGTGCGCCCGGTCGATCGCGGACTGCAGCGAGTCCAGGTACGCCCGACTGGTGGCGGTCGCGCCGGTGACCGTGTCCACGTCGGCCGACTGCGCGGCGAGCACCTGCTCGCGCAGCCGCGGCAGGGCGAACTCGTTCAGCACCAGCGAGTGCTCGTGCACCGTGTGCTTCTGCACGATCACCACGTCGGCGATGCGCCCGCCCGCGAAGCCGACCCGCACCTGCACCGTGCCGTAGTCGGTGACCACCGCGTCGCCGTCGACCAGCCGTTCGCCGACGATCAGCCCCGGGGCGGGCGCCGGCACCGCCCCGTCGGCGGGCCGCGGCACCGCCTCGCCGAAGCTGGTGCGGTAGCTGAACAGCCCGACCAGGCCCGCGAGAGTCGCCAGCAGGAAGAACGTGATCTTACGCATCGCTCACCACCCGAACCGCTCGTCGTGGATCTGCCGCGCGGGCACCCCGGCGGCCCGCAGGGCAGCGCGGACCGCCGCCATCCAGGGCGGGGGACCGCACAGGAACACGTCCCGTCCGGCCAGCTCCGGGACCAGCTCGGTGAGCGCCTCGTGGTCGGTGTGGCGCTCGGCCAGCTCGGCGGTCAGCCACGAGGCACGCCCGGACGGCGGGGGTCCGGGCAGGTAGATCACCTGTGCGCCGCGCTCGGCCGCGATGGCGTCGATCTCGTCGCGCAGCACCAGCTCGTCGGCGCTGCTGGCGCGGTAGATCAGGGTCAGCTCGCTGTCGGCGTACCGCATGCCTTCGAGCAGCGCGCGCATCGGCGTGATGCCGATGCCCGCCGCCATCAGCAGCACCCGCTCGCCGCGGCGGCGGCCCTCGGTGAGCGTGCCGAACGGGCCTTCGATCAGCACGGCCGTGCCCGGTACGGCCCCGGCCAGCCGTGCGCCGTCGTCTCCCGCCGACCGGAAGGTGAACCGCAGCCGGTCGGCGCGCGGCGCTGCGGACAGCGAGAACGGGTGCGCCCGGCTCCAGCCGCGGCCGGTGCGCAGCCGCCAGGTCAGGAACTGGCCGGACCGGGCCGCCAGCCGGTCCAGCCGCCGCCCCGACAGGTGCACCGAGTACACGTCCGACGCCTCGTGGCGCACCTCGGCGACGGTGAGCCGATGGCGGCGCGACAGCCACAGCGGCCGCCCGACCCGGAACACGACCAACGCGGCGGCAGCCGCACCCCACAGCGTCCACCAGTACGCCGAGGCCGCGGCGGAGGTGACGAAGTGCGCGCCGTTCCACAGCTGGTGCGGCACGGCCAGGCCCACCCCGAGGTACGCGTACAGGTGCAGCAGGTGCCAGTTCTCGTAGCGCACCCGCCGCCGCGCCGCCCGCACCGACAGCACCACGACCAGCGCCAGCAGCGCCGTGCCCGCCGCCGCGAGCAGCATGCCCGGGTAGCGCACGACCAGGTCGGCCAGCTGGGCGGGCACACCGGTGCCGGTGGACGCGGCATACCCGGCGACGACCAGCACCACGTGTGCCGTCATCAGCCAGAACGAGGTGAAGCCGAGCAGGCGGTGGATCCGGGCCAGCCGGTCCTGGCCCCAGGCGCGCTCCACCCACGGCACCCGCGCCATCGCGAGCACCTGCAGCAGGAGCAGATCGGCGGCGACCAGCCCGGTCAGGCGGGCCGCGGTCACCAGGCCGGTGCCGTCGGCGCCCAGCGCGGCCGGGCCGCCGGCGGACACCCACAGGGCCGCCACCACCAGCACGGTGGCGCAGGCCAGGGCCGCGGTGACGGCGCGCCCGAGCACCCCGTCGCGGGGCCGGGGGAGGGGGAATCGGTCAGGGGTCACGCCACGGCGAGTCGCGAAAGGGGCGCGCAGTTCCCGGTGTCACCCGGAATCCACGCGCCCCTGCGCAGCCGCGGCCTACTGCCCGCTCGCGCGCTGCTGCTCGCGGTACTGCGGGACGGACAGGCCGCCGCGGCCCCAGTTCTCCAGCTCGACCTCGTCGATGACGACGAACGTCGAGTCCAGCGGCTTGTCCAGCACATCCAGCAGCAGCCGGCTGACCCCGGCGATGAGCGCCGCCTTCTGCTCGGCGGTCGCGGCCGTCGTGCCCGGTGTGCTGCCCTCACGGGTGATCTGAATGTTGACGATGGGCATGATCGGTCCTCTCGGATGATCGGGACGGGTCAGTGGCCGGCGTTCTGTCCGCCGTCGACGTGCAGGATCTCGCCGGTGACGAACGGAGCGGACTCCAGGTAGAGGACCGCGCCGACGATGTCGCTCGTCTCGCCCATCCGGCCGACGGGGTGCAGCCCGGCGTACGTCTCGTGGTACTCGACCGGGTGCATCGGGGTCTTGATGATGCCCGGGGCGACCGCGTTGACGCGCACGCCGCGCGAGGCGTACTCGATGGCCAGCGACTTGGTGGCGGAGTTGATGCCGCCCTTGGTCAGCGAGGCGAGCACCGACGGCACGTTCTTGTCGGCCTGGTCCACCAGGGCCGTGGTGATGCTGACGATGTGCCCGCCGCCGACGGCGAGCAGGTGCGGCAGCACCCGCTGCGTCAGGTGGAAGAACCCGCCGACGTTGATGGCGGTGACCTGCGCGAAGTCGTCGGCGGTGTAGTCGGTGAACGGCTTGGCGATGAAGATGCCCGCGTTGTTGACCAGGGTGTCGATGCGGCCGAAGCGGTCCAGCGCGGCCCGGGTCACCCGCTCGGCGGTGCCGGCGTCGGCGATGTCGCCCTGCACGGTCACGATGTCCGGATCGGCGGAGGCGGCGATGGTGCGGGAGACGGCCACGACGCCGTAGCCGAGCTTGCGGTAGCCCTCGACGAGGCCTGCGCCGATGCCCTGGGAGGCGCCGGTGATGACTGCGACCTTCTGCGTGTTCTCGGTGCTCATGTGCCTGTTCCTTTGCTGTTTCGCGGCCACTAGACGACCGGTCTACTAAAAGCTAGACGACTGGTCGTGTATCGTCAACGCCATGGGCAGGACTAGTGACGCGCGGAACAAGATCCTCGAAGCGGCCAGGACGCTGATCGAGCAGCGGGGCTACTCCGCGCTGGGCGTCGCCGAGATCTGCGCCGCCGCCGGGGTGCCGAAGGGCAGCTTCTACCACTTCTTCGCCTCCAAGCAGGCGCTCGCGCTCACCGTCATCGACGAGCACTGGGCCGCTCAGCGGCAGCAGTGGAGCGAGCTGCTCGGCAGCGGGCGGCCGCCGCTGGAGCGCCTGCGCGACCTGTTCGCGGCGACCGAGGACTTCCAGCGGGCCGGCCGGCAGCAGGCGGGCCTGGTCGTCGGCTGCCTGTTCGGCAACCTCGCCGCCGAGCTCAGCAACCAGGTCCCGGAGATCCGCGACCGGCTGCAGGAGATCTTCGAGGCCCAGATCGACATGATCGAGAAGGTGGTCGTCGAGGCCAGGGACACCGGGCAGGCCGCCCCGGCCGTCGACGCCCGCGAGGCGGCGCGCTCCATCGTCGCCCAGATCGAGGGCCGGGTGCTGCTGGCCAAGCTGCTCGACGACCCCGCCCAGCTCGGCACGCTCTGGCAGAACAGCGTCTCTAATTACCTGGGTATGCCTAACGCTGGCCGCGCGAGCCTGACCTCCGTCGACTGACGGATGGGGGACACCAGGCCGTGCCGGAGTGCGGCCGCGGCTAACCTCGCGGCCATGACCTATCTCGCAACCCCCGCCGAGTCCCCGCTGTACGCCGACCAGGCCGACTACATCCCCAACTACCTGCGGGTGTTCGCGCTGCGGCCCGACGCGTACGCGGGCTGGGAGCAGCTGGCCGGCAGCGTGCGCGACGGTATGGACCTGCGCCGGTACGAGCTAGTCACCCTCGCCGCGGCTCGGCGGCTGGGCTCCGACTACTGCACCCTCGCCCACGCCAAGGTGCTGCGCGACCGCTTCTACGACGAGGCGCAGCTGCGCGCGATCATCGCCGACCACCACAGCGCCGGTCTCGACCCGGTCGACGTTGCGATCATGGACTTCGCCGACAAGGTGGCCGCCGACCCGACCACCGTCACCGAGCAGGACGCCGCCGCGCTGCGCGGGTTCGGCCTGTCCGACACCGACGTCATGCAGATCGTGCTGGCCGTGTGCATCCGCCGGTTCTTCAGCGGTGTGCTGTCCGCCGTCGGCGCCGACCCCGACGACGCGCTGCGGGCGTGAGCGCCCCGCCGCCCCTCAGCTGTTCCAGCGCAGCAGCACCGGCTGCTCGCGTTCGAAGCCGAGCACGCTGAGGGTGGCCGTCTCCAGGCGGAACAGCGCGCCGTCCGCGGCGGGCAAGCCCAGCCAGCGGGCGGTGAGCGCGCGCAGCAGGTGGCCGTGGCCGACGAGGGCGACGTCGCCGCTGGCCAGCATCGTGCGGGCACGTTCCAGGACCCGGTCGCAGCGGGCGCCGACCTGGGCCGCGGTCTCGCCGCCGGGACAGCCGTGCTGCCACAGCGTCCACTCGGGACGCTCCTGGCGGATCTCCGGCGTGGTGCGGCCCTCGTACGCGCCGTAGTTCCACTCCAGCAGGTCGTCGTCGGTGGCGGTGATCTCCAGCCCGGCCAGCGCGGCGGTGCGCACCGCACGCTGGAGCGGGCTGCACAGCACCGCGGCGAAGGCCCGCCCGGCCAGCCGCCCGGCGAGCTGGGCCGCCTGGCGTTCGCCCGCAGGGGTCAGCGGCAGGTCGGTGAAGGAGGTGTGGCGGCCGGTCGCGCTCCACTCGGTCTGCCCGTGCCGGAGCAGCACGATCTCTCGCATGCCGATCCTCCCCGCTCGTGTTCCTGAGGACACGTTAGCGGTGGTCACCACCCGGACGGGCGGTTTCGCCCGGTGAGTGTGCCGGGTCGAGGTGGATCTCGGTGGTTTCGCCTGCGACGGCTACGGGGCTCACAGAATTGAGGTATGACGGACGCGCCGCTCATGCCGCACTACGCGCGGGTCGATCAGAGCCCGCCGCAGATGCAGGCGCGGCTCGTGGCATACCTGGACAAGGCCGCCGGCTACCGGGCGATCACCGAGATCCGGACGCGGGCCGCCGAGACCATGCACGTCAAACCGGGCCACCACGTGCTCGACGGCGGGTGCGGGCTCGGCGAGGAGGCGTGCGTGCTGGCGCTGCTGGTCGGGGTGGACGGCCGGGTCGACGGCGTGGACAACTCGCGCAGCATGCTGTCGCTGGCCGCGCACCGCTACGAGCGCTGGCGGCAGACCCACCCCGACGCCGGCGAGGTCCGCTTCGTCACCGGGTGCATGACCAGGCTGGACTACCCGGACGGCGTCTTCGACGCGGTGCGGTGCGAGCGTACGCTGCAGCACCTGCCGCAGGCCGAGGCGGTGATCGCGGAGCTGGTCCGGGTGACCCGGCCGCAGGGGCGGATCTGCCTGATCGACACCGACTGGGAGTCGCTGGTCTTCGACGGGCTGCCCGCGGAGGTGCTGACGCCGATGATGTGGCGGCTGCGGCACCACAGCGTGATGTGCAACCCGTCGATGGGTCGTACGCTGCGCAACCGGCTGCGCCGGCTGGGGGTGTACGAGCTGGAGTGCCACCCGATGACGATGTGCTTCACCGACCCTGCCGAGGCCCAGCACGTGGTGCCGTACTTCGACCGTGACCTGCTGCTGCACATCGTGGGGGAGGAGGACGGCGACACCGCGGCGATGGTGGACCGCTGGCTGGACGCGGTGCGCGACGCCGACGAGCGGGAGGACTTCCTGGTGGCGCTGACGGTGTGGGTGGTCGCGGGCACGGTTCCGGCGTGAACGGCGAAGGCCCCGCCGTGAGCCGCGTGGGCGGCTCGGGCGGGGCCCCGGTCGTGCGGGACGGGTCAGGCCTGGGCGGCGAGCTGCTCGTCGAGCTGCTTGCGCCACCACTTCTGGCCGGACTCGGGCAGGGTGTCGATCGGGTCGTAGTACGCGTAGCGCTGGGACAGCACGTCGACGTTCTGGTCGGCCTCGATCGAGGTGCGGTAGTTCTTGGTCCAGTACGAGATGCCGTTCTCGCGGTCGTACTCGGTGACCATGTGCACCCAGCGCTTGCCGACGAACGGGACGTCGCAGACGATGCGCGGGGTGGCGTAGCCGGGCAGGTAGCCCATGATGTCGTGCTGCAGGGCCTGGGCGTGGCCCACGGACACGCGCCAGTGCTCGGCGTTGGGGATCATGTCGCACATGTAGAAGTAGTACGGCAGGATGTTCGCCTCGCCCTGCAGCGCGAAGCACAGGTCGAGCAGGTCGGGCGACGTGGCGTTGACGCCGCGCATGAGCACGCCCTGGTTGCGCACGTCGCGCACGCCGACTTCGAGGGCCGTCTTCGCGGCGCGGGCCACGGTCGGGGTGATCGAGTTGGCGTGGTTGACGTGGGTGTGGATCGCCAGGTTGACGCCGCGCCGGCGGGCGGTGCGGGCGACCCGCTCCAGGCCCTCGACGACCTCGGGCTGCAGCCAGTGCTGGGGCAGGCCCATCAGCGCCTTGGTGGCCAGCCGGATGTCGCGGATGGTGTCGATCTCCAGCAGGCGCATCAGGTACGACTCGAGGTTCTTCCACGGCACGTTGGCCACGTCGCCGCCGGAGACGACGACGTCACGCACGCCCGGGTGGGCCTTGAGGTAGGCGATGTGCGCGTCGTAGCGGTCGACGGGCTTGAGGGTGAGCTTGAGCTTCTCGACCGCCGGGGTGGAGTTGCCGACCAGGTCCATGCGGGTGCAGTGGCCGCAGTACTGCGGGCAGGTGGACAGCAGCTCGGCGAGCACCTTGGTGGGGTAGCGGTGGGTGAGGCCCTCGGCGACCCACATGTCGTGCTCGTGCAGGCTGTCACGGCTGGCGTGCGGGTGGCTGGCCCACTCGGTGAGCCGGTCGGAGGCGACCGGGATCATGTAGCGGCGCACCGGGTCGGCGTAGAACGCCTCGGTGGTCAGCTCCTCCCGCGCCATCGTGTTGATCATCTGCGGGGGGACCAGCATCGACATCGTGGCCAGCGCCTTCTGGTCGGCCTCGAGATCGGCGTAGAAGCGCTCGTCGACGGTGTCGCCGAGCACGGCGCGCAGCTGCTTGACGTTCTTGATGCAGTTGACGCGCTGCCACTGCGCGGACTCCCACTGCGCAGCCGTGACATCGCGCCAGCCCGGGAACCGGGTCCAGTCCGGCTCGATCAGCTCTACGCGTCGGTACTCGTAGGGTTGCCCAGCGTTCATCGGTGGCCTCTCCTTTGCGGTCGCCGTTGACCATACTGGAAGTTCTCCGGCGTACCAACTAGTCTGCCGTAGAATTTCCCGCACGCATCAAATCTAACCGCAATTTTGGTTTTGATCTCGCGGGTGGACTTCACTTTTTAGGAGAACCGGACAATGACGTCACCGATCGGCCTGCACCGGGTCCTGGAACCGAGCGGGGTATTGCCCCAGGCGGCACGTCGCCTGGACAATTCACCCGAGATCGGGGCAGACGAGGTGCGGATCGCCGTCGAGCGGCTCAACCTCGACGCGGCGAGCTTCCGCCAGCTGTCGACCAAGCACGCGGGCGACGGCGCGGCGGTGCGCGGTGAGGTCCTGGAGATCATCGGCGCCCGGGGCAAGATGCAGAACCCGGTCACCGGCTCCGGCGGCATGCTCATCGGCACCGTCGAGGCCGTCGGACCGGAGTCCCCGCTCGGCCTCAAGGTCGGCGACCGGGTCGCCACGCTGGTCTCGCTGACCCTCACCCCGCTGTCGATCAGCGACGGCCTCAAGCACTGGGACGGGGGCAGCGAGCAGGTCCCCTGCGAGGGCCACGCGATCCTGTTCGCCCGCTCCATCGCCGCGGTGCTGCCTGCCGACCTGGACCCCGAGCTGGCCCTGGCCGTGATGGACGTATGCGGCGCGCCTGCGCTGACCGCCCGGGTGGTGGGGCGGTACGACAACCCGACCGTCGCCGTGATCGGCGGCGCGGGCAAGAGCGGCTCGCTGTCCCTGGCCGCAGCCAAGGCCGCCGGCGCGAGCCGGACCGTCGGCGTCGTCCCGGTCGAGCGCGAGCGCGTGATGCTGGCGGACGCGGCCCTGGCCGACGTGGTCGCGTTGGCCGACGCCCGCAACCCGGTCGCGCTCGCCGAGGCCGTCGAGGCCGCACTCGGCGGGCGGGCCGCGGACGTGACCGTGGTCTGCGTGGACGTGCCCGGCTGCGAGCACGGGGCGATCCTGTCGACCGCCGACGGCGGCACCGTGATCTTCTTCTCGATGGCGACGAGCTTCGCCGCCGCCGCGCTGGGCGCGGAGGGTCTGGCCGCGGACGTGACGATGCTGGTCGGCAACGGGTACGTGCCCGGACACGCGGCGTACGCGCTGGATCTGCTGCGGCAGGTGCCGGCGGTGCGGGCGATGTTCGAGTCCCGTCTGCACCACGAGGCCTCGCGGGCCACGTCCGGCACGGCAGACTGAGCCCATGCAGATCTCCGCCTTGCCGGCCGAGCGCACGACGCTCTGGCACAACGCCGTCGTCCGCAGCCCCGCCGACCCCGGCGCCACGGCGCTGCTGACCCGCGGCCAGCACATCGTCTGGCTCGGGCCGCTGGCCGACGCCCCCACCGCCGACCTGCGGGTGGACCTGGGCGGGGCCCTGGTCACGCCCGCGTTCGTCGACGCGCACGTTCATGCGACCGACACCGGCCTGGCCCTGGCCGGGCTGGACCTGTCGTCGGTGCGCGCCGCCGCCGAGCTGCTCAAGGCCGTGGCCGAGTTCGCGTCCGGGCTGGGCCCGGAGGCCGTCGTGCTGGGGCACGGCTTCGACGAGAGCACGTGGGGCGCGTCGCAGACCCCGCCGACCGCCGCCGAGCTGGACCGGGCCGCGGGCGGGCGCAGCGTGTACCTGTCCCAGGCGTCGATCCACTCGGCGCTGGTCTCCTCGGACCTGCTGGCGCTGGCCGCAGACGCCCCCGGCTACGACGCGTCGGGCTGGGTGCGCCGCGACGCGCACCACGTGGTGCGGGCGGCGGCGTTCGGGCAGATCACCATCGTGCAGCGGCGGGACGCGCAGATGCGGATGCTGCGCCACTCCGCGAGCCTGGGCATCGCCGCCGTGCACGAGTGCGGCGGACCGGGCACGTCCAGCGAGGACGACTTCACCGAGCTGCTGCGCCTGTCGGGGCAGGGGCTGCCGGAGGTGTACGGCTTCTGGGGCGAGCTGATGGGCGCGGCCAAGGCCCGGGAGCTGGGCGCGGTCGGCGCGGGCGGGGACCTGTACGCCGACGGGGCGCTCGGCTCGCGGACCGCGCACCTCGGCGAGGACTACCTGGACGGCGAGCGCGGCTGCGGCCACGGCTACGTGACCGCCGAGCAGGTGCGCGATCACCTGCTCGACTGCCACCGGCACGGGATGCAGGGCGGCTTTCACGCCATCGGCGACGCGGCGATCTCGACGGTGGTGGCCGGGTTCGCGGCCGCCGACGAGGTCCTGGGCACCGACGCGCTGCGCGACGCCCGGCACCGGGTCGAGCACGCCGAGATCATGGACAAGCGGCTGATCGCCGCGTTCGTGGAGTACGGCATCGTCGCGTCGATGCAGCCCGCGTTCGACCGCCTGTGGGGCGGCGAGCACCAGATGTACGCCCAGCGGCTCGGGGTGGCGCGCAGCCTCGCGTCGAACCCGATGGGGCAGATGCACAACACGGGAGTGGCGCTGGCGTTCGGGTCGGACAGCCCGGTGACGCCGCTGGACCCGTGGGGCAGCGTCCGGGCGGCGATGCAGCACTTCAACACCCATCAGCGGATGAGCGCGAAGTCGGCGTTCGCGGCGCACACCCGCGGCGGCTGGCGCGCGGTGCACCGCGACGCCGAGGGCGTGCTCGTGCCCGGCGCACCGGCGACGTTCGCGGTGTGGCGCACCCCGGCCGGCTTGTCCGGCACCCTTCCCAGCCTTGAGCAGCACGACGAGCTGCCGGTCTGTGTCCGTACGGTACTGCGTGGAGAAACGATCTATGAGCAGCAATAAACTTGGTCTCGACCCGGCGCTGGTGCACCGGGCACGGGCGCTGGCCGCGAAGGCCGGGCGGCCCGTGGTGGACATGGCGCGGTCGCACACGACGGTGTCGGTGGAGCGGGCGGTCCTGCGGCTGGCCGGGGTGACCGGCGCCGACCCGGACGGCATCCCATGGGTGAACCGCCTGGTCGACGCGGTGCGCAACGACGTCGGCCTGGGCCACGGCGTGGCGCTTCCGGTGTTCCACGCCCTGGCCGAGCACGGCCTGGAGCCGACCGCGGCCGAGCTGACGCTGCTGGCGCAGAAGGCCGCCTCCGGTTCGGTGCGCTTCGACCTGCCCACCGGCAAGGCCGTCACCGCCGCGAAGAAGGCGTCGCGCCGTCAGGTCGCCGCGGGCATCAAGCAGATCGACCGCAACCGCGTCGACCGCGACAAGATGATCAAGCGGTACGGCGACCCGAAGCAGCGGCCCTGGATCTACCTGATTGTGGCGACCGGTGACATCTACGAGGACATCCCGCAGGCGCAGGCGGCGGCCCGCGCGGGCGCGGACGTCATCGCGGTGATCCGGTCCACGGGCCAGTCG
This sequence comes from Catellatospora aurea, assembly GCF_042663325.1. Classification (NCBI taxonomy): domain Bacteria; kingdom Bacillati; phylum Actinomycetota; class Actinomycetes; order Micromonosporales; family Micromonosporaceae; genus Catellatospora; species Catellatospora aurea. The sequence continues at coordinate 314,863 of NZ_JBHTAC010000002.1, forward strand.
CTGCTGGACTACGTGCCCGAGGGCGCGACCCGGGAGGGTTTCGCGGGCACGTACGCCACTCAGGAGAACTTCCGCCTGATGCGGGCGGCCCTGGACGAGTCGAGCAAGGAGCTGGGCCGCTACGTCCGCCTGACCAACTACGCGTCCGGCCTGTGTATGCCCGAGATCGCGACCCTGGCCGGGCTGCAGCGCCTCGACATGATGCTCAACGACTCGATGTACGGCATCCTGTTCCGCGACATCAACCCGATCCGCACGTTCGTGGACCAGCGCTTCTCCCGCCAGATCCACGCCCGCGCCGGGATCATCATCAACACCGGTGAGGACAACTACCTCACCACCGCCGACGCGGTCGAGGCCGCGCACACCGTCACCGTGTCGCAGCTGCTCAACGAGTACTTCGCGCACGAGGCGGGGCTCGCGGACTGGCAGCTCGGCCTCGGGCACGCGTTCGAGATCAACCCGGACCTGCCCGAGTCGTTCCGGCTCGAACTGGCCCACGCGCTGCTGGCGCGGGAGCTGTTCCCGGACGCGCCGCTCAAGTGGATGCCGCCGACCAAGCACATGACCGGCGACGTGTTCCGCGGAAACCTGCTCGACGGGTTCTTCAACCTGGTCGGCGCGCTGACCGGGCAGGGCATCCTGCTCGTCGGCATGATGACCGAGGCCGTCGTCACGCCGTGGCTGTCCGACCGCGACATCGCGCTGCAGAACGTGCGGTACGTGCTCGGCGCGGCCGGCAACCTGCACGAGGACTTCGTGCCCGCCCCCGACGGGTTCATCCAGCGCCGCGCCCACCAGGTTCTCGACGAGGCCATCGACCTCCTGGAGAAGATCGAGGACGACACCCTGCTCAACGCGATCGCCGACGGCACGTTCGGGATCATGAAGCGCCCCGCGGACCGGGGCAAGGGCCTGGACGGCGTCGCCGAGCACGACGACGGCTACTACAACCCGGCCACCGAGATCCTGGAGACCCCCGCCAAGGAGGAGCAGTGAAGACGGTCGTCCGCCCGTACGGCGACACCACCGGCGACGGCATGACCCAGGTCAGCTTCACCCTGCCGCTGCCGCACGACAAGAAGGCCGAAGGCGCGGCGCTGCAGCTCGCGGCGAAGATGGGCCTGGAGCCGGCGATGCTGGTGCACGCCAAGCAGATGGGCGACGGGTTCACCTTCTTCGTCGTCTACGGCAGCGTCCGGCACCTGGTCGAACTCGACAAGGTCCAGGTCGTCGAGCGGGACTTCCCGCTGCTGACCGCCAAAGAGGTCAACACGGTCGTCAAGCAGAAGATGCGCCGCAAGCTGTCGGTGGTCGGGGCGTGCATCGGCACCGACGCGCACACCGTCGGCATCGACGCGATCCTCAACCTCAAGGGCATCGCGGGCGAGAAGGGCCTGGAGTACTACCGGGAGCTGAAGGTCGTCAACATGGGCGCGCAGATCACGGTGCCCGAGCTGGTCGCCGCCGCGAAGGCGGAGAAGGCCGACGCGGTCCTGGTCTCGCAGGTCGTCACGCAGCGCGACGCGCACCTGCACAACACCCGGGAGATGTCGGCGGCGTTCCGGGAGGCGCTGCCCGCCGACAAGCGGCCGCTGCTGATCGTCGGCGGTCCGCGCTTCGACGAGCTGATGACCGACGAACTCGGCGTCGACCGGATCTTCGGCCGGGGCACCACCCCGCGCGAGGTCGCCAGCTACCTGGTCCACGCGCTGATCACCAACAAGGCCGAGCGGAAGAAGGCAGTCGCAGCATGAGCGTCGGTTTCACCGTCATCCATCGGAAGTACGTGCCGTACAGCCACGCGCACTACGCGGGCAACCTCGTCGACGGGGCGTACGCCCTGGCGGCGTTCGGTGACGTCGCGACCGAGGTGTGCATCCAGCTCGACGGCGACGAGGGCCTGTTCGCGTCGTACTCCGACGTGCAGTTCAAGGCCCCGATGCGGGCCGGTGACGTGCTGGAGGTCGTCGCGACGGTGGCCCGGATGGGCACCCGCAGCCGCACCATCGACTTCGAGGCGCGCGTCGTGTGCCGGGGCCGCCCGGACCGGTCGGAGTCTGCCGCCGAGGTCCTGGACCCGCCCGTCGTCGCGGTGACCGCGACCGGCACCGTGGTGGTTCCCACCAAGTGAGCCTGCTGTGCTGTGTCGACGTCGGGTCGACGTTCACCAAGGCGGCCCTGGTCGACACCGGCAGCGGTGAACTCGTCGCGACCGGCTCGCACCGCACCACCGTCGGCGCCGACGTCCTGCACGGCCTCGACGCGGCCGTCGCCGCGACCGGGCGCACCCCGGACGGGCTGCTGGTGTGCTCGTCGGCCGGCGGCGGCCTGCGGCTCGCCGTCGTCGGCTACGAGCGCCTGGTGACGGCGCAGGCCGGGCACCGGGTCGGCCTGTCGGCCGGGTCGCGGGTCGTGCACGTCGCCGCCGGCCGCCTCGACCGGGCCGGGCTCGCCGAGCTGCGCGCCGCCCGCCCGGACGTGGTGCTGCTGGTCGGCGGGACCGACGGCGGCGACACCGAGACGATCACCCACAACGCGACCCGGCTCGCCAACGCCCGCTGGCGCGTTCCGACGGTGCTGGCCGGCAACGCGGACTGCCGCGAGCAGCTCGCGGACCTGCTGGCCGGGGCCGGGGTGCCGGTGGTGGCGGTCGACAACGTGCTGCCCGCGATCGGGGTCCTCGATCCCGGCCCGGCGCGGGCGGCGATCCGGCAGGTCTTCCTGCAGCACGTCATCGGCGGCAAGAAGCTGTCCCGGGGGCCGCGCTTCGCCTCGCTGGTGAAGGCCGCGACGCCGGACGCGGTGCTGTCGGGCGTGGAGCTGCTTGCGGCCCGCAGCGCCGAGGACCTGCTGGTCGTGGACATCGGCGGGGCGACGACCGACGTGTACTCGGTGCTGACCCCGGACGCCGAGCAGCTCGCCGGGGTGCGCGACGAGGTCGCCGGGGTGCTGTGGGCCGCCCGCACCGTCGAGGGCGACCTGGGTATGCGCTGGTCCGCGCCCGGCGTGGTGGCCGCCGCGATCCTGGAGAAGATCATCGGGCCGGACGAGGCATCCGCTCTGGAACTCACCGCGACCGCCCGCGCCGAGCACCCGGGGTATGTCGCCGACGACGGAGTCGAGAAGGCCGTGGACCGGCGGCTGGCCGAACTGGCCGTCATGGTCGCGCTGCGCCGCCATGCCCGCGGGGAGGCCGTCGTGGCGGGCGGGCCGCGCCGTGGCGGGCGGGACCTGCGGGCGGTGCGGACCGTCATCGGCTCCGGCGGGGTGCTGCGGCACAGCCCGCCGCAGGTCGCCGAAGCCGTGCTCGGCGCGGGCCTGGGCGACACCGCGGGCGGATGGGCGCTGCCGAGGGCGGCCCGTACGGTCGTCGACGCGTCCTACATTCTGGCCGCGGCGGGACTCCTGTCGGTGGAACATCCCGACGCCGCAGCCGCGCTGCTCGCCGCTGAGCTGGGCTGATGTCCTGAACTGCGGTGCTCGTCACGGTCGGTGACCACATCGTGAAATTGACCGTGCGCGGCCGCGCCGGTACCGTCGTGAGGTCCTCCACCGTGCCTGCCGCCGTTCCCCGGCGGGCGTCGCCGTCCGGCGACCTGGCACGGCAGGCGGCAGCACCGATCAGTAGAAAACGATCGGCCCCCGGGTTCAGGCGCCGGAAGCCGATCGGCCCGAAGGTCGGCTGGTGCCGCCGTAGGAGTTGGGAGTGCGGGGCGCGGTCTTCTCGACCGCGCCCCGGCCTTTTCCCGCCCCACCCCGAGATCGCGACGATCTTGCGTGGGCTGTGCGGACGACGCGCCCGTATCCGGCAAAAAGGCAACCGTTCACGCAAGATCGTCATGATCGTGAGGTGGGGTTGGGGCAGCGGGGTGGCGGCGGGTGGGATGTGTAGCCTTGCAGCGGCACCCGGGCGGCGATCTTGGCGTGGGTGGGATATGTGCGCGCGCGACGGCGAAAGATTGGTGACGTGGTGACTGTGCAGACCCTCGCTCCGGCGGACGGCCAGACCGGCCCGGACGGTGTGGCCGGTGGACCGGCCGTGGGGCGTGGGCCGCTGCGGCTGCCCGTCGCACTTGTGCTGGCGGTTCTTGCCGGAGTGGCGCTGCTGGTGGCGTTCCCGTTGTACGGGCTGTGGTGGGCCGCTCCGGCCGGGGTGGCGCTGCTGGCCGTGGCGGTGAAGGGGCGGCGGCTGCGGGCCGGGTTCGGGCTCGGGCTGGTGGCCGGGGCGGTGTTCTTCGGGCCGCTGCTGGCGTGGACGAACATGCACGTCGGGTACACGCCGTGGATCCTGCTCACGCTGTTCCAGGCGACCTATCTCGGGCTGCTCGGGCTGGCGCTGGCGTGGATCAGCGGGCTCGCCGGGAAGCGGCCGTGGGTGTGGCCGGTCGGCATCGCGCTGCTGTGGGTCGCGCAGGAGGCGCTACGGGACCGGGCGCCGTTCGGCGGGTTCCCGTGGGGGCGGCTCGCGTTCAGCCAGGCTGACGCCCCGACGCTGGCGCTGGCCGGGTACGGCGGCGCACCGCTGGTGACGTTCGCCGTCGCGGCGGCCGGCGGGCTGCTGGCGTACGCCGCCGCGGAACTGATCGCCGCACGGGCCTGGACGCGCGCCGCGGCCGCGACCGGCGGGGCGCTCGCGGTCATGCTGGTCGGGCTCGTCCTGCCCGGCACGACCCCGGCCGGGCCGGTGGTGAGCGTCGCGGTCGTGCAGGGCAACGTGCCGCGCCTGGGCCTGGACTTCAACGCCCAGCGCCAGGCAGTGCTCAACAACCACGTCGCCGCGACCGTGGCCCTGGCCGAGCGGGTCCGCGCCGGGCAGGCCAAGCAGCCCGACCTCGTGGTATGGCCGGAGAACGCCTCCGACATAGACCCCCTGCGCAACCCGAGCGCCGCCGGCGCGATCAACACCGCCGCGCAGGCGATCGGCGCGCCGATCCTGGTCGGGGCCGTGCTGTCCGGGCCGGGCGAGGGCGAGTCCCGCAACGCGGGCATCGTCTGGCCGACCGACCTCGCGCCCGGCACGCAGCCGCAGCAGATGTACCTCAAGCAGCACCCGGTGCCGTTCGCCGAGTACCTGCCGCTGCGGCCGATCGTCGAGCCGATCGCGCAGGCCATCACCAACCAGGCCAAGCTGCTGCGCACCGACTTCGTCGCCGGCACCGCGCCCGGCGTGCTCACCCTCGGCCCGGCGAAGGTCGGCGACGTGATCTGCTTCGAGGTCGCCTACGACGACGTCGTACGCGACACCGTGCTGGCCGGGGCGCAGCTGCTCGCGGTGCAGACCAACAACGCCACGTTCGACGAGTCCGAGGCGATGCAGCAGATGGCCATGGTGCGGCTGCGGGCCGTGGAGCACGGCCGCGACAGCCTCATGGCCTCGACTGTCGGTGTGTCCGGATTTGTAACTGCCGACGGAAATGTGCATGATGCTACTGGTTTCAATACCGAAGCGGTGATCGTGCGTGACCTGCGCCTCGGCTCCGGCACCACGCCGGCGACGCGGCTCGGGGCGTGGCCCGAGTACCTGCTGACGGCCGCGGCCCTCGCGCTGCTGGTCGCGGCGGGCGTGGCGCGCAGGCGCCGGACCGCGCCGGTGGAGGAGACTGGACAGACGGCAGCGGCGTAATGGAGGCCCCGGTGAGCGGCAACGAGGCGGAGATCGGGTACCCCGGCGTGGGCCGGGTCCTGGTGATCATCCCGACGTACAACGAGTCGGAGAACGTGCGCCTCATCGTGCCCCGGGTGCGCCAGGCCACGCCCGACGTCGACATCCTCATCGCCGACGACAACAGCCCCGACGGCACCGGCGCGATCGCCGACGAGATGGCCGCCGCCGACGACCACATCAAGGTCCTGCACCGGCCCGGCAAGCAGGGCCTGGGCGCGGCCTACATCGCGGGCTTCGACTGGGCCCACGAGCACGGCTACGACGCCGTCGTCGAGATGGACGCCGACGGCTCGCACGCCCCCGAGGAACTGCCCCGGCTGCTGGACGCGCTGCGCGGCGCGGACGCGGTCATCGGCTCGCGCTGGGTACGCGGCGGCAAGGTGATCAACTGGCCGGTGCGGCGGCTGATCCTGTCGCGCGGGGCGAACCTCTACACCCGCATCGTGATGGGCATGGGCGTCAAGGACGCCACCGGCGGCTACCGCGCCTACCGGCTCCCCGTCCTGCGCAAGATCGACGTCGAGACGGTGACTTCGCGCGGCTACAGCTTCCAGGTCGAGCTGACCCACCGCACCCACCGGCACGGCTTCCGCATCGTGGAGGTGCCGATCACGTTCGCCGAGCGCGAGCACGGCGTGTCCAAGATGAGCGGCTCCATCATCAAGGAGGCGCTGTGGAAGGTCACGGTGTGGGGTGCGCAGTCCCGCCGCGACTCGGTACGGCGTATGTTCAAGCCGAGTGACCGCTGGCCGTGACCCCGTGCCGGCTCGACCGGCTGGAGGTGACCGGATGCGCAAGCTGCGGTGGGTGCCGCTGGCCGTGCTGCTGCTCGGAGTGGTGGAGTTCGCCGTCTTCTGGGGCCTGAGCCGGGTGCTCGGCCTGGGCCTGACCCTGCTGCTCGCGGTAGGCCTGATGCTGCTGGGCGTGGTGCTGCTGCGCCGGGAGGGCCTGTCGGCGTGGCGGCGGCTGCGCGAGGCGCGGCTGGCCGGGCAGACCCGCGGCGATCAGGCCGTCGACGGCGTGGTGGGGCTGATCGCCGCCCTGCTGCTGGTCGTTCCGGGCCTGCTGACCGCGGCCGTCGGGCTGCTGCTGCTGATCCCGCCGGTGCGCCGGCTGGCCCGCGGGCGGGTGCGCGCCGCGACCGAGAAGCGCATCCCGGCGTCGGCCGCCAACAGCGTGTTCGGGCCCAGGCGGGTCCGGGTCAGCACCCCGCACGATCCGCACCACCAGCCGCAGGCGCAACAGCCGCCGACGACCGGACGCCCCGGGCCGAGCGAGGTCATCGAAGGCGAGATCGTCGACTGAACACGAGGAAGCCCGCCCCGGAGATCGGGGCGGGCTTCCTCGTGTAACTCAGCGGCCGCGTCTGGTGCGCACGTCGGCCAGGCGCTCGTTGAGGATGTCGTCCAGCTCGGTCATGGAACGCCGCTCCAGCAGCATGTCCCAGTGCGTACGCGGAGGCTTGACCTTCTTCTCCTCCGGCTCGGTGCCGTCGACCAGGCGCGCCACGCTCCCGTCGAACTTGCACTCCCAGATGGCCGGCACCTCGGCTTCGACCGCGAACGGGACCTCGAAGCGGTGGCCCTGGGCGCACTGGAACTCGCGCATCTGGCGCGGCGCGAGCTCGGTGTTGCGCTCGGACTCGTAGCTGACGGCCCCCAGGCGGCTTCCCCGCAGCATCCGATCGCCCATGTCAGCTCCTCAGCAGTCGATTGGCTTCCGGGTGATGCAACGACCCGGAACGCGCGACGATTCCCTGCCGTGACCCACGCCGCTGCCGCCGCCGATTCCGGAGAGCTCCTCATGTGTGCCCAGGCGGCGCGATATCGTCCGATTGGACCACTTTTGCGGGTTACATCACATCCGGGGGTAACGCGATGGCCACCACGGCGGTGCCGGCATCGGGCAAACCGGTCAAAACCTGGCTCGGGCACCCCGGTGGCCTGGTCGTGCTGTTCCTCACCGAGATGTGGGAGCGGTTCAGCTTCTACGGTATGCGGGCCATCCTCACCCTGTTCCTGGCCACCGAACTGACCGACGGCGGCTTCGGGATGGACGACGTCGCCGCCGCCTCGCTGTACTCCATCTACAACTCGATGGTGTACTTCATGGCCCTGCCCGGCGGCTGGATCGCCGACCGGGTCATGGGCACCCGCCGCAGCGTGCTGTGGGGCGGCATCATCATCGCGCTGGGCCACTACTCCCTGGCCTTCTCCGCCCGGTCGATGTTCTACCTCGGCCTGGTGCTCATCGTGCTCGGCACCGGCCTGCTCAAACCCAACATCTCGGCCATGGTCGGCGAGCTGTACGACAAGCACCCGGAGATGCACGAGTCCCGCCGTGACGCCGGCTTCACGCTGTTCTACCTCGGCATCAACCTGGGCGCGTTCATCGCCCCGCTGCTGACCGGCATCTTCGCCGCCCGCAAGGACTGGCACGTGGCGTTCGGCATCGCCGCGGTCGGCATGACCATCGCCGTGATCCAGTACGTGCTCGGCTACCGGCGGCTCGAAGGCGTCGGCCTCAAGGCGCACAAGCCCCTGCAGCACCACGAGCGCAACAAGATTTTGAAGATCGCCGCAGTGTGCCTGGCCGTCGTGGTCGTGCTGCTGGCGATCGACATCGCCGCGGGCACCTTCAAGGCCGACCACGTCAAGAACGCGCTCACCATCCTGGCGCTGGTCGTGCCCGCCCTGTACTTCGTCATGATGTTCCGCGATCGCAGCCTGACCCACCAGGAGCGGTCCCGGGTCAGCGCCTACGTGTGGATCTTCATCGGGGCGGCGCTGTTCTGGATGATCTACGACCAGGCGGGAAGCCTGGTCAACCTGTTCACCAACGAGAAGGTCGACCGGCAGGTCGGCAGCTTCGAGATCCCCACCGCCTGGTTCCAGTCCGTCAACCCGGTGCTGATCCTGCTGCTCGCTCCCGTGTTCGCGTGGATGTGGACCAGACTCGACCGCCGCCAGCCCGGCACCCCGGTCAAGTTCTCCCTCGCCCTACTCGGGATCGGCCTGTCGTTCCTGGTCATGGGTGCCGCCGGGGCGGCCGCCGCACGCGGGCTGATCTCGCCGTGGTGGATCGTGCTGGTGTACTTCATCCAGACCTGCGCCGAGCTGCTGCTGTCGCCGGTCGGGCTGTCCGTCACCACCAAACTCGCCCCGCTGCGCTACGCCAGCCAGGTGATGGGTCTGTGGTTCCTGGCCACCGCCGCCGGCAACGCCCTCAACACCTGGGTGACGCCGCTGAGCGGCAAGCTGTCCGACGCCGCGTACTACGGCAGCCTGGGCCTGCTGGCGATCGTCGTGGGCGTCTGCTTCTGGTTCGGCGCCCGCCGGATCGGCGACCTGATGTCCGGCGTGCACTGAGAGGCGACACCGATGACCATCCTTGCCGACACCATCACCGTCGAGCAGCTGCGCGACGACGTCACGTCGCTGGCCGGGCGGTGCCTGTGCGACCCGGTGACCGAGCTGTTCGGCCCGCTGCTGGAGGTCCAGGAGCGGGTCTTCAACCGGCTGGAGAACGACCCCGAACCCGACCACGCCCACGACCTGTACCTGCTCGCGGCGCTGGTGGCCGGGATGCTCGCCAAGGCCCACCACGACCTCGACCGCGAGCACCAGGCGATGTCGCTGGCCCGGATGGCGTACGTGTGCGCCGACAACATCGGCCACCACGGGCTGCGGGCGTGGAGCCGGGGGCTGCAGAGCCTGCTGGCGTACTCGGCCGGCCGGCCGCAGGAGGCCGCCGCGTTCGCCGACTGCGGCGCGCGGATCGCCGACGGGCAGCACGGCTCGGTCACCTCGTGGCTGGCCTGCTCGCAGGCCCGCGCGCTGGCGCGGCTCGGCGCGGCCGAACCGGCCCGGCTGGCCCTGGTGCGCGCCGACGACATGCGCGAACACCACGTGCACGACGACCTCGACGCGATCGGCGGGATCTTCTGGTTCGCCCCGCCCCGCCAGCACCACTACGCCGCCGACGCCTACGCGTGCCTGCCCGGCCAGAACGAACGCGCCGTGCACGAGGCCACCCGGTCGATCGCCCTGTACGCCGCCGCCCCGTCCGAGCAGCGCTCCTTCGGCGACGAGGCGGGCGCGCGCTGCGTGCTCGCGCTGACCCGGGTGTGGGCCGGGGACGCGGCCGCGGCCCGCGACACGCTCGGGCCGGTGCTACGGCTGGACCTGCCGCGGCGTACCGCCGAGGTGATGGCCGGGGTGTCGCGGGTCGGCGACGCGCTGCGCGACGCCCGGTTCATGGACGTGCCCGAAGCCCGCGACCTGCGCGCCCAGATCGAATGGTTCGCCCAGCGCCCCGCGTCCGCGCTGGCCAGCTGACCGCTGGTCGGGCCTCGGTGGGGCGTCGAACAGGCGCGCCCGCGCGGCATCCTGACCGGCGCACGGTGCCGCTCGTCAGGCTGGCGTGCGGTCAGGCGGGGCCGGGCCAGGCCGCGGTCAGCTTGATGACCGCGGCGTGGGCCTGGGCGACGATCTCGGCGTCGGTGCGGGCGGGATGGTGCAGGGCGGCCGCGGCGTCACCCGCTGCCAGCAGCGCCAAGATCGGCTGCCCGAGACCGTCGGTCAGGTCCGCCCACTCGCACCAGGTGGCGGTGTCCTCGCCCCACCACAGGTAGCCGCCGGGGGAGACCGGCCAGAACCGCTCCGGATACCGCAGCAGCACCTTCTCGGCCCTTCCGGTGCCGATCCGGGCCAGCGCCGCCTGGTGCCCGGCGGGCAGGTCCACGGCCAGGTCCGCGAGCACCGCCAGAGGAAGCGCGAGCACGGCTCGGTCGGCGCGCAGCGCGCCCCACCGCCCGGACACGGTCACGCCGTCCGGGTCGTGGCGCACGTCGGTCACCGGACGGTCGAGGGCGACGTCCAGCCCGGCCGCCAGGTGCGCCACGGCCGCGCCCAGGCCGCCGGGCAGCCAGCGGTCGCCCTCGCCGACCCCCGGCTCGCCGAACGCTCCCCGGGCCGAGGCCAGCCGCAGGTCCAGCCCGGATTCCAGGACGACCCCGGCCTCGACGGCGTAGGCCAGCAGTCGCCGGGCCGGGGCGTCCAGAGTGGCCGCGTGGGCGGCGATCACGTCGGCGACCGGACGGTCGACGGTCGCGGTCAGCACGTGCGCGGCGGCCGACAGCGCGTCCAGGGCCTCGGGCGCGCCGTGGACCGGCCCGGACGCCGACAGGGTCAGCGGATTCGCGAAGTCCGTCGCGACGGTCGGCAGATCCCACGCGCGGGCCAGGGCGGCCAGGCTGTTGCCGGGGTACTGCTGCAGCCAGGCGGCGCCCAGGTCGGCAGCCACTCCGCCCAGGTCCACCGTGTGCACCCGCCCGCCGACGCGCCCGCGCGCCTCCATCACCCGCACCCGGCGGCCGTGGCGGCGCAGCTCACGAGCCGCGGCCAGGCCCGCGACGCCCGCGCCGACGACGGTGACCAGCTCGCCGGGGCGGCCCGCGGCGAGCAGGTGCCCGGCGGCGGCCAGGCCCGACTCGTACGCGCCGTGCACCATCGCCGGGCGGGTCGGGTGCACGCCCTCCCCGGCCAGTACCAGCCGGTCCGACACGGGCGCGGCCAGCCGGGCCCGGTCCGCGCCGGTCCCGCCGAGCAGCAGGCCCGTCCACGCGCCGCGCGACCACGGGTCGGTGCTCCAGCGCGACACCGCCCACGCGACCGGCCGCGGCTGGCGCACGTCAGCCCAGCGTCAGCCAGGTGATGCCCAGCTCCCGCAACCGGGTGCGCTCGGCGTCCGACAGCGGTGTCCGCCCGGTGGCGCGGCGCAGCAGCCCGGCGCGGTCCACGCCCAGCTCCCGCGCCGCCCGTGGTGCCGCCAGGCCGAACAGCAGGCCCTCGACGACCCCGGCGGCCTGCGCGGTCAGCCACGGCGCGACCCCGAGGGCGTCGGCCAGGTCCAGCCCGTGTACGGCCAGCTCCACGACCCGGGTGACCTGGAAGTCGGTCAGCCGCATCGGGTCGCCGTGGCGGGTGGTGACCAGCCGCGACCCGGAAGTGCCGGCGACCCGGGCGACGACCTGCGCGGACATCTGCTCGAACCAGTCGATCAGCTCCGCCGGGGTGCGCTGTTCGGCGCACTCCTGCGCGATGTCGACCCGCTGCCGGTCGGTCGCCGGGCTGAACCGCTCGTCGGGGGAGTAGTAGCGGGCCGTGTCGACCGGCGGACCCGCCGGCGCGGGTGCGTCGAGCATCGCCAGGGTGCGCGACAGCGCGATCGCGGCGTGCGCGAACTCGCCGCGCACCGTCCACGGTGGGCAGCACGTCGGGCGGTCCAGATCCGCGACCGGGGCCGCGCGCAGCGCCGCCACCAGCGCGGCGGACTCGGCGGCGACCGCCGCGCCGACGACGGCCTCGTCCGGGATCAGCGAGGTGACCCGGAACCGCTCGGCGACCGCGACGGTGTCGTCGTCGACGGTGAAGTCCGGCTGCCCGAGGTAGTCGCGCACCTGCTGCGAGTGCCAGAAGGTCTCGTGCGCGGCCCGCCAGCCCGCGACGCTGGTGTAGCCCTCGCCTTCGTCGATGGCGTGCGCCAGGTCGATCTCGCCGAGCGGCACCTGCCGCACCTCGGTGACCTCGAGGATCGCGACCGGCTGCCCGCCGGAGTCGATCAGGGTAGACCGGTGGCCTGGCGGCGGCAGCGGCTCGTTGTCGCGCTCGTACCCGGCGAGCAGCCCCGTCGTGGCGGTCTTGCTCCCGTCCAGCACCGCTGCCACGAGCTTGTCGCGCAGCGGCCCCGGAAATCCCAGCTCGTAATCGCCCAGCGAGTCGTAGACCACGCGGCCAGCCTAGATCAAGTGTCGGCCGGGGTCTGCCCGGACGGGGCGTCATCGCGACCCGGTCGCGGACCGGCGCGTTATCGGCTTGACTCTCACGTAGCGGGAGACTCGAACCTGGTTCTCGGAAGGGAGAGAACCGTGGCTTACACCGTGGGCAAGGTCGCCGGACTCGCCGGCGTGACCGTGCGGACGCTGCACCACTACGACGAGATCGGCCTGCTGTCGCCCAGCGAGCGCTCGGCCACCGGCTACCGCCGGTACGTCGACGCCGACCTGGAGCGCCTGCAGCAGATCCTGTACTACCGGGAGCTGCAGTTCTCGCTGGAAGAGATCGCGGCCATCCTCGACGATCCGCAGTCCGACGCGACGGCGCACCTGCGCCGCCAGCACGAACTGCTGACCGGGCGCATCAAGCGGATGCAGGAGATGGTCACCGCGATCGAGTTCGCGATGGAGGCGAGCAAAGTGGGAATCAACCTCACGCCCGAGGAGCGCTTCGAGGTCTTCGGCGACTTCAACCCCGACGACCACACCGAGGAGGTCGAGCAGCGCTGGGGCGGCACCGACGCCTATAAGGAGTCCACCCGCCGCACCGCCCGCTACACCAAGGACGACTGGCTGCGCCACAAACAGGAGAACGAGGACTGGGGCCGCCGTTTCACCGCCCTGATGGACTCCGGCGCCCCCGCCGAGGGCCCCGACGCCATGGACCTCGCCGAGGAGCACCGCCAGCTCATCAGCCGCTGGTTCTACGAGTGCAGCTACGAGATCCACACCGGCCTCGCCGACATGTACCTCGCCGACGACCGCTTCACCGCCACCTACGAGGCCATCAAACCCGGCATGACCCGGTACCTCCACGACGCGATCCACGCCAACGCCGTGGCCCGCTCGTAACAAGACCACGACGATCTTGCGCGTACCGCGGGTGCGACACGCCCATACGGGGCGAACCCCCAACAGTTCGCGCAAGATCGTCGCGATCTTCGGGTTGGTCAGGTCGTGGTTTTGATGTGGGTGTCGGGGCCCGGGTAGAGGATGCCCTCGTGCTGGTCGTCCTCCCAGCGGACCGTGTACGGCGGGCTGCCGTCCTCGTGCGGCACGGCGGTGATGACGCCGATCCTGCGGTGGTCCCCGACGTGCGTGCCTTCGACGACGATGGTGTCGCCGACCTTTGCCTTCATGGCCTCCACCTCCTCGTCCATTGTCCGGACGAATCGGGGTCGGATGCACGTTTCGGGCAACCACAGCACGGGCCGGCTGTGCCGGACTCCGGGCCATGGCCGTGTCCCTGGTGTACGAGACGCACTCGCCGACCTGGACGGGCGGCGGGTGCTGCCGGTGGCGCACGCGGCCAACCGGTACGCCCTGGCCGTGCTGCTGGGCGGCGCGGACCTGGCCGAGCGGGTCGGCGCGCCGTTCACCTGGCAGCCGGGGTGGGAGTACACGCTGCCCGCCGGCTGGGTCAGGCCGGCGCCAGGACCCAGCGCAGCGGGCTCTGCTCGGTGAAACCGGCCCGGCGCAGCACGTTCGCGCTGGGCTGGTTGTCGTGTTCGAGGGTCGCGACGATCTGCCGCGCGCCGAGCCGGAACGCCAGCGCCACCAGCGCCGCCGCGGCCTCGGCGGCGTAACCCTGGCCGCGCGCGGACTCGGCCAGGCCGTACCCGATCTCGACCGTGCCGGACTCGTCGGGCGCGCCGTGGAAGCCCACCCCGCCCACCACCAGGCCGCTCGCGCGCACCTCGATCGTGTACGGCACCCACGGCCCGGCGGGCGCGCCCGCCCCCAGGTAGCCCCGGGCCGCGGCCTGGTCGCCCTCGAACGGGTAGTCGTCGGCCCAGCGCTGCTCACGCGGCGCGCCGTCGGCGATCCTCGCCGCCAGGATCGGGGTCAGGGGACGCAGCAGCAGCCGCTCGGTCTCGATCACAAGTCCAGCAGCGTACCGGCGCGGGCGCACCCCCGTCTCGCCCACCGGGGACGAAACAGGCATCATGCCTCACATGACGTGGACCGCGCCCCCGATCACCCGCACCGACGAGCCGTACGCCGCCGACGAGCGCACCCTGCTGGACGGCCTCCTGGACCGCCACCGGGCCACCCTGCTGCACAAGTGCGCCGGGCTCACCGGGCAGCAGCTCGCCACCGCGTCCGCGCCGCCGTCGACGCTGACCCTGCTCGGCCTGGTCCGGCACCTGGCCGACGTGGAGCGCACCTGGTTCCGCCGCCGGGTCCGCGGCGAGGCCGTCCCCGCGCTGTACGCCCACCCCGATGGCCGCCCCGGGGCCTCCTTCGACCTGGCCGACCCGGACCACGCCGCCGCCGACCTCGCCACGCTGGCCGCCGAGCAGCAGGCCTGCCGCGACGCCGTCGCGGGAGCCTCGCTGGACGACACGTTCACCCACGAGCGCCTCCACGAGACGATGACCCTGCGCTGGGTGTACCTGCACATGATCGAGGAGTACGCCCGCCACAACGGCCATGCCGACCTGATCCGCGAGGCCCTCGACGGCGTCACCGGCGAGTGAACCCGCCCGCTAGGCTCGGAAGCGACCGCCAGAAGACCAGCTCAGGAGCCGTCGTCGTGTCCAGCGCCCCACCCGCCGAGACCTGGCGCGAGCGCCTGCACGCCGACTGCTCGCGCTGCTTCGCGCTGTGCTGCGTCGCGCCCGCGTTCGCCCGGTCCAGCGACTTCGCGATCGACAAACCCGCCGGCACCGCCTGCCCGAACCTGCGCGAGGACTTCCGCTGCGGCATCCACACGCAGCTGCGCGAGCGCGGCTTCGCCGGGTGCACCGTGTTCGACTGCTTCGGCGCGGGTCAGCAGGTCGCCCAGGTCACCTTCGGCGGCCGCGACTGGCGCGCCGAACCCGCCACGGCCCGGGACATGTTCGCCTCGTTCACGGTCATGCGGCACCTGCACGAGCTGCTGTACCTGCTGCACGAGGCGGTGTCGCTGCAGCCGGGCGGCCCGCTGGGCGCGGACCTGGCCCGGGTGCTGGCCCAGACCGAGCGGCTCACCGGCGGCACGCCCGCCGAACTGGCCGCCGTCGACGTCGACGCCCGCCGTCGCGAGGCCGCCGACCTGCTGCGCCAGACCAGCGCGGCGGTGCGTGGGCGCGGCGGGCCGCTCGGACCCGACCGGTCCGGGGCCGACCTGATGGGTGCGGACCTGCGCGGTGCCGATCTGCGCCGGGGGAGCCTGCGCGGGACGTACCTGATCGGCGCCGACCTGCGCGGCGCGAACCTGCGCGGAGCCGATCTGCTCGGCGCGGACCTGCGCGGCGCGGACATCCGTGGCGCGGACCTCACCGGCTGCCTGTACCTGCTCCAGTCACAGCTCGACGCGGCCCACGGCGACCTCGGCACCCTGCTGCCGCCGACCCACACCCGCCCCGCCCACTGGCCCGCCACGCACACCGCCACCGGCGACGCCGGCAGCCGTGCACGCCCATCACGCCCGGCCCGGAACCGCCCCACCCGCCGCCGCTGACCCCGACCGCGTACGCCCAGGTCACACGGTGTGCCGTCCACCGGCAGGCGAAGGCGGGCCCGCGCGGCTGTCCCAGCGGGTCCGCCAGCCGCTACCCTCAGTGTGTGGACCGCCGCGATCGCCGCAGTGCCGCGCCCCCGAGCGCGCGGCCGGGCCGCCGTGCGCTGGTGGCCCCGGACCTGACGGCGCTCGCCGGGCCGACCTCCGGCGTCGCGGTCCTGCCGCACCGGCTGTTCTGGCAGGCCGACCGCCGTATCGAGCTGGACAACCCGCACCTGCTGCAGTGGATGTACGAGACGGTGCTGCGCGAGGCGAGCACCACCGAGGAGCTGCGGGCCTGGCTCGACGGGCCGACCCTGGTCCGGCTGTGGCCGCAGCTGTTCCTGCCGCGCGGGGTGCGCCAGGCGTGGGAGCAGCGCCACCCGGCGCTGCGTGCCGCCGACCGGCGGGCGATGACGGCCGCCGGATGACGGTCGAGGAACTCCAGGTCGAGGTCGCGCGGATCGCGCTGGGTGTGGCACAGGCGCACGGGTTCGCCCTCGGCGGCGGGCACGCGCTCAACCTGTACGGCATCGTGCACCGCGCGACCGAGGACGTGGACCTGTTCACCGATGTCGACGGCGGGGTCCGCTCCGCCGGGGCACTGGTCGCCCAGGCGCTGGCCGCGGCGGGGCTGGACGTCGCGGCGTGCGGCGACGACCTCGGCGAGGTCTTCGGCGGCCTCGACGACGAGCTCGTCGAGTTCCAGATCACGCGCGCCGACGCGGTGATGCGGCTGACCCTGGCCCGGTTCGACCGCAACCGCGGCACCGTCGTCATGGACATCGGCCCGGTGCTGCACGTCGAGGACGTGCTCGGCGGCAAGGTCGCCGCGCTGGCGACCCGCGCCGAGCCCCGCGACTACATCGACGTCGCGGGCGCGCTGCGCGACTACACCCGCGAGCAGCTCGTCGAGCTCGGCCTGCGCGCCGACCCGACCCTGTCCGACGAGGACTTCACCGCCGCCATGGCCCGCCTCGACCGCCTCTCCGACGACGTCTGGCAGCACCTCTACGGACTGTCGCCGCAAGCCTGCGCCACCGTCCGCGCCGCCTTCACCACCTGGCCCCGCCCCTGACCCCGCACGAAGGAAGGGCACCTTCACAACGCTCCGCGTTGTAGAAGGTGCCCTTCCCATCCCCACTCCCAGCGGGCGGCCATTAGCCTCAGCCGGTGACCGACGATCTGCTGAACCGCCTGGAACGCTTCTACGACGCCGTGCCCCGCGACCGGGCCGCCGTGGAGCGGCACGGCGGACTCGACCTGTTCCTGCGCCAGAACACGCCGTA
This sequence comes from Catellatospora aurea, assembly GCF_042663325.1. NCBI lineage: Bacteria > Bacillati > Actinomycetota > Actinomycetes > Micromonosporales > Micromonosporaceae > Catellatospora > Catellatospora aurea. The sequence goes on from NZ_JBHTAC010000002.1 coordinate 332,139, forward strand.
CCCGTTCTACGCCCGCCCTGTCCTCGGCGGGCCTGTCCCGACCGCGGCCGACATCGCCGCCGTACGCGCCCGCCAGCGCGAACTCGACCTGCCCGAGGCGTTCGAGTGGGTCGACGAGACCACCCCCGGGCTGCTGCCGCTCGCCGAAGCCGCCGGACTGTCGGTGCTGCGCGCCCCGCTGCTCGTGCTCGACCCCGCCCGGCTCGCCGCCGCCACCGGACCCGCCCGCATCGTCGACGCGGACGCCCCCGACGCAGCCGCCGACCTGGCCGCGATCAGCGCCGTGGCACATGTCGGATTCAGCTCCCCGGGCACCGCGGCCGGCGACGCCGGGCCGGCCGAGCGCGACGCCGCGCTGAAGATCCCCGACGCCGAGGCGCTGGCCCGGCAGCTCGCCGACATCCGCAGCGGCGTGCGGGCCAACGCGCTGGCCGAGCTGCCCGATCAGGGACCGGCGGCCAGCGGCCTCTACCAGCGTGCGGGCGACGTCGCCGAGATCGTCGGAGTGGCCACGCTGCCCTCGGCACGCCGCCGCGGCCTCGGCGGGACCGTCACCGCCCTGCTCGCCCGCCACGCCCTCGACCAGGGTGTGCGCACCGTGTTCCTGTCCGCGGCCTCGGAGGACGTGGCCCGCGTGTACGAACGCCAGGGCTTCGTCCGCGTCGCCACCGCCTGCATCGCCGACCCTCCTGCCTGATCAGCGCTCCGCGAAGGATAGGAAGGGCACCTTCTACAACGCTCTGCGTTGTAGAAGGTGCCCTTCCTTCGCCCTCAGATGGGTTCGACGCCGGTGGGCAGGCGGGACCAGGCGGACTCCTCGTGCACGTAGGCGAGCAAAACCTCGCGCAGGGCACGGGCGGCGTGGGTGGGAGTCACGTCGCGGCGGTGGGCCAGGGCGATGGTGCGCTGCACGCCCGGGGGAGCCAGGGGAGTGGAGCGCAGGCGGGTACGCCCGGACAGGACCAGCGACGGCACCAGGGCCACGCCCAGCCCTGCCTCGACGAAGCCGAGCACGGCGTCCATCTCGCCGCCCTCGATGGCGAACGTGGGGGTGAAACCGGCCCGGCGGCAGGCATCCAGGGTCGCGTCGCGCAGGTCGTAGCCGGGGCGGAACATGACCAGCGGCTGGCCGTCCAGCTCCGACAGGCTCAGCGCGCCCGCCTCGGTCGGCGCGGGCAGCGTCGCGGCCGACGCCACGACGAGGCTCTCCCGCAGGATCGGCTCGGCCCGCAGCGCCGGGTCGGTGCCCTGGTCGGGCAGCACGATCAGGGCCAGGTCCAGGCCGCCGCGGGCCAGCTTGCCGACCAGGTCCTGCGAGCCGCCCTCCTCCAGCATGAGGCGTACGCCCGGATAGCCCTCCTGGTATCGGCGCAGCACCGGCGCGACCAGGCTGGTGCACAGGCTGGGCGTGGCACCGAGGCGCAGCCGCCCACGCCGCACCCCGATCAGCTCCTGCACCTCCAGCCGCGCGGTCTCCACGTCAGCGAGGATGCGCCGGGCACGGGGCAGCAGCGCCTCTCCGGCGGGGGTGAGCATGATGTTGCCCCGCGAGCGCGTGAACAGCGGCGCGCCCAGTTCGGTCTCCAGCACGTGGATCTGCTTGCTCAGCGAAGGCTGGGTCACCCCGGCCTGCTCGGCCGCCTGGGTGAAGTGCCGGGTATCGGCGACCGCGACGAAGTACTTGAGCTGCTGCAGCTGCATGCTCTATAGGCTAGGGCTATCGGAACCCCCGTTGCCATGCCCCACCCTGCCGGAAAGGTCCGTTTGCGCTGGCAGTGAGGTTGGCCACGTGCTGAGGGATGTGTCACAGGGTGTCCAGTGGGTGGGACCACGTCCACGCTGCTGAAGGTGATCTTTCAGCACGCGTTCAGGTGTGCAGCTGGTTTCCAGATAGCTCCCGGCTATGGACTCTGCGGGTCCCATGCATTGGACGCCTGATCCACTTCGTCCTAGCCTCCGAGGCGTGGCAGTAGCGAATCAGACCCTCTCCCGGCCTGGACTTTTCCGTTCCTCGGTCGGCCTCAAGGTCATCATGGCGATCTCGGGCGCGGCACTCGTGCTGTTCCTGCTCGCGCACATGATCGGCAACCTCAAGATTTTCTTCGGCGCGGAGGCGTTCGACCACTACGCGCACTGGCTGCGCGAGATCGGCGAGCCGCTGTTGCCGTACTCGGGCTTCCTGTGGATCCAGCGGGTCGGCCTGCTGGTCGCGCTGGGCCTGCACATCTGGTCGGCGGCGGTGCTGACGATCCGTGCCCGCAAGGCCCGCCCGGTCAAGTACGCCCACCGCAAGCCGGTCCAGGGCAGCTACGCCGCACGCACCATGCGCTGGGGCGGGGTGATCGTCTTCTTCTTCGTGGTCTACCACATCCTCGACCTGACCACCCGTACGTTCAACCCGGTCGCCGACACCGCCCAGGCCAACGCCGCCGTCGTGCAGGGCTTCGCCCCCGAGCGCTGGTACGTCACCGCCTTCTACGTCCTGGCCGTGGTCACCCTCGGGTTCCACCTGCGCCACGGCCTCTGGAGCGGGCTGCAGACCCTCGGCGTCAGCAACGCCCGCCGCGAGCGCGTCCTCAAGGGCACCGCGTTCGCCATCGCCTTCGTCACCTGCGCGGGCTTCCTCGCCGTTCCGTTCGCCGTACTCACAGGGTTGGTGAAATGACCATGACGGACTACTACACCCTCGGTGACCCGGTCGCCGACACCAAGGCCCCCGACGGCCCGATCGAGACCCGCTGGGAGCGCCGCCGCTTCGGCGCGAAGCTGGTCAACCCGGCCAACAAGCGCAAGCTCACTGTCATCGTGGTCGGCACCGGCCTGGCCGGCGGCAGCGCGGCGGCGACCCTGGGCGAGCTGGGCTACCAGGTCAAGTCGTACTGCTACCAGGACTCCCCGCGCCGCGCGCACTCCATCGCCGCGCAGGGCGGCATCAACGCCGCCAAGAACTACCGCAACGACGGCGACTCGGTGCACCGGCTGTTCTACGACACGGTCAAGGGCGGCGACTTCCGCAGCCGCGAGTCCAACGTGCACCGCCTCGCGCAGATCTCCGTGCAGATCATCGACCAGTGCGTGGCGCAGGGCGTCCCGTTCGCCCGCGAGTACGGCGGCCTGCTCGACACCCGCTCCTTCGGCGGCGCGCAGGTCTCCCGCACCTTCTACGCCCGGGGCCAAACGGGCCAGCAGCTGCTGCTCGGCGCGTACCAGGCCCTGGAGCGCCAGATCGCGGCCGGCACCGTGACGATGCACGACCGCCACGAGATGCTCGAACTGATCATCGTGGACGGCCGGGCCCGCGGCATCGTGGTCCGCGACCTGGTCACCGGCGAGATCAGCACCGAGTTCGCCGACGCGGTCGTGCTCGCCTCCGGCGGGTACGGCAACGTGTTCTTCCTGTCCACCAACGCCAAGGGCTGCAACGTCACCGCCTCGTGGCGGGCGCACCGCAAGGGCGCGCTGTTCGCCAACCCGTGCTACACGCAGATCCACCCGACGTGTATCCCGGTCTCCGGCGACCACCAGTCCAAGCTGACCCTGATGTCGGAGTCGCTGCGCAACGACGGCCGGGTGTGGGTGCCCAAGGCCAAGGGCGACAACCGCGTCCCGGCCGACATCCCCGAGGACGAGCGCGACTACTACCTGGAGCGCATCTACCCGGCGTTCGGCAACCTGGTGCCGCGTGACATCGCCTCGCGTGCCGCGAAGAACGTCTGCGACGAGGGCCGCGGCGTCGGCCCCGGCGGGCTGGGCGTGTACCTGGACTTCGCCGCCGCGATCGGCCGCCTGGGCCGCGACGCGGTCGAGGCCAAGTACGGCAACCTGTTCGAGATGTACCAGCGCATCACCGGCGAGGACCCGTACACCACGCCGATGCGCATCTACCCGGCCGTGCACTACACCATGGGCGGCCTCTGGGTGGACTACGACCTGCAGTCGACGATCCCCGGCCTGTTCGTGATCGGCGAGGCGAACTTCTCCGACCACGGCGCGAACCGCCTGGGCGCGTCCGCGCTGATGCAGGGCCTGGCCGACGGCTACTTCGTGCTCCCGAACACCATCGGCGACTACCTGGCCGCGGGCCCGTTCCCGAAGCTGGACGCCGAGAACGCCGAGGTCGCCGAAGCTCGCAAGCTGGTCGAGGACCGCATCGAGAAGCTGCTGGCGATCAACGGTGACCGCACCGTCGACTCCTTCCACCGCGAGCTGGGCCGCATCATGTGGGAGTACTGCGGCATGGAGCGCACCGACGCCGGCCTGCGCAAGGCGATCAGCGAGATCCGCGAGCTGAAGGCCGAGTTCTGGCAGCGGGCCAAGGTGCCCGGCGACGGCGAGGGCCTCAACCAGTCCCTGGAGCGGGCCGGCCGGGTGGCCGACTTCTTCGAGCTGGCCGAGCTGATGTGCATCGACGCGCTGCACCGCGAGGAGTCGTGCGGCGGCCACTTCCGCGCCGAGAGCCAGACCGAGGAGGGCGAGGCGCAGCGCGACGACGACACGTTCAGCTATGTCGCCGCCTGGGAGTTCGGCGGCGACACGCCGGTCCTCCACAAGGAGGACCTGACCTTCGAGTACGTACACCCGAGCCAGCGGAGCTACAAGTGACCGAGAAGCTGATGAGCCTGAAGCTGCGCATCTGGCGGCAGGCCGACGCGCGGGACAAGGGCGGCATGGTGACCTACCAGCTGCAGAACGTCTCCCCGGACATGTCGTTCCTGGAGATGCTCGACGTGCTCAACGAGCGCCTGACGCTCGACGGCGAGGACCCGGTCGCCTTCGACCACGACTGCCGCGAGGGCATCTGCGGCGCGTGCAGCCTGGTCATCAACGGCGTGCCGCACGGCCCGGAGAAGGCCACCACGACGTGCCAGCTGCACATGCGGCACTTCTCCGACGGCGAGACGATCGACATCGAGCCGTGGCGGGCCGCCGCGTTCCCGGTCGTGAAGGACCTGGTCGTGGACCGCCGCGCCTTCGACAAGATCATCCAGGCGGGCGGGTACATCTCCGCGCCCACCGGCTCCGCGCCCGACGCGCACGCCACCCCGGTGCCCAAGGCCGACGCCGACCTCGCCTTCGAGGCCGCGACCTGCATCGGCTGCGGCGCGTGCGTCGCGGCGTGCCCGAACGGCTCCGGCATGCTGTTCACCGCCGCGAAGATCACCCACCTGGGCCTGCTTCCGCAGGGCCAACCGGAGCGCGACACCCGCGTCATCGACATGATCAACGCGCATGACGAGGCCGGCTTCGGCGGCTGCACCAACACCGGCGAGTGCACCTCGGTCTGCCCCAAGGGCATCCCCCTGGAGACCATCGCCCGCCTCAACAAGGACTACCGCCAGGCCCTCCGCGCCTCCAGCTGAGGTTTTTGACGAAGGAAGGGCACCTTCTTAACGGACGTCCGTTAAGAAGGCGCCCTTCCTTCGTTTTCGCCTGCGGCGGCGCTGGTCAGCGCCGTTGGGAGCTGTCGCGCGCGGGGTTTCGGCGCGCCGCGAGCGTCGCCGCCGCTAGAGGACGTTCGGGGTCAGCAGTTCCTCAAGCCAGCCGGGCACGGCGGGGCCGTATTTCGCCAGCGCGTCGGGGTCGGCGCCCTCCAGCGAGCGCTGCCAGGACAGTGCGCGGCTGACCTTGGCGGCCTGCACCGCGGGCTCGACTTCGGCGGCCAGCTCGGCGCGGGTGCCGTACGCGGTCCACGGCTCCAGGTACGCGTCGCGCAGCCGGGCCAGCACCGGATCACCGGGCTTCAGGTCGTACCGGTCGGCGGCGACGCGCAGCGCGATCAGCAGCACCGCGAACGGATGCGCCACCGACGCGTCACCCCAGTCGAAGAACCGGTAACCGTCCCCGACCAGCACGTTCCCGTCGTGCAGGTCGTCGTGCTGCACCGACACCGGCACCGCGCTCGCCGCGACCCGCTCGCACAGCAGCCGGTACGCCGGCTGGTACGCCCGCAGCCGCGCCAGCTGCTCCGCGGGCAGGGCTCCGCCGACGGCCGGGTCATCGAGCAGGGCCGTGAAGTGGCCCGGCAGTTCTGCCGCGGTCATGTCCGGCACACCCAGCAAGATCATCTCGGCCGCCCGCGGCGCGAGGTCGCGCTGCAGCTCGGCGTGCCTGGCCAGCAGATCCTCCCAGTGCGCCGGGTCGTCGGCGGCCACCTCGCGCAGCGTCCGGCCCCCGTCGGGCAGCAGCGACCAGCCGCGCTCGCCGTCGATCGCGATCGGCTCCAGGACCCGTCCCGGGGCCCAGCGGCCCAGCGCGTCCAGCAGCCGGGCCTCGTACGTCGAGCAGTGCCCGTTGGCCTTGAACCACATCGTGCCGTCCCCGACGGGCACCTTCGCCAGCACCGACCACGGCCTCACCCGGGTCTGCTCAACCGGCCCGGCGGCCCGCAGCCCCGCTCCCGCCAGGGTGTCGTCGATCCAGGCCAAGGCCCGCGCCCAGTCGGGCGTCACCGTGTTGTCCATGCGGGGCAGGCTACCGTCGGGGCCATCCGGCCCGCCCGCCATTTCTGCTGGCCCGCCCCGGTGCACGGTGAGGAAGGGCACCTTCCACAACGTGTATCGATGTGAAGGTGCCCTTCCTTCGGCCTGTGGCGGCTCCCCGGTCAGACGGCGACGATGAGCAGGGCCGAGATGAGCAGCGCGAGCAGGTGCAGGGCCTGGTCGGCGGCGTACATGCCGCACACCGGGGTGGTCAGCTCGGCGAAGTTCGGGGAGCCGGTGGCCCGCAGCAGCGCCCGGACCGGCCAGCGGCGGTCGAGCAGCGCGTGGGTGGCCACGGAGAACGCCAGCCCGGCGGCGATGCCCCAGCCCGACAGCGGCAGTCGCAGCACCGCGGTGGTGCCGGCCAGCAGCACCGCCATGGTCACGTGGTAGCCGGCCAGGTGCCCGGCCATCGCCGCCCAGCCGCGCCGGCCGGGCGCGGCCTTGCCCTCCGCCTGCCGGTCGGTCTGCGCGACGTGGTCGCCCAGCTGGTGCCCGACATACAGCACGAGGAGCACCACGGCGAAGGTGGCCGCGCGGGCCACCACCATCGGGTCGGCAACGGTGGACATGCCCTCCATGGTGGCTCGCTTCAGCGCGTCCTGCTGCGATCCAGCCGACAGTTTCGATGTGTGCTGCACTACGGATTGAGCGTGGATTGTGGCCTGGAACTCCTCCACCCGGCTGGGTAGGGTGGCGGGTTCAGTAAAACCGACCACGGGGAGTCCACATGTCCTACGCCGCGCTCGTCCGGCCCGCGATCGACCGCGTCTACATCGGAATGCGCCAGGCCGCCCGCGACCGGCTCCGCGAGCTGGTCGCCCGGACCGGGCTGCAGCCGGGCTTCAACGGCAGCTTCTACTTCGGCCTGCTGGCCCGCCCGATGCCGGCCGACGCGTTCGCGGCGGCGACCACCTACAGCGGCTCGGACATGACCGGGGAGCTGGAGCAGGGCATCATGGCCGTCGACGAGGCCGGCACCTGGTCGCTGACCGAGCCGGGCCGTGCGTTCACGCTGGAGCTGCAGCAGGTGATCGCCGACGCCGCGCAGGAGTTGTGGGCGCAGACCTACTTCGGCGCACTGCCGGGCGAGGCGGCGCTGCCGCGCCTGGCCGAGCTGCTCGGGGTGCTGCTCAAGGCCGGTGAGGCCACGGGCGGTCCGGCGTTCCGGGCGGCGACGCCGGTGTACGAGCCCGCCGGCGCGTCGTACGCGCTGCAGGTCGGCACCCGCATGGGCGCGCTGCGCCACCACCGCGGCGACGCGCACCGGGCCGCGTGGGCGGCCGCCGGGCTGACCTTGGCGCAGCTGCGGGCCCTGTCGCCGACCGACCCCCTGCGGGTGTCGATCGAGCAGGACACGAACCGCCGCGACGACCTGGTCTACGACGCGCTGACCGAGGCCGAGCGCTGGGAGCTGCTGGGCCTGCTGGCCGCCCTGCCGAACTGAACCGGCGAGCCCGGGCCGCTTCCCCCGCGGCCCGGGTAGACCGCGACCTACAGACCCAGGCCTTCCAGCACCGTCGCGCCGGGCAGTCCGGCCAGCACCTTGCCCGGCACGATGATCTTCCCGCGCCGGTTGCCGGACCCGATCACCACGTACGGCGCGTCCGCGACGGCGGCGTCCACCAGCACCGGCCAGCCGTCGGGCAGCCCGATCGGGGTGATGCCGCCGTACTGCATCCCGGTCAGCGACACGGCCTCGTCCATCGGCGCGAACGACGCCTTACGCGCCCCGAGGTGCTTGCGGACCAGCCCGTTGACGTCGGCACGGGTGCTGGCCAGCACCAAACACGCGGCGTACGTCACGTCCTGCCCCCGCTTGGCGGCCACCACCACGCAGTTGGCGGACAGCTCCGGGGCCACGTCGTACGCCTGGCCGAAGTTGCCGGTGTCGGCCAGCTCCGGATCGGTGTCGACGACCAGCACCGACTCGACCGGCTCAGCGCCGGTCCAGCCGGCCAGGGCCTTGGCCACCGGAGCGGCGACGAGGTCGGCGCGGTCCACGGCGGGCCAGGCCGCCTCGAAGTTCCCGATCGGTGCAGCAGACATGCGACCGATGCTACCCAGACAGCGGATAGGCTCGGCGTTGCCATGGAAGGATGTCTGTTCTGCGAGATCGCGGCCGGGGCGCGACCGGCGTGGCTGGTGCACGCCGACGACACGGTCGTCGCGTTCCTCGACACCCGCCCGGTGTTCCCCGGGCACGTGCTGGTGGTGCCGCGCGAGCACGTGCCGACCCTGCACGACCTGGCCGCCGAAGCCGTGGGCGGCTACTTCCAGCAGGTGCAGCGCATCGCCGGGGCCGTCGAGTCGGCGATGTCGGCCCAGGGCACCTTCGTCGCCCTCAACAACAAGATCAGCCAGAGTGTGCCGCACCTGCACACCCACGTCGTGCCGCGCCGCAAGGGCGACGGCCTGCGCGGCTTCTTCTGGCCCCGCACCAAGTACACCGACGACGCCCAGGCCCGCGAGCACGCCGACGCCATCGCCGCCGCGCTCGCCGCCTGAACCGGGCGCGCGGCGAAGGGGCAGCCACCCCCTCGCCGCACCGCCGGTCAGCGAGCCGGGACGGTCTCGCGGAGGAAGTCCACCAGCATCGGGTTCAGCTCCTCGGGCCGCTCCATGCTCGGCAGGTGCCCGGCCCAGTCCAGGTGCACGTGACGCGACCCGGCGAACTGCTTGTTCAGCCGTACGGCGATGTCGTGGAAGTCGGCGAAGTCGTGCTCGCCGGACACCAGCAGCACCGGGGCGGTGACCGCGGCGAGGTCGACGTCGTGCTTGACCGAGCCGTGCTCCTCCTCCTGCGGGGCGAGCTGCACCTCGAACGCGTGCCGCTGCATCCGCCGCACCAGGTCGCGGGTCGCGTCGTCGGCGAACGGGCCGACCCACGCCGTGACGTTGAGCTCCGTCGCCCCGGCGACGTCGCCCGCTTCCAGCAGCGCGTCCTCCTGGTCGCCGAACGCGCGCAGGCGCTCGCTGGGCTCGTGGTCGGCGACGGCGGTGCACAGCAGGGCCAGGGCGGTCGTGCGCTGCGGCATGCGGGCCGCGAACTCGATCGCGACCCGGCCGCCGCCGGACGCGCCGACGAACGCGGCCTGCTCGACACCGAGCTCGTCGAGCAGGTCGGCGACGTCGTCGGCGTTGTTGTAGGGCCGGTCGGGCATCGGGCTGTCGCCGAAGCCGCGCAGGTCGCAGCGCACCACGCGGTAACCCGCGCTGGTCAGGGCCGGCAGCTGCGGGTCCCACATGCGCCGGTCGCAGACCGTGGAGTGGAGCAGGACGATCGTCGGGCCGTCACCGGCCACGTCATGTGAAAGAGTCATCGCGGGCCAGGCTAGTGATCACGGCGGAGCCGCGCCTCCGAGTTATCCGACCGGTGATCTTGATCACCGCGCCGACTGGAACACCGCCGTCGTCGTGGCCAGGACGTACACGAACAGCAGCACCACGGCCAGCATCGCGGCCCGGATGGCGAGCATCCACGCCTTGCGGGCGGTCTTCACCCCGGCCTTGGCCTTCGGCACCCCGGCGACCGCGGACTTGTACCCGGCGCCCGCCTGCTGCATCTTCAGCCAGCGCCGGCCGACCAGGATCCCCAGCAGCACTCCGATAATGCCGATCATCAGCGCGTCCCCGGACATGCACAGAAAATAACGGCTCGATCGACTCAGCGCGATACCTCATTCATCCACAATGGCCGCCGCATCGGGCGCTCAGTGCGGGTACACCCGCGGGATCCGGGTGTCGGTCTCGTGGCGGAACTCCTCGATCGCGGCGCTGACCTGCCGCATCAGGTGGGTGCCCTCGATCCGGTCGAGCAGCAGGTTGCGCGCCGCCAACCCGGCCAGGTCGACGGTGAAGTACACCGCCATCAGCGGGTTGACGAACAGCCGGCTGCCGCCGGTGCGCCGCGTGAACTGCACGTCGCCGTGCAGGCCCTGCAGCGCCGCGGCGATCTGCCCGTTGACGATGCTCGGCCACCCCGGCGTCAGCGCCCGCGCGTGCACGACCGCCTCCACGTACGCCCGCCCCTGCGGCGAACCGCCCGGGATCGACAGCGCGCCCAGGTACGCCCCGGCCTGGTCGAGCTCGGCGAGGTTCTCCAGCACCTGCACGTGGTTGACGCCGTGATACGCGTCGATGCCGAACCCGAGGCAGCAGACCAGCTTGACTGCCACGTCCAGCCCGGCGACCGCGGCGAGGCTGGTCATGTCCTCCTCGGGCGTGCCCAGCCCGGTCTCGTCACCGCGCATGAGGATGTCGGTGCCGCCGTCGACCAGCACGATCGCGTCGGGCCGCAGCCGGTTCACCAGCGCCCGGTACGCCGCCCGCAGCGGCTGCACGCCGACCTTCGGGAACGCGTACACCGTCGACGGCAGCCCGTTGAGGTCCAGCCACTGCGCGAGCGTCCGCTCCGGGAAGTAGCCGTCCAGGCCCTTGGTCGCCGGGCCGACCTCGGCCAGGTCGGGTTCCAGCCACACCTCGACGTCCAGGGCGTGCAGGTCAGCGAACGACAGGTTCGCCAGGTGCACCTGGACGCCGTCGGCGTGCAGCTGCAGGGCCAGCGGCAGGCCCGCGTACACGTCGAAGCCGCCCCCGGCCCCGGCGATCAGGACGCGCTCGCATCCGGCCAGGGCCTCGAACAGCCCCGGCGTGCGCAGCGACGCCATCAGACAGGATCGGCGGGGAAGAACCGCCCGGCGAGCGTCAGGTATTCGTTGGACTCCAGGAACCGGCCCAGCACGAACCCCGACGCCGGCGTGAACGCCCGCCCGCTGAGCACGTCCTCGCCCGCGACGAACTCGGCCAGCACCCCCGGCTGCGCCACGATGTCGGGATTCCACGCGGGGGTGCCCGCGGCGAAGAAGAACACGTCGGTACGGGTGCCCGGCAGGAACCCGTGCCAGAACATCGCCGGCTCCCCGTCGACCGGCAGCCCGGTCTGCTCGGCGATGTGCCGCTTGGCGGCGTTGACCGGGCTCTCCCCGGGCCGGATCGCGCCCCCGGGCAGGCTCCACCGGTTGGCCCGCACCGCGGACTGCTCGTCGCGCATCCGCAGCAGCACGGCTCCGGTCCGCCCCACCAGGGCGGTCAGCACGATACGGGTGGTCATGGGGCGAGCCTACTTCGCATCGTCACCCCCGCGCTGTCCCGCGACGGCGGCTGTCGGATCGGCGGCATACTCTGGCCGCATGGCCGAACCGAAGACGACGAAGAACGACGGCGACGTCGAGGAGTTCCTCGCCGGGGTCGCCGACGCCCGCCGCCGCGCCGACGCCCAGGCCGTCTGCGAGCTGATGGAGGCCGTCACCGGCCAGCCGCCCGTCATGTGGGGCAGCGCCATCGTCGGCTTCGGGCAGTACCGCTACGTCTACGCCTCCGGCAAGCAGGGCGACTGGCCCGCGGTCGGCTTCTCCCCGCGCAAGCAGGCCCTGGTCCTGTACGTCGCCGAAGGCTTCGACGTGCACGGCGACCTGCTGTCCCGGCTCGGCCCGGTCACCACCAGCAAAGCCTGCGTGTACGTCAAGAAGCTCGCCGACGTCGACACCGCCGCCCTGCGCGAGCTCGTCGCCGCCGCGTTCACCCAGGTCCACGGGAAGACGATCACCAGCTGACCCGCCGTGCCGACGGCGGCCCGGCCCGGCCGGTCACCTAGAGTGAGCCGGTGCTGATCCTGCTGCCGCCCTCGGAGGGCAAGGCCGACACCGGCTCCGGCAAACCGCTCGACCTGGCACGGCTGTCCCTGCCCGCCCTGCACCCCGCCCGCGAGCAGGCCCTCGACGCGCTGGTCGCCCTGTGCGCCGGCGACGCCGACACCGCCGCGGACACCCTCGGCCTCAGCCCCGGCCTGCGCGGCGAGATCACCCGCAACACGCAGCTGCGCACCGCCAAGGCACTGCCCGCGGGCAGCCTGTACACCGGCGTGCTCTACGACAATCTGGGCCTGGCCGACCTGCCCGCCCCCGCCAAGACCCGCGCCAAGCGCACGTTGCTGATCTTCTCCGGGCTGTGGGGCACCCTGCGCATCGACGACCGCGTCCCGCCGTACCGCTGCGCCATGGGCGTCCGCCTGCCCGGCGTCGGCCTGCTCAGCACCCACTGGCGCGACGCCATGGCCCAGGCACTGCCCGAAGCCGCCGGCACCGGCCTGGTCCTGGACCTGCGCTCGTCGATGTACACCCCCGCGTGGACACCCCGCGGCGACGTCGCCGCCCGCACCGCGACCGTGCGCGTCCTGCACGAACGCAACGGCGCCCGGACCGTGGTCAGCCACTTCAACAAGGCCACCAAGGGCCGCCTCGTCCGCGACCTGCTCCTCGACGGCGCCAACCCGCGCACCCCGGCCGAACTCGTCACCGCCCTGCGCGACCTCAAACACACCGTCGAGGAACTGCCACCGGCCAGACCCGGCCGCCCCTGGCAGCTCGACATCGTCGTCACCGAACTCTGAGCTAAATCCTTTGTGCCGGGCGGCCATCGCCGCCTACGGTATGCACACCACCCGGTCAGGACAGGAGGACAGCGATGCGAGCCCAGCGCGATCAGCGATGGTCCCCGTCCCGCCGTGCCGTGACCTGCTCGTGGTCCACGGCCGACACCGACGATCCGACCCCGGGTGACCGGCGCGCCTAGCGCCACGCGAACGGCCGACGCCGCCCGCGCCCCGGATCACCGGGGACGGGCGCTTTCTTCTTCTTCACGCACGCGGGTGTAGCTCAACGGTCAGAGCACCGGCCTCCAAATCCGAAGGTTGCGGGTTCGAATCCTGCCGCCCGTGCGACACAACTTCATACGCTGCCGGTGTGGCTCAGTGGTGAGAGCACCCGCCTGTCGAGCGGGGGGTCGCGGGTTCGAATCCCGTCACCGGCGCAGCGCACGGTTTAGCGCCGTGAAAAGGGGTATCTCCTCCGCGAAGGAGGAACCCGATGGACACCGGACAGATCATCATCTTGCTGATCGTGCTCGCCGCCGTCGCGGCCGCCGCGTACGTCGCCTGGACGGCCATGCGCCGCCAGTCGCTGCGCCGCCGCTTCGGCCCCGAGTACGACCGCGCCGTCGCCGAGCACGACACCAGGACCGACGCCGAGCGCGACCTGCGCGACCGCGAGCGCCGCCACGCCGAGCTGGAGCTGCGCGAGCTCAGCCCGCAGGATCACGCCCAGTTCGTGGTCCGCTGGCACGCGCTGCAGTCGCACTTCATCGACGCCCCGGCCGACGCGGTGGGGGAGGCCGACGAGCTGGTCCGCGACCTGATCACCGCGCGCGGCTACCCGGCCGACGACGACGAGGAGCAGCTCGCCCAGCTGTCCGTCGACCACGCCGCGACGCTCGCCTCGTACCGCGAGGCCAAGGAGATCGCCGACCGCAACAGCCGCGGCGAAGCCGGCACCGAGGACCTGCGGGTCGCGGTGGTCCGCTACCGCGAGCTGGTCGCCCAGCTGCTCGGCGAGGACCCGGTGCCCGCCAACCCCACCCCCGCCGCGGACCGTGACACCGCCGCGGCCGCCACCCCCCGCCGTGACGAGGAGGTCCACGCATGACCTACGACACCCGAGCCCAGTTCAGCCACGGTCTCGTCGACTCCGACGACGACAACCGCCCGCCGCGGCACGACGGCGTGCCGCACCAGGACCGCACCGACGACGTCGTCGACGGCGAGCTCGTGGACGGCGAGCCGGCGCACCGCCACGACCAGGACGGCGTCGTCTCCGCCGAGGAGGCGGCCCGCGATGGTGACCCGGTCGAGCCGGTGGACCTCGACGGCTTCGGCGGCACCACCGAGGGCCGCCACGACGTCGCCACCCCCGACGACGGCGAGACTCCGGCGCTGGAGGACACCGCCGACACCGAGCCCGCCGCCACCGACGACCCTGCTCACCCGGAGGCGCACATCGGTGAGGACCCGGACGAGCGCTTCGACCCGGTGGTCCCGGCCGACGAGGTGCAGGACGAGACGGTCGCGCAGGCCGTGAACGCCGACGACGAGCCCGCCGACACCGAGACCCGGACGCTCGACGACCTGGCCGATGTGGAGGTCCCGGCCGACGACGCCCTCGACGACGAGGCCGTGGCCCGCGACGACACCCCGGACGACGAACCCACCCCGGCCGACCAGGCGGTGGAGGACCTGACCACGCCCGGCGCGACCGTCGACGAGTCCGCCGTCGCCGAACTCACCGGTGCCGACGACCCGGACCAGCCTGAGGCGACGGCCGACGAGAACCCGGCCGCCGACGACGCGGTGGTCGTGGGCGGCGCGGACGCGGTCGATCCGCCCGCGGCCGAGCCCGCCGACGTCGGCGCGCTGGTCGCCGCGGCGTCGTTGTGGCCGGCCGCGGCCGCCGAGGATCTGCGGGACCGGTGGCAGGCCGCGCAGCTGCGGTTCGTCGACGACCCGCCCGCAGTGGCGGCGGAGCTGCGCGACCTGGTCGGCGAGGCCGTACGCACGTTGCAGGAGTCGCTGGCCGACCGGCAGCGGGAGCTGGACGACGCGTTCGGCGACGCCGGCGCGGACACCGAGCAGCTGCGGCTGGCCGTGCAGCGCTACCGCGACTTCCACCAGCAGCTGCTGGAACGGTAGGACTCCCGGCGGCTGCCTCCTACCTGCCACGTATCGGCCGCCGCCGGGCACGTATCGCGGGACGTCCCACCTCGGGGGACGTCCCGCAATACGTCGTCAGGACTGCGGGCTGACCGTCTTGCCGTCGACCTCGACCTCCCCGGCACACCCGCTGACCAGCGGCGCGGCCCGGACATACAGCACGTACCGGTCGGCGGCGTACCGCACCGGGAAGTTCTCCTTCGCCCAGGCCCTGACCTCGGGGTGCTTGCCGATCCGGCGCGGCCGGGCGAACAGCACCCCGTCTGCGGCCGACGCCGCCGCGGTGATCTCGCCGTCGGTGAGCCACCCGGAGTCGATGCGCACATGCGAGGTATCCACCAGCCACGGCGGCGTACGCAGCCCCGCGCGGGCCAGCATCGCCTGGTCGTCGGACACCAGCACCACGTCCCGGGGCAGCGCCCGCAGGCAAGCCTCCACGGACGTGTCGGCGAGCACCGGCGCGACCGTGCTGTGCGTCGTGTACCAGGCCCCCGCCGCGACCGCGGCCACCACGGCCATCGCCCCGGCCCACCGCCGCCGCGGCCCCGTCAGCCGTTGCACCGCCCGCCGACACACGGCCCACGCCGCCGCCACCCCCAGCACGATCAGCGCCCCCGCCGGTGCGACGAACAGCAGCACGTGGTGCTTGAACACGGGATGGTGCAGATACCCGTACGGCACGATCGCCGCCGCCCACACCGCGATCGCCGCGACATCGGCCCGCCCACCGGCCCGCCCCGGCAGGCCCAGCGCGAGCAACCCGCAGACACCCGCGGTGATGAAGTACGGCAACCCCCAGTCCCCGGTGTTGTCGATCATCCCGACGACGTCGGGGGTGCTCGCGGACTCCGCCGCCCGCAGATGGAACGCGAACACCTGGTCCCAGGCCGCCCGCCCCGGCCGGATCACCAGCAGCGCCGCCGCCGCGGCCACCGCGAACCCGCCCAGCAGCGATCCGGTCGCCGCCGCGGTACGCCGCACCCACGCCCACCACCCGGACCCGCCCGCTGCGGCGGTGGTCAGCAGCACCAGCGCCAGCGACGGCACGACCACCACGACGATCAGCTTCACCAGCGCGGCTAGGCACAGCGCCGCCCCGGACCCGGCCCACCACCACCAGCGGCCCGGCCGAGCCGCGGTGCGGGCCCGCAGCGCCAGGCACAACGCGACGCCGCCCAGCGCCGCGGCGGGCAGGTCCGCGCCGAACTGGAAGCTGTACCGCTGCACCAGCGGGAACGCCACCACGGCCAGCGCCGCCAGCATCCCGGCCCGCGGCCCGCGCAGCACCGCCGCCATCCCGGCCGCGCTCGCCGCGAGCAGCACCGCGAACCCGGTCATCAGCATCCGGGCGGCGGTCTCCCCGTCGACGGCTCCCAGCAGCGCGAACGGCTGGGCGACCAGCCACGGGAACAGCGGCGGCTGAGCATGGAACACCTCGGTGTACGGCCGTGCGCCGTCGGCGATGGCCAGCGCGGTCTGCCAGTACACCCCGTCGTCGTAGTCGAGCACCTGGGCACGGCTGGTCGCGGCCCGGTAGGCGAACGTCCACGCCGCGGCCGCGGCGACCGCCGCCCACAGGAGTGCGTCGCGGACCAGCGCGGCACGTGAGGTGACGGTGGCAGCTGTCATCGTCGTTTCCGTCCAGAGGCAGCAGTGGGCCGTGCGGTCTAAGCGCGTGACCCGGGGCCCGCAGAAGCTAACACCGCCAATGCTGACCATGTGGCACCAAAAGCCTGTGTCGTGCATATCGGGCACATCTTACGATGCGGCCGACCGGCGCGACATTCCCGCCCGGTCGGCGTCGCCGCAGTTCGACAGCGCCCCGCGTAGTCCTGGACGTCAACCAGAGTTGACACAAGGCCACCTGTCAACCTACATTGACAGCATGAGCGACGCGACAAAACTCGCCGCCGCAGCCGGCAGCACCGACCCCGGCGTCGGCCTACGCGCGGTGCTCGCCCTGCGCCGGCTCCTCGAAACCCTCGAGACGCTGCAGGTCGGCAACGCCCGCAAAGCAGGCTGGTCCTGGCAGGAGATAGCCGACGCCCTCGAAGTCAGCCGACAGGCCGTACACAAGAAACACGCCGGCCGCTGGCCCGGACCGGACCGACGGGAGAAGTGATGTTCGAACGATTCACCACCGCCGCACGCGACGTCGTCAGAGGCGCCCAGGAGGAGGCCCGCCACTGCGGCCAGCAGCACTACCTCGGCACCGAACACCTCCTGCTCGGCCTGCTCCGACCGACCAGCGGCATCCCGTACGACCTGCTCACCGCGGCCGGACTCGACCACGACAAGGTCACCGCCGCCATCGGCCGCCACCTCGGCAACGCCGAACCCCTCGGCGCCGCCGACGCCGCCGCACTCCAGGCCATCGGCATCGACCTCGACGCCGTACGCGCCAAACTCGAAGAGACCTTCGGACCCGGCGCCCTCAACCAGGTGACCCCGCCGCCCCGGCGCGGCCTGTTCCGCCGCCGGCCTCGCGTCGCCGTCAGCGAGGGCGGCCACATCCCCTTCACCCCGCGCAGCAAGGTCGTGCTCGAACTGTCCCTACGTGAAGCCCTGCGCCTCAAGCACCGCTACATCGGCACCGAGCACATCCTGCTCGGCATGATCCGCGAAGGCAAAGGCCTCGCCGCACTCATCCTCACCGAAGCCGGCGTCGACCTCGACGACCTGCGCCGGCGTACCGAAAGCGCCATCACCGCCCGCACCTGACCGCGCAGCGGCCGGGGGATCACACCCCGGCCGCACCGACTTGACCTGGAGCGCGCTCCAGCACCTAGGCTCCCCATCATGATCGACTCCCGCCGGGCCGGCGCGGGAGTCCCGACCAGGGGAGCACCACCATGCGCTACCGCGCCCTAGGCCGCACCGGCATCGAGGTCAGCACCTACTGCCTCGGCACCATGATGTTCGGCAGCGTCGGCAACCCCGACCACGACGACTGCGTCCGCATCATCCACCACGCCCTCGACCACGGCGTCAACTTCGTCGACACCGCCGACATGTACTCCGCCGGCGAATCCGAGACCATCGTCGGCAAAGCCCTGCGCGGCCGCCGCGACGACGTCGTCCTCGCCACCAAGGTGCACTTCCCCATGGGAGAGGGCCGCAACCGCGGCGGCAACAGCCGGCGCTGGATCCTCACCGCCGTCGAGGACAGCCTCCGCCGCCTCGACACCGACCGCATCGACCTCTACCAGATCCACCGCCCCGACCACACCACCGACATCGAGGAGACCCTCGCCACCCTCGACGACCTCGTCCGCGCCGGGAAGATCCGCACCTACGGCTGCTCCACCTTCCCCGCCGAGGAAATCGTCGAAGCCCACCACGCCGCCCAGCGCCGCGCCGTCAGCCGCTTCCGCACCGAGCAGCCCCCGTACTCCCTGCTCGCCCGCGGCATCGAGGCCGACATCCTGCCCGTCGCCCAGCGCTACGGCATGGGCGTGCTCGTCTGGAGCCCACTGGCCTCCGGCTTCCTGTCCGGCCGCGTCAGCCGCGACACCGTCGACCTCACCACCGGCCGCGCCGCGCTGACCCCGCACCGCTTCGACCCCGCCATCCCCGCCAACGCCGCCAAGTATGACGCCCTCGAACAGCTCACCGCGCTCGCCGCCGACCTCGGCCACACCCTGCCCGAACTCGCGCTCGCGTTCACCCAGGCCCACCCCGCGGTCACCTCGACCATCATCGGCCCGCGCACCATGGCCCACCTGGACGCCGCACTCAAGGGCGCGGAGCTGGCCCTGGCCGACGCGACCCTGGACCGCATCGACGAGATCGTTCCGCCCGGCGTGAACCTGTACCGCCCCGACGGCGCCTGGCGTCCACCGGCCCTGACCGACACCACCCTGCGCCGCCGCCCCCACGCCGACCGCGCCGCCGCGTGACACCGCCTGCCGGCCGAGGGAGCGCCGCTCCCTCGGCCGCTGGCAGGATGAACGCCCATGACCCCATCCGATGTGTACGAGGAACGCTACGGCCCCGACCCCAAGACCATCCTCGTCATCGCCGTCTGCTTCCTGTTCACCGCCGCCGCGCTGCTCGTGCCGCTCGACGCGCTCACCCGCATCCTCACCCTGGCCCTGTTCGGCGTCGGCGGCGTCGTCATGCTCGTCGGCACGTTCAGCCGCAAAGTCGCCCTGCGCGTCGACGGCAACGGCATCACCCTGGGCGGCTCGCCGCTGCGCTACGCCGCCACCACCGTCCACGTACCCTGGGCCGAAGTCGAGGCGGTGGTCCTGTGGCGTCAGCAACTGGCCCAGAACCTGCCCTACCTCGGCGTGCTGCGACCGCACGACGCGCCGCCCCTGCACGGCACACCCACCAGCCCGGCGGGAAAGCTGATGGCCGGTTTCGGCTACGCCGTCTCCGGCGCACCCGACCTGCGCCTGATCGCCACCGCCCGCGCCGTGAACGGCTGGCGGCTCGACCTCGACCGCCTCACGGCCGCCGTACGCCACCACGCACCCGGCGTGGCCGTCCGCGACCTGCGCTGAGGAAAGTGGGTTGGGGCCAAGCGCCGACAGGCCCTATCGTGCGCACCCATGGCCATCACCTTCACCTGGCGCGGCGGCTTCGACAACTCAGAGGTCGAGCACCTGCACGCCGCCGGGTTCGACCGCGAACCATCCGCCCACGACTGGCGGGCCCAGGTCGACCGGCACAGCCTCGGCTGGGTCAACGCCCGCGACGGCGATCGCCTCGTCGGCTGGGTCAACGTCGCCTGGGACGGGTCCGGGCACGCGTTCGTGCTCGACACGGTTGTCGCCGCGGACGCGCGCCGCCATGGCGTCGGCACCGGACTGATCACCGAGGCGGCACGGCAGGCAGGCGCGGCCGGCTGCGAGTGGCTGCACGTCGACTTCGAGGAACACCTGCGCGGCTTCTACTTCGAAGCGTGCGGCTTCCGCCCCACCGCCGCCGGCCTGATCGCCCTACCGTCTGCCTGAACAGCGGGCCTACTGGACATCGCCGCCGTACACGTCCTCGTCGGGGATCTCCGCCACGCTTTCGTCGTAGATGGCGTCCATGAACTCGTCGTACGCCGTCTCCGGCACCTCCGGCCCGGCGAGCACGTCGAGGCCCTCTTCCTCGAACTCGTCCGCACCCTCGGCGTGTCGAGGGCCGGGGACGAGCCCGGCTGCCACAGCGGCCCCGGCCGACACGGCACCGGTCCCCCCTGTGCGCTCCCACGCGGCCGTGTCCCGGTCGCTCCGAGGGGGCGTGAGCCACCGGCGGTAGAAGCGGTCCTGCACGCCCGCCAGGAACGCGGCGGCAGCCGCCTCGGCGTCGCCCGTGGCCACGTAGACGTCCGCGACCCGGGTCATCGTGCCGGGGGCGAGCTTGAGCTGCTTCGCGGTGATCGTGCGGACCGCGCGCGCCGTGTCGTTGCGGTCCTTGACGCTGAGCACCACGGCCCCGTCGGCGGGCGCGGTGGCGACCCACGCCCGGCGTACGCCGAAGTCCAGCTTGTCCAGCGAGTGCTTGCGCGGCTTCGGATCCTGACCGGCGTTCCACTTCTCGAACCAGCGCTGGAACGTACGCCGGTCGACCCCCGCGATCTTGGCGCCCTTGGTGACACCGGCGGTACGCCGCAGTTCCTCCGCCTTCTCCCGGAACGTCATCGGAGGTTGCCGGACTTCGCGGCCCCGCATGATGTTGACCAGGCGGTCACCCAGCCCGCTCATTTCCCACTCTCATTTCCCGCGACGCGGCTCTTACGGGTCGCCTTGTGCTTGTACGCCCCGAGCTTCATCCCGGTCGGGTCGAGATTCCAGCCGGCAGGAATCGCGGCGGTGCCGTCCTCGACATCTGAGGCGTACCACACGTTGTCCACGTCGATCCACAGCGGCCAGCGGTTCTGCTCCCGGCCCGTCTTCCACATCTTGCGCCAGCGATTCGCGCGGTCCGTGGCGATGATGGAGAACCACCAGTCCGGCCGGTAGATCCAGTTCGTCTCGCTGGCGAGCATGCCGAGCGTCTTCCTGCCCGCCTCCTTGAGCGCCTTCAACACCCGGTCGGCGTCGCGCGGGTCGTCCGTCGCCCCGGCCGCCGCCGCGTACGCGTCCCGCATCTTCCACGCCCACGGCCGCAGCAGTTCCGACCCGGCGGAAACGCGGCTGTCCTTGATCGTCACGCCGCCGTAAACGCCTTCCTCCGTCAGCTGCTGGAGCAGCGCAACCGTCGCCGTGGAAATCCAGCGCGGCCCTTTCTCCGGCGAATACCCTGCCGGGTCGGGCATCCGCTTGTCATTCCACGGCGACAATTCGCACAACCACCAGCCGCCCATCTTCGGGTCGAACTTCACCCCGCCCTGCTTCAGCTGCCACGGTGCCAGAATCGCGTTCGCGGCGGCTGCGATATAAGCACGGTTCGCGTCGTACGCGTGCGCGAATCTCATCCCGGACGCGGGCGCACGAAAGTGGTCCGCGTGGAAATCGTCCTCGAATCCGGGGACCAGGGCGATGCTGGGCTTCCACGTCGGCTGAAGCTTCTTCACGCCGACCGTCGTGACCCGGCTGAGCACAGCCGTGCCCGCGATGCCGGTGGTGCCGTGGTACGCACTGCCCGTGACCCTGTGCCAGAGCGCCAGGGACGTCAAGGTGCCCATACCGTCGGCAGGGTCGGGGTCGAGCAGGGGGAATGTGGCCGGGTCGATCGCAGGCAGAATCCCGACCCGCAGCGTGAGCCCTTCACGCCGGAGGGTCGTCCAGTCCGCCAGCTTCTTGACCTCCCAGCCCTCCGCCCGGATCTCGCGCAGCAGTACGTGGTCGCCCTCGACGACGGCCAGCTCGGCGCGGGTTACGGGCAGGCGCATCGCCCGGGCCGCGTCCAGGTCCACCATGACGACACCCTCGTCACCGAACCGACTGGCCAGCCGGGTCGCCACCGACCCGAGCCCCGGCTGGTAGACGCCCTCCGGGACCGGATGGATGACCTCACCGTCCGTCATGAGCATGTCTGCCCCGAGTTGGACGGCTTTGTAAGCGGCTCCCATAGCTGGACACACTAGTCTCCGCCTGGAGCGTGTCCACCAGCAGTTCCGGTCCGCTTGTGTGGTCTTGCTACGACACGGTGGTGCATGTTGCCCACGACCTCATGGCGTATGCGTTGCAGCAGCGGGCGCAGGCAGGTGGGCCTGTGCGGCTGGCGTTGTAAGCCGGTTGGTGAGGATTGCTTGTGGTTTGTGGGGGGTGTCCTTCGTAGGTGATCTTGGGGGTGTTCGGGGCGGGTTTCCGGCGGGTGATGCAGCGTTTGTGGGCGTGGCCGGTCGGGTCCGGGGCCATCGCCGGGAGGTGGATGTGTTTGAGCGTGGTTGTCTGGTTCGGGAGGTGGCCTTGGGCCGGTACTGCGCGGCGATGTGGGCGTTGACGGACTCGATGGCGTTGGTCGAGCAGACGACCTTGCGGATTTCGGTGTCGAACTGCAGGAGGGGAACGGACTCGGCCCGGGCCTGGTCCCACAGTTTGATGATCGCCGGGTGGCGGGTGTTCCAGGTGTGGGCGAACTCGTCGAAGCGGTCCCGGGCGGTTGCTTTGGTGGGTGCGGTGTAGACCGGCCGCAGTGTAGCGGTGATGTGCTGCCAGTGCTGGCGGCCGGGGTGCGGGACGACGCGCGCGGCGGGTGGATGACGCAGGTCTGCACGATTGCCTGCGGCCAGGTCGCCTCGACCGCATCCGGCAGGCTTTTGTGCCCGTCGCAGACGACCATGCATACGTCGGCGATGCCGCGGTTGCGCAGTTCGGTGAGCACGTGCAGCCAGAACGTGGCGCCGTCGCCGGCCCACAGCCCGAGGATGTCGCGGGTGTCCTCGATCGTCACCGCGAGGGTGATGTGGATCGGCCGGTTGGCGGCCTTGCCGTCGCGCAGCTTGACGTGCACGGCGTCGAGGAACACGACCGGGTAGACCGGATCGAGGGGCCGGTTCTGCTATCTGCCATGCCCTCCGTCACCTTGTCGGTGATTGTGGAGATCGTCGTGCGGGACACCTCGGCCCCGTGCACCTTGGCCAGATGCGCGCTGATCTCGCTGGTGGTGAGCCCTTTCGCGGATAGGGAGATGACCATGTCCTCCACCTCGGACAGGCGCCGCTGCCGCTTGGCGACGATCTTCGGCCGACCGCGAGCGCATCCCGCAGTTGCGCCAGGAGTGGAGTGCAGAGCTTGGACCTGCCGAGCTTCAAAGCCGGGTGAGCGACCACCAGGTCCGGGTGTCCTGGACGCTGGGGCCAGCAAGGCGTTCACGCTCGCGGGCCCGTGCCATTGAGGCCGGGACCGACCGGCACCCAGCACCTAGTTCACCAGATACCGGCGGACCCGATTCGTTTGATCATCGGGGACATCTTGCAGTTACGGACTTCCCGTTGGCAAGTGTCTTCGGTCCTCCACGCTGGGCCGATTCTGTAACGATTGTCAGATTAGATATACCAGTAATTCAATAATCGAAAGACGGACCGATACGCAACTCGGGCGAGCAATATACACAAATTGCGAACTGTATGACATACTATTAAATGTGTAATATATTTATAAATAAGTATTATCAGCTTTGGCTTAATGTGCGAAACTTTTTGCGCCGGGCGTGTCATATTCAGGGGCAGAGCCGGGCTGGGGGATTGAGCAACGTTGCAAAGCCATGCAGCATGACGCATAGCTGAGGAAATGCCAGGGGTCGCCTGACGGCCCAACAAGCTACGTGGTATGGGTCGGGAGAGTGGGTTCGATGACCACTTCATACCGACGGCCATGGCCCCGAAGGGGCCAGCGTCCCATGGATGGGGATTGGACGGCCAGAAGGTAAGGTGATTGGCATGAGTTGATGGGTGCCGAAGGCACCGTCCCGAAGGGACAGAGCAACTGAATAGACTTCGCTTCGCGAACAGATCCCACGAAGTGGGATCCCCGGCCCGAAGGGCCGGTTCCTGAGCGGAGCGAA